>NZ_CP035088.1:5665000-6004277 GCF_004786035.1 Pseudomonas viciae
TTGCCCGGGTCAGGCCCCAAGGTGTTCATCAACGCTTCGTAAAGCCAGAACAACGGCCAAACCGCCGCGGCGACAAAGACGCCAATTCGCCAGACTGGAAAACGCATCAGTAGTCCTTCCTCAAGTCCATCCCTGCATATAAAGAAGCGACTTCATCCTGATAGCCGTTGAACATCAACGTATCGCGAACATTGGGACTGAATAACCCGCTCGGCAAACGGCGTTCGTGCGCCTGGGTCCAGCGCGGATGATCGACCGTCGGATTGACGTTGGCATAGAAGCCGTATTCATCGGACGCAATACTCTGCCAGGTCGTCTTCGGCTGCTCGCTAACCAGGCTGATACGTACAATCGACTTCACACTTTTGAAACCGTACTTCCACGGCACCACCAACCGCAACGGCGCGCCGTTCTGGTTCGGCAACTCCCGTCCGTACATTCCTACCGCCAGGATTGCCAGCGGGTTCATTGCCTCGTCCAATCGCAAGCCCTCGACATAAGGCCAGTCGATCAAGGCGAAGCCGGAGCGCTGCCCGGGCATGGTTTTGGGATCCTGCAGGGTTTCGAAGCGGATGTATTTGGCCTTGGAGGTCGGCTCGATCTGCTTGAGCAGTGCGGAAATGGGAAAGCCAATCCACGGGATGACCATCGACCAGGCTTCGACACAGCGCAGTCGATAAATCCGCTCCTCCAACTGATAGGGCTTCATGAAGTCTTCCAACCCATAACGCCCCGGCTTGCCCACCTCCCCGTCCACCACCACGCTCCAGGGTTCGGTTTTCAAGGATCCGGCATTCGCCGCCGGGTCGCCCTTATCGGTCCCGAACTCATAGAAGTTGTTGTAGTGGGTGGCGTCTTTGAACGGCGTAATGGGCTCATTCTTGACCGTGACCGCGCCCCATTGAGTGGACGGCAGTTTCTCGGCAAACCAGGATGGCGCCTTGCCGGGCTCGACATCGGCATACCGCGCCGCGTCGGCAGCACTGGCCCAACGCGGCAGGCCGCTCACGGCAAGGCCGGCCATGGTTGCGCCCAGCATTTGACGACGAGATAGATAGAGGGATTCGGGCGTGACGTCCGATTCACGGCAGTCGGACGACTTGGGGATCTTGATTAGCATGACAACTCCGCAGTATTGGAGGGCAGGTGCACCAATAGACTGCGGAGTATGGGGGAAATTACATCACTCGGCGCTTTTGTGGCGACGCAAGTGCAACAGGTATTGAACCGGGCCGGACGCCGCGTAAGCGAGGAATACCAGTAACAGAATTCGCGGCGGATCACTGAAGACCACCGCGAACACCAGCACCACCGCCAGAATCGCAACGAATGGCACACGCCCCTTCAAGTCCAACTCCTTGAAGCTGTTGTACTTGATGTTGCTGACCATCAGCATCCCGGCCGCCGCTACCAGCAACGCCACCAGGAACGACATTTTCGAACCCTGGATGCCATAGTCGCTGAATGCCCAGACCACACCGGCCACCACACCTGCAGCTGCCGGACTGGCCAAGCCGATGAAGTAACGCTTGTCAGCCTTGCCTACTTGGGTGTTGAAACGCGCCAGGCGCAACGCCGCACCGGCTACATAGATGAAGGCGACCATCCAGCCGACCTTGCCCATGTCCCCCAGCGCCCAGCCGAAAGCTAACAAAGCCGGCGCCACGCCGAAGGCCACCATGTCGGACAGCGAATCGTACTCGGCACCGAAAGCGCTCTGGGTATTGGTCATGCGGGCCACGCGCCCGTCCAGACCGTCGAGCACCATGGCAACAAAGATCGCAATGGCAGCGAAGGCGAAGTAACGACTCGCCCCAGCACTGTCACCGGCGCTCAACGCGGCCTGAGCGCTCATGGAACTGATGATGGAATAGAAACCGGCGAACAGGTTCGCGGTGGTGAACAGATTCGGCAGCAGATAGATGCCACGATGCCGGACCTTACGGCCTTCAGCGTCATGGCCTTCTTCGATGTGCTCATCGATGGGTAGCAGGCTTTCGGCGTCAGGAGCCTGGTTTGGCTCGTCGGGACGTTCGCTCATGGACAATACCTTGCAACGGTGTGAAAAAATTCGACAGGTGTCTGGGACGACGGTTCGACCGCAAACGATGCAGCTTTATACCAGAAGCCACCGCCCAAACGAAAAAACGCGGCCAAGGCCGCGTTTTTCGATCAAGCTCGCGACTTAGTTCTTGGCCTTGTCGACGATCTTGTTGGCACCGATCCACGGCATCATCGAGCGCAGTTGCTCGCCGATGATTTCAATACCGTGAGCGGCGTTGTTACGACGCTTGGCGGTCATCGAAGGATAGCCGGTGGCGCCTTCACTGATGAACATCTTGGCGTATTCGCCATCCTGAATGCGTTTCAGGGCGTTGCGCATAGCCTGGCGGGACTCGGCGTTGATCACTTCCGGACCGGTCACGTATTCGCCGTATTCAGCGTTGTTGGAGATCGAGTAGTTCATGTTGGCGATACCGCCTTCGTACATGAGGTCAACGATCAGCTTCAGTTCGTGCAGGCACTCGAAGTAGGCCATTTCTGGCGCGTAGCCCGCTTCAACCAGGGTTTCGAAGCCGGCTTTGACCAACTCGACGGTACCGCCGCACAGAACGGCTTGTTCGCCGAACAGGTCGGTTTCGGTCTCGTCCTTGAAGGTAGTTTCGATGATGCCGGTACGACCGCCGCCGACGCCAGCTGCGTAGGACAGGGCCACGTTCTTGGCATTGCCGGACGCATCCTGGTAGATCGCGATCAGGTCAGGGATACCGCCGCCTTTCACGAACTCGGAACGTACGGTGTGGCCCGGGGCCTTCGGCGCGATCATGATCACGTCGAGGTCGGCGCGTGGCACAACCTGGTTGTAGTGGATCGCGAAGCCGTGGGAGAAGGCCAGGGTGGCGCCTTTCTTGATGTTCGGCTCGATTTCGTTTTTGTACAGGGCAGACTGGAACTCGTCCGGGGTCAGGATCATGACCAGGTCGGCGGCAGCAACGGCGGAAGCCACGTCGGTGACTTTCAGGCCATGGGCCTCAGCCTTGGCAACGGTGGCCGAGCCCTTACGCAGGCCAACAGTCACGTCAACGCCGGAGTCTTTCAGATTGCACGCCTGGGCGTGACCTTGGGAACCGTAGCCGATGATGGCGACTTTCTTACCCTGGATGATCGACAGGTCGCAGTCTTTATCGTAGAAAACTTTCATGAATTTCCCCTCTATCCGGCCTTTCAGGCCATTCGCTAATTTGGTTTAGATGCTCAGTACTTTGTCGCCACGGGCAATCCCGGTGACGCCACTGCGTACGGTTTCCAGAATCGAGGCAGTGCCGATCGATTGAATGAAGCTGTCGAGCTTGTCGCTGGTACCGGTCAACTGAACGGTATAGACGCTGGCGCTGACATCGACGATCTGCCCACGATAAATATCGGTAGTGCGTTTGATCTCGGCACGCTGTGCGCCGGTGGCCTTGACCTTGACCAGCATCAGTTCGCGCTCGATGTGAGCGCTTTCCGACAGGTCCACCAGCTTGACCACCTCGATCAGCTTGTTCAGGTTTTTGGTGATCTGCTCGATGATTTCATCGTGGCCAACAGTGGTCAGCGTCAGACGCGACAGGGTCGGGTCTTCGGTTGGCGCCACGGTCAGGCTTTCGATGTTGTAGTTGCGCTGCGAGAACAGGCCCACTACACGAGACAGAGCACCCGGTTCGTTTTCCAGAAGCAGGGAAATAATATGTCGCATGATTAGGTACGCTCCGTCTTGCTCAGCCACATATCGCGCATGGAGCCGTCTTTGATCTGCATCGGGTAGACGTGCTCACTGGTGTCGACCGCAATATCGATCACCACCAGGCGGTCCTTCATGGCGAACGCTTCCTCCATCTTCGACTTCAAATCTTTCGATTCGGTGATGCGTACGCCGACGTGACCGTAGGCCTCTGCGAGCTTGACGAAATCAGGCAGCGATTCCATGTAGGAATGCGAGTGACGGCTGCCGTAGCTCATGTCCTGCCACTGGCGAACCATGCCCAACACACCGTTGTTCAGGATGACGATCTTCACCGGCAAACCGTATTGCAGGCAGGTGGACAGTTCCTGGATGTTCATCTGGATGCTGCCCTCGCCCGTGACACAGGCAACGTCGGCATCCGGAAAACTCAACTTGATGCCCATGGCCGCCGGAAAACCGAAGCCCATGGTGCCCAGGCCACCGGAGTTGATCCAGCGGTTGGGCTTGTTGAACTTGTAGTACTGCGCGGCGAACATCTGGTGCTGGCCCACGTCGGAGGTCACAAAGGCATCGCCCTTGGTCACTTCGCACAGGGTTTCGATTACGGTCTGCGGCTTGATTATGCTGCCGTCGCCCTTGTCATAAGGGAACAGGCCACGATCGCCACGCCATTCATCAACCTGCTTCCACCAACTGGCCACGGACTCCTTGTTCGGAGCCTCGCCGATTTCCTTGAGGATGGCGACCATTTCGGTCAGCACGCTCTCTACCGGACCGACAATCGGCACGTCTGCCTTGATGGTCTTGGAGATGGACGCCGGGTCGATGTCGATGTGGATGATCTTGGCGTTCGGGCAGAACTTCGCCGGGCCGTTGATGACACGGTCGTCGAAGCGCGCGCCGACTGCCAGGATCACATCGGCATGGTGCATCGCCAGGTTGGCGGTGTAGCTGCCGTGCATGCCGAGCATGCCGATGAACTGGCGATCGGTGCCCGGGTAGGCACCCAGGCCCATCAGGGTATTGGTGACCGGCAGGTTGAGCATTTTTGCCAGTTCAGTCAGCGGCGCTGAGCCACCGCCAAGGATCACACCACCGCCGGAGTACAACACAGGGCGCTTGGCCGCCAGCAGCATTTCAGCTGCCTTGCGGATTTGCCCGGAGTGACCGCGTACGGCCGGACTGTAGGAACGCAGCTTGGCTTTTTTCGGGAAGATGTATTCGAACTTCTCGGCCGGGTTGGTCATGTCTTTGGGGACATCGACCACGACCGGGCCCGGACGACCGGACTCAGCCAGGTAGAAGGCCTTCTTCATGACTTCCGGGATTTCCGACGCGTGCTTGATCATGAAGCTGTGCTTCACGATCGGCCGGGAAATACCGATCATGTCGGTTTCCTGGAACGCATCGGTGCCGACCATAGTGCTAGGCACCTGACCGGAGATGATCACCATCGGGATAGAGTCCATGTACGCCGTGGCGATACCGGTGATGGCGTTCGTGGCGCCTGGACCGGAAGTCACCAGTACCACGCCGGCCTTGCCGGTGGCACGGGCATAGCCGTCAGCCATATGAGTGGCCGCCTGCTCGTGACGAACCAGGATATGGGTCACTTCCGGTTCTTTGAACAGGGCATCATAGACATGAAGAAGAGCACCACCGGGGTACCCGTAGATATATTTGACGCCTTCGTCACGCAAAAAGCGGACGAGCATCTCACCGCCAGATAAAAGCTCCACGTTGTTCACCTCTAAAACGCCAGAATACCGACCCACAACAAGGGGACGGGTCTTAATAGGTTTACTTCTCGGCAGAGCATGAGCGACGGTGGTCGCCGACTACGTCAGCACTGACTGAGCAAGTATTGGGATCGTCCCAAGTGTTGCGGGCCTTTCCCACCCAGCGCGAGGTAACGCGTTGCGGGTGTAACAGGTCGGCGCGGATGTGCGCCTCATGATCTGCCGAGTGGGTCTGCTTCTGGCAGTCCCTCTACAGCGGACTTTGGATTCTTCTGTTTCGTCTTCTGCAAGTCAAGTCGTCAATGTACTTTATTCGAAGTAAGCGCATGAGAACGCAAGAAAAAACCTTTAAACGGCAACTGTGTTAGCTTCAATTGCGCAACCCACGACAAGGAAACAGCATGCGAATGTTCTTCTTGATGGCCAGCTTGCTGGTTGGCCTGAGCCCGACCTGCATGGCCGGTCAGGTCTACAAATGGGTGGACGCCCAAGGCGTGACGCATTTCGGAGCCCAGCCGCCCGAAGGCGTGCAGACCACGACCGTGATCAAGTCCTCGCCGTCCGTCGCTAAACCACCAGCGCCCCCCTCTGGTGGAGTCATTGGCGACCAGAAGGCTATCGATCAACAGGTAAAGAAACAGATCGCAGAACAGCAGGCCCAGCTCAAGATGTTCTGCGATCAGGCCCGGACCAACCTGGCGCAATTGCAGAACAACCCGAGGGTGCGTGAGGACGTGGAAGGGGAAATGCGTCGCCTCACCGATGAAGAGCGACGCCAGCGGATCGATGAGACCCGCAAGCAGATCGAAGAACATTGCCAGTAATAGCGATCAACCGACGTCGCTGATCAACTGGTCAAACTGCGACAGCAGCCGCTGCAACTCGATGCCCTGCCCTGGCCGCTGGGCATAGACCATTTCAGCCATGGCGAGGATGCCTGAGGCGTTGGGCAGCGGCAGGTCATTTTCCAGGATGGCTTTCATCCGTGGCAGGAAAATCCATTGCAGCCATTGCTCGAAGTCCAGGGTATCCACCGCGAACGGCTCGACGCTGGCCAGCGCTTCGACGGAAGGCGAAACGCTGCTCCACCAGCCTTGGACCCTCAACTCCCGCTCGATCAGCAGCAACTGCTCGGCAATCAGGGGAAAACGCGTATCCATCAGAGCGAAACCTTAGCCTTCTGACGGGCCAACGCCGCGCCAGCGGAATCGCCTTGTTTCTCGCGAGCCTGGGCGATCAATTCCCACAGGCTGGCCTGAAGCGCCGGACGACCGCTGGTGAGTGTCAGGCCGCGACGGGCGAGTTGTTCGGCTTGCGGCGCATCGCCCTGGGCCATGCGCACCTGGGCCAGGCGATAAAGCACCTGCGGTTCACGCGGTGCTACTCGCTGGGCACGCTCCAGGCTGGAGGACGCACCATTGAGGTCGCCGCCGGCCTGCTGCTGTTGCGCGGTAGTGAGCAGGGCCAGCACCGGGCCGTCCAATTGCTCATCGGCGGACAAACCACCCGAACTGGCCGACGGAATGCGGCTCGGCGTCGAAGGCATGCTGTAGCTGCCCTGATCGATCGGCGAGGTCTCGATAGGCCCCGGGGTAATGGGGCCCGGCGTGATCGGCGTGCTGCTGATCGGCGCCGAGGTCGTAGCGCCACCACCCGGCACCATCACCACGACACCGGTGTCGCCTTGAGGGATCGCCTGAGGCTGGCCCTGCACCGGCCGCTTTACCGTCGTTTGCCGGAAACCGCCGTTGGCCGAGATCCGCTCACTGTTGGAAACAGCGGTGCCGGAATCAACGACCGGAATCGAACCGCGCTGTACGGTAGAGCAGCCACTGAGCAAAGCCACGGCCGTTACCGCTGGAATCAACCACTTGTTCACTTGAAACCCTCTTTGCTTAATTCACCCAATCCTTGACCCAATCCATCACCGACTCGGCGGGACTCGTGCTGCCACAGGCAGCACCGGGTGGCGGCTCGCTGCCGCGAATATACGGCATCTGTACAGCGCCCGGGCAATTGGCGTCGGAACCTTGTCCAGTGCGCGAATCGACCCAGGCCTGAACGATATTGTCCGGTTGTGGCATGTCCAACGGCAATGGGTCAGCCTTGCGCATGAAACTGGTCCAGACCTGCAACGCCCCCGTGGCGCCGGTGAACGGGGTCTTGCCGTTATCATCACGTCCAAGCCAGACCACCGCCAGCAGATCCTGGCTGAAACCGGCAAACCAGCTGTCGCGCGAATCGTTACTGGTACCGGTCTTGCCCGCCAGGTTCAAGGTCCGGGGCAGCACGTTATAAACCAAACTGCCGGTGCCTTCACGCATGACCCGCTGCATCGCGCTCTGGATCAGATAAATGGAAGCCGGATCAAAACGCTGCTGGATCTGGAACGGGTAACGCTTGAGCGGTTCGCCATCGGCGGTCAGCACGCTACGGATCCCGCGCATCGGCGTATTGAAACCACCGTTGGCCAGGGTCTGGTACATGGCCGCCACTTCGATTGGCGTGAGACCACCAGCCCCCAGCAGCATCGATGGGAAAGCCGGGAATTCGCGGCTTACCCCCAGGCGCGCCAGGGTCTTGAGTACGTTCGGCACGCCGATTTCCAACCCGAGGCGAGCCGTCGAGAGGTTGTAGGAATGCGCCAGCCCCTGGTACAGGAACACCGTCCCGTGGGAGCGGCGATCGTAGTTCTGCGGTTTCCAGACCTGCCCATCCGCCCCTTTGACCGAGAACGTTTCGTCCGACAGCCAACTGGTCAGCGTGTACTGGCTCGGTTTCTCCAGCGCGGTAAGGTACACCGCCGGCTTGATCAGCGAGCCGATCGGCCGCACAGCGTCCAGCGCCCGGTTAAAACCGGCGAAGCTGGCCTGGCGGCTGCCGATCATGGCCTGGACTTCGCCGGTTTCCGGGTTGGTCACCACCATGGCGGCTTCGACTTCGTCAGCGCCCTTGCGCCCGCCCAGCCGTTTGAAGGTGTCCTCGACCGAGGCTTCGGCCTTCATCTGTAGGATCGGGTCGAAACTGGTGAAGATGCGCAGACCTTCTTCGGTCAAGTCTTCGTCGCGGTAGTCTTCACGCAGCTGGCGCTTGACCAGGTCCATGAAGCCTGGGAACGAGCTGTCCGCCAGACTGCCGCGCTTGGTCACGCCCAGTGGCATTTTCTTTGCCGCTTCAACCTGCTCGGCGGTCGCCACGCCTTGTTGTTGCAACAGGTCGAGCACCAGATTGCGCCGCTCGAGGGCACGCTCCGGATTACGCCGCGGGTTGTAGGAAGACGGCCCCTTGACCATGCCCACCAGCAACGCCACCTGATGCAGCTTGAGCTCGGACAATGGCTGGCTGAAGAAGAACTGGCTGGCGAGACCGAAACCATGCACCGCCCGCTGACCGTCCTGGCCGATAAACACCTCGTTGAGGTACGCCTCCAGGATCTCCGGCTTGTCGTAGTGCAGCTCCAACAGCAGCGCCATCATGGCTTCGGTGAGCTTACGAGACAGACTGCGCTCGTTGGTCAGGTAGAAGTTCTTGACCAACTGCTGGGTCAGGGTACTGCCGCCCTGGCGCATATGGCCGGAGGAGGTGTTGACCCAAATGGCCCGGGCAATCGACTTGGGCGAGACGCCGAAGTGATGGTAGAAGTCGCGGTCTTCGACGGCGATCAGCGTATCGAGCAGGAACGGCGGAACCTGGTCGATCTTGATCAGGATCCGGTCTTCAAGGTTCTTGGGGTAAAGGCCACCAATCAACAGCGGCTCGAGGCGCACCACCGACAAGCTCGCATTGTTGGCGCCAGTCAGCGCAGCTACATAGTCGCCAGAGAAGCGCACCCGCACCGGTTGCGCCTGCTCCATGCCTTCATAGAACTGGAAACCGCGGGTATTGAGGTCGACGGTATTGCCATTGACCGAGGCCGCACCCGGACCATTGGCCACGCTTTCACGGCGATAACCCAAGGCATCGAGTTCGGTCAGGAAATCATCCTTGCTCAGCTTCTGTCCGACGAACAGCTCCAGCGGCCTGGCGTAGACCTTGGCCGGGATCGTCCAGCGCTTGCCGGAGAACTTCTCCTGGACCACGGCATCGAGATAGACCGCAAAACCGGCGAGCACGACAAGGCCCACCAGGCTAAGTTTAAGGGCCCAGCCCAGCCAGGGCCGCAGGCGGCTGGCGGGTGGTTTCTTGGGGGTACGGGGGGATCGGGTACGAGTCATGGCGGCGGATTATACGCACTTTGCGGCGGTTCAACATGAGCCCGACGAGGTTTGCGTTAACGTCGCTTGCGGCCATAATGACGGCCTTGAATTTTCCAGTCTCTGAAGGACCGCCCGTGAGCCAATCCCTGATCGCCGCCCTGCAAAACCCGGCCCTCTACCCGCATCCCGTCGAAGGGTTCCAGGTCATCGAAACCCACATTTCCTGGGTATTGCTCACCGGGCCATACGCCTACAAATTCAAAAAGCCGGTGAACTTCGGTTTCCTCGATTTCACCAGTCTCGAGGCACGCAAGCATTTCTGTGGCGAAGAGCTGCGCCTTAACCAGCGCTTGACCCAGGACCTGTACCTGGAAGTCCTGCCAATTACCGGCAGTGCCGAAGCGCCGCAATTGGCGGGCGATGGTCCGGCCATCGAATATGCCCTGAAGATGCGTCAGTTCCCCCAGAGCCAACTGCTCAGCACGCTGCAAGCCAACGGTGAACTGACCACCGCCCACATCGACGAAATGGCCACGCAGATCGCCCAGTTCCACCTTTCCACGCCCAAAGTGCCAGCCGACAATGCGGCCGGCACCCCGGACAGCGTGATGGCGCCGGTGCGGCAGAACTTCGAACAGATCCGCCCGTTCCTCAGCGACAAAGCTGACCTGTTGCAACTCGAAGCGCTGCAAGCCTGGGCTGAAAGCAGCTTTGATCGTCTCAAGTCGCTGTTCATCCAACGCAAGGCCGAAGGTTTCATCCGCGAATGCCATGGCGATATCCACCTGGGTAACATCACGCTGATCGACGGCAAAGTGGTGATTTTCGACTGCATCGAATTCAACGAGCCCTTCCGCTTCACCGACGTCTACGCCGACACCGCGTTCCTGGCGATGGACTTGGAAGACCGTGGCCTCAAGTCGCTGGCGCGGCGCTTCGTCAGCCAATACCTGGAACTGACCGGCGATTACCGGGGCCTTGAACTGCTGAACTTCTATAAGGCCTATCGTGCCCTGGTCCGCGCCAAGGTTGCGCTGTTCAGCATGCCGGCCGAAGCCGATCCGGTGCAGCGCGCCACCACCCTTCGCCAATACCGCAACTACGCCAACCTGGCCGAAAGCTACAGCACCATTCCGTCACATTTCCTGGCCATTACCCACGGCGTTTCGGCCGTAGGCAAAAGCCACGTCGCCATGCGCCTGGTGGAAGCACTGGGGGCGATTCGCCTGCGTTCGGACGTAGAGCGCAAGCGCCTGTTCGGCGAGCAACATGTGCCCAACGATCCACAAGCCGGTATCTATAGCAGCGACGCCAGCAGCGCCACCTACGCGCGCCTGCATGAAATCGCCGACATGATCCTGCACGCCGGATTCCCGGTGGTGGTCGACGCCACCTACCTCAAGCGCGACCAGCGCGATGCAGCAGCGAAAGTGGCTGAAGCCACGGGCGCACCATTCCTGATTCTCGACTGCAACGCACCGCAAGCGGTCATCGAAGCCAGACTCGCGCAGCGTCAGGCCGATCAGAAAGACCCCTCGGACGCGACTCTGGCGGTCATCGCTGCACAACAGGCCAGCCGTGAAGCCCTGACCCCGACGGAAATCCTTTGCAGCAAACGGGTCCAAACCAACGAAAGCGGTACCCTCGACGTCGTGGTTGCGCAGATCCGTCAGCGCCTGCCAGGCCTGTAGAAAACTATTTCGGCCGTGAAGCGAGACCCGGCTTCACGGCCGCCAAATAGTGGCACTATACTGGCGTCATAAAACCAACAGGTGCTATGAAATGAGCCTCCCCAAGCTTCTCAATACCCCGCTTTATGCCTTGCTGCGCAAAGACGATATTGCAGGTTTCAACAGTGAGCGCCCTCAAGGTCCGGTCGACATGCGCGGCGGTGATTTTCGTGGCCTTGATCTGCGGGAACTGAACGCCGACGACGTTGATTTCAGCGACGCTTACTTCCGCTCCGCTGATTTGCGCGGCATCGATTTTCGCAAAGCGTCACTGGAAGGCGCGAGCCTGGCCCACGCGCAGATATCCGGCGCCTACTTCCCGCCTGAGCTGTCTGCCGACGAGATTCTGATGTCGATGAACTTCGGCACCCGGCTGCGTTACCGCACCCGCTGATCCTGTGGAAACCGGGTAGGCCAAGACGCGGCCGCCCCGCCACAGACCGACCCGAACTCCAGCGCCCCCGCCCGCGCTGGAGGACGTATCGTGCGGCACCTTCCCACCGCATCGTGCGTAATGCATTAGAAGCTTTTGCGTCGAATCCCACCAAAGAATCACGCTTTTCCTACTGACCGCTACACTGCTCAGAAGCTTGCCCAATGCACCAATCGGCCGTCGCAAGGAGGCTCGATGAATGATGAGTTGCAACACCTGAAGAATCTCGGCAAGACATCAGCCCAGTGGCTGCATGCCGTCGGTATACACAGCGCCTCGGATCTACGCCGGCTTGGCGCGGTGGACGCCTATCGGGCCGTGCGCACTCGCGGCTTCCGGGCTTCCAAGGTGTTGCTGTATGCGATCGAAGGCGCATTGATGGATGTGCACTGGAACGACCTCCCCGCCGAACGCAAGGAAGCCCTGAATCAACAACTGGACGCTATCTCGACGCGGCATAAAGCCTGACTACCCTCGTTTTGCCGACTGACGTGGTAACCGTTCAGGTTATTTCGGGAAATCGAAAAACAATGTTTGACATGGTAATGAGAATCGCTATGATTACCACATCCGGTCGCGAGACTGGTCGATATTTGAACAGCCCTTGGTTCGGACTCTCAGATATCTCCTCATCAGGCTAATCACGGTTATTTGACCCGGCTTTTGCCGGGTCTTTTTTTGCCTGGAAAAAGCCTCTCTTCTTTAGCGCGATCTCACCCCTTGGTGTGTTCACGCATCTGTGCGCAGTAATCCTGAGGCGGTGTGGCCGGGGTGTACCACACATAGTCGGCCATGGTTGATGTCACGTCGCGGCCTTCCTCGGCCAGCATCAAGACGATCGGAGCTTCGCTGGCCCCAAGATCCAGCGCATGCAGCGGCACACCAACATCCTTTCGCCCATGCCAGGCGCCGGCGAACAACAATGCGGGGGTGGGCGCGTCCAGTAGACGTTCAGCCATGCGCCGGTCACGCTGCTGCTGGACCGCCAGCATCGCCGGCATTTGCGATTCAGGCAGCAGGCCGCAGTGGGATTCACGGATCTGTCCCAGCAGTTCCCCCTTCACAACCGTCGCATTGGTGCGAACGCCGCTCAAGCCCGGCGCTTGCCGATAGAAACGCTGGATCTCGGCGGCGTCCAGATTGGCCGCCAGCAAAGGATAAGGTTGCGTCAAGACGAACTCGATGACAGGCCCATACAGGCTCCAGTCCCAGCCCGGCGACCAATCCAGCGCACCGGGCAGGTCCTTCGGCAAGGTCGATAACTGGCGAACGGCAGCAATCCGTGGTTGCTGCTGCGGCGTCAGCATTTCCAGCAACAGACTGCCTTGAGCCCGCCTCTCGGCCAAGGCCTGAAGCAGCCATAGCTGTAGCGCGTGGTGATCGCGATTGTCGTGTTTTTCACCCACCACCACTCGAGACGCTGTCGCCAAACGCTCGACCAGCGCCTGGGGCGTGACGACCTGACCAGTGTGCAAGTCTCGGATCCGCCCGCTGACCGGGGGCGGCGCAATGCTCTGACAAGCCGTCAAGACACTCAATGCCAGGATCAGGATCAGCCGCACGTCTACATCCTCAAGAAACCCTCAACGGGCAATGATCAATGGATGCCCGCGCTCCGGATGGGACTGCACCAGCACTTCCAGGCCAAACACCGCTTTGAGCGGTTCCGGGCGCAGCACCTGCTGCGGCGTGTCCAGGGCCACGGGCCGGCCAGACGCAAGCAGCAACAGACGATCACAGTAACGCGCCGCCAGGTTCAGGTCATGCAGGATCACCAACACGGCAGCGCCGCGATCGGCGAATTCACGCACCGCCTGCAGGATGGTGTGCTGATGCAGTGGGTCGAGCATCGAGGTCGGCTCGTCCAGCAACAAAGTTTGACCCGCCTCACCCGGCCACAGTTGTGCCAACACCCGCGCCAGATGCACCCGCTGACGCTCGCCCCCGGACAACGCCAGGTAACTGCGTCCGTGCAGATGCGCCGCGTCCGCGGCTTGTAGCGCCGAGGCGACGATTTGCTCATCGCGTACCCGGCCACTCTGATGCGGCAGGCGCCCCATGCCGACGACTTCCTCGACACGGAACGCAAAGTCCAGGGTCGAGGACTGCGGCAAGACCGCCAGGCGGCGAGCGCGCTCGGCACCGTCCCACTGGGCCAGCGGTCGATCGTCGAGCCAAACCTGGCCCTGGGCCGGACGCAATTGACCGCACAGGCCGGCCAGCAAGGTACTTTTCCCCGCGCCATTGGGCCCAAGCACGCCGAGCACTTCACCGGGATTGAGTTGCAGATCGACGTCCGCCAGCACGCTTTGCCGACCACGATGAATGTGCAGGTTCTGCGCTCGCAACATCAGGCGCGCCCTCGCAACAATAAATAAAGGAAGAAAGGCGCCCCGATAAAGGCCGTGACGATACCAATCGGCAGTTCCGCCGGGGCCAGCGCCAAGCGTGCCACCAGATCGGCGAACAGCAGCAGGCT
This sequence comes from Pseudomonas viciae, assembly GCF_004786035.1. Classification (NCBI taxonomy): domain Bacteria; kingdom Pseudomonadati; phylum Pseudomonadota; class Gammaproteobacteria; order Pseudomonadales; family Pseudomonadaceae; genus Pseudomonas; species Pseudomonas viciae. Next base: position 5,679,305 of record NZ_CP035088.1, read on the forward strand.
GGCACCTGCCAACACTGAAGCTGGCAGCAACACGCGATGGTCCGGGCCCGCTATCAGTCGCACCAAATGCGGCACCACCAACCCGACAAAACCGATCATGCCCGCTGCCGCCACCGCCGCGCCAACGCCCAGGGCCGTGCAGAACACCAATTCACGCTTGAGGCCTTCAACATCAACGCCCAAATGGGCCGCTTCGGACTCACCCAACAACAGCGCATTGAGCGCTCGGGCCCGACGTGGCAACCAGAGCGCCACGCCGGCGCTGACCAGCAACAACGGCCACAACCGCGCATAGCTGGCGCCGTTAAGACTGCCCAGGTTCCAGAACGTCAGGGTGCGCAGGGTCGCGTCGTCCGCCAGGTAGGTGAACAGGCCGACCGCCGAACCGGACAACGCGGTCAGGGCGATGCCGGCCAGGAGCATGGTCGCCACGTGGGTCTGGCCGTTGCGCCGACCGAGGCGATAGACCAGGGCCGTGACCCCAAGCCCGCCAAGAAACGCACACAACGACAACACATAAGGGCCGAACGCTTCGGGCAACCCACCCAGCGCCGAACCAGCGACAATCGCGAAGGCCGCCCCCAGCGCCGCGCCGCTGGACACGCCCACCAGCCCCGGGTCGGCCAGCGGGTTGCGGAACAGGCCCTGCATCGCCACACCGGACAATGCCAGCACTCCACCCACCGCCAACCCCAGCAAGGTGCGCGGCAAACGGATCTGGCCGAGGATCAGCTCAGCCTGCTCCAGACCATCGGCAGCGACCGGCAGACCCAGCAGGCGCAACGCGGCGCGCAAGGTGTCGAACAGCGGCAAGCTCACCGGCCCCAGGGCCAGGGACAGCCAGATCGCCAACAGGCACAGCAGGCTCAGGCCGATGAATAAGGTGCGCGGCTTGACCACCGGCCTCATGGCGCCTTGGCCGACGCGGCCGGATAGAACCCATCCGTCAGTTTCACCAGGCTTTGCGGCAACCGTGGCCCCAGCCCGCCCACCAACAACGTCGGGTCAAGTTCCATGACGCGTCCATCCCTGGCGGCCCGGGTCGAGGCAAGGATCGGGTTTTCCTTGAACAATGCCGCGCGGGCTTCTTCACCCTTCAAGGCACGGTCGGCGAAGACCAGCACCTCAGGATTCAGCCCGGCGAGGTTCTCCATGGAAAATGGCTTGTAACCGCTATGGGTCGCCAGATTGTGACCACCCGCCTGCTGCAACAGCCAGTCGGCGGCGGTGCCCTTGCCGGCAACCAAGGGTTTGCCGCCGGCGCCCCCGATCAACAGCAACACGCCGGGCGTCTTTTGCTTGAGTTGGATTTCGCTCACCCGGGCTTTTTGTTGGGCAAGCTGCTGTTGATAACCGTCGAACAGCTGCGCGGCCAGGGCCTCGGCCCCCAGCAATTGCCCCAGGTGCCGCAAATTGCCTTGCAGGGTCGGCAGATCCGGCGTGGCCGAGAACAGTTCGACCTGTACGCCGGCGCCGCGGATCTGCGACAGCACCGGGGGCGGCCCCATTTCTTCAGTGCCCACCAGGATCTGCGGGCGCAGGCTCAGCACGCCTTCCGCCGACAGCTGACGCTGATAACCGATACTCGGCAGGGCCCGCAAGGATTCGGGATGCTGGCTGGTGGTGTCCACACCCACCAGTTTCGATTCACCACCCAGCGCGCTGACCCACTCCGACAAGGCACCACCGGCGCTGACCCAGCGCTGCGGCAAATCGGCCGCAGTGGCCCACGGGCTGGCCAGCAGTGCGACACACAACCAAACAACACGGATATTCAGGCGCATCAGGCAGCTTCCTCAAAGAAGTTGTTCACAGGACCGGGCATGGACGTGCCAGGCCAAGTATCCTCAGTCACCTGCGAAGAAGGCGCCATTTGATAATTGTTTTCATTTGACCGTCAAGCATGAACCTTTTGCCACACGAAACCTGTGGGAGCGAGCTGCTCGCGATAGCGGTGTGTCAGTCACTGAAGTGTTCAATGTGGCGCCGTCATCGCGAGCAAGCTCGCTCCCACAGGGGCTCTTCAACACAAATATCGAGACACACATGAAGCTTCTTTGTACCGCTGCCCAATTGCCTGACAACGGCAGTCGTGGCTTCGACATCAATGGCCGCAAGGTGCTGATCGTGCGCCGCGCAGGCCGGGTTTATGCGTACCTCAACCGCTGCCCGCACCGCGGCGTGCCACTGGAATGGCAACCCGACCAGTTTCTCGACCCCAGCGCCAGCCTGATCCAGTGCGCCACCCATGGCGCACTGTTCCTGATCGAGGACGGTGAGTGCGTGGCCGGTCCCTGCGCCGGTCAATTCCTGGCGGCGTTAGACAGCCGGGAGGACGAACAAGGGATCTGGGTCGAGCTGTAGCGGTTCGAGCAGTACCGGCAATGGACGGTCCACCCACATCTCCTCCGGCGTCAGGCTGACCCCATAAGCCAGCACCTCGACACCTGCCGCCACCGCGTCGCGCAAGGCGGCCGCATACAGCGGGTCGATTTCCTGCGCCGGACGCACGGCCTCAATGCCGCTCAGGTTCACGCAATACAGCTGCACCGCCCGCACACCTTCCCGGGCCAGGCAGGCGAGTTCGCGCAGATGTTTGGCCCCGCGCTGGGTCACCGCGTCGGGAAACGCCGCCACGTTCGTGCCATCGAAACCCAGCGTGACACTTTTGACTTCGACCCAGGCCGAACGGTTGTCGTAGTCCAGCCGGAAATCGATACGGCTGTTTTCCTGACCATAGGCCACTTCACGCTTGAGCCCGGTAAACCCGTTCAATTCGGCGATGATCCCGGCGCGCAAGGCCTCTTCGATCAAGGCGTTGGCCCGCGCCGTGTTGATGCAGGCGAGCCGCCCCTGAGGGGTTTCGCCGACTTCCCAAGTACCGGGCAGCTTGCGCTTGGGATCACTGGAGCGACTGAACCAGACTCGCGCACCCTCTGTCATGCAATTAAGCATCGAGCCGGTGTTCGGGCAATGAATGGTCAGCAGTTCGCCATGAACGGTCTCGATATCGGCGAGAAAACGCTTATAACGTCGAATCAGACGCCCTTCTTCCAACGCAGGAGAAAAACGCATCAGCCTTGCCAGCTCCGCAGTCCGCGCTCGATTCGCGCCACCGCTTCCTGTAGCCGCGGCAGGCTCTGGGTGTAGGCGAAACGCACATGGTGGCCGGCCTGATGGCGGCCGAAATCCAAACCTGGCGTAAAGGCCACATGTTCGGTTTCCAGGAAATACTGGCAGAACGCAAAGGCATCGCCGCCGAACGCGCTGATATCGGCGTAGAGGTAAAATGCCCCTTGCGGCTCCACCGCAATACCGAAGCCCAACTCACGCAAAGCCGGCAGCAGAAAGTCGCGGCGCAACGCGAACTCGGCCCGACGTTGCTCGAAGATCTCGATGGTGGCGGGTTCGAAACAGGCCAGGGCCGCGTACTGGGCCATGCTTGGTGCGCTGATGTAGAGGTTCTGCGCAAGCTTTTCCAGCTCGCCGACGGCGGCCGAAGGCGCCACCAGCCAACCCAGTCGCCAGCCGGTCATGCCGAAATATTTGGAAAAACTATTAAGAACAAAGGCGTCGTCGTCGACTTCCAGCACGCTGGCGGCGTCGGTGCCGTAGGTCAGGCCGTGATAGATCTCATCCACCACCAGATGGCCGTTGTGCCCGCGGATGGCCTTGGACAACCCGGCCAGTTCGTCCCGGGTGAGGATCGTCCCGGTCGGGTTGGCCGGCGAGGCCACCAACGCGCCCACGCTGTCCTGGTCCCAATAACGGTTCACCAGGTCCGGCGTCAGTTGGTAACGCACATCCGGGCCCACCGGCACCAATTGCGCCGCGCCTTCCACCAACCGCAGGAAGTGACGGTTGCACGGATAGCCGGGATCGGCCAGCAACCAGTGCTTGCCTGGGTCCACCAGCAGGGCGCTGGCCAGCAGCAACGCGCCGGAGCCACCCGGGGTGATCAGGATACGCCGGGGGTCAATGTCCACCCCGTAGCGCTGCTTATAGAAACCCGCGATGGCTTCGCGTAATTCGGGAATGCCACGGGCCGCGGTGTAACGGGTCTTACCCGCTGCCAGCGCTGCCTGGCCGGCCTGGATGATCGGCTCGGCGGTGGTGAAGTCTGGCTCGCCGATCTCCAGGTGGATGACGTCGTGCCCGGCGGCTTGCAATTCATTAGCGCGGGCCAGCAGCGCCATCACATGGAAAGGTTCGATGGCGCGGCTGCGCGCACTATAGGGCTGAGCCATTAGCCTTCCTTACGTAAGAAAAAGAACCGATTCTACCCAAGCCGGGAACGAGCGCGAACCTAAAGAAGTCAGAGCCCTCGGATTGCTGGAAATGACTCCGGCGATTGGCCCAGGCTTGACTAGAATCAAGCATTGAGCAGGATTACATCTGCACCGAACCGAACCCGACCACGCTTTACAAAGCCCCCGACGGCCGCAGGCTCGACAACCGGGAGTAGCGCGGCCCGATTTGATCTGGTAAGTTCGCCCGCTTGCAGCCGCAGGGCCGGCAGGTGTCGGTGATGGAGCAATCCTGCGTAGTGGATTACAAGAGTAGAGGCGGTCCATTCATGCCCACCCAAGCAAAGCAAAACCCAAATAACACGCTCAGCGGGTTTGAGCCTTACGTCTCGCAACCTGGCGAAGAGTACATGGGCGCCCCCATGCGCGCGCACTTCACCAAGATCCTGAATAAGTGGAAACAGGACTTGATGCAGGAAGTCGATCGCACTGTGGATCACATGAAAGACGATGCAGCGAACTTCCCCGACCCGGCCGACCGTGCCAGTCAGGAAGAAGAATTCAGCCTCGAACTGCGTGCCCGTGACCGTGAGCGTAAGCTCATCAAGAAAATCGACAAGACGCTGCAACTGATCGAAGACGAAGAATACGGTTGGTGCGAGTCCTGTGGCGTCGAAATCGGCGTCAAGCGACTGGAAGCCCGTCCGACTGCCGACATGTGTGTCGACTGCAAGACCCTGGCGGAAATCAAGGAAAAACAGGTCGGCAAGTAATTGCCTGGGCTGTAACGAAAACGGAGCGTTCACACGCTCCGTTTTTGTTTCTGGCACTTTCTATGCGCCCGGCGAATCCCTTGTGGGAGCGAGCTTGCTCGCGATAGCGCAGTGTCAGTCAACTTAATACTGGCTGATCCGACGCCTTCGCGAGCAAGCTCGCTCCCACAGGGGATGGGTTTCGTCATCAAGATATGTATTCCTACCGCTCGGACTCAGTAACATTCTCCCCATGACTGCCACCACCCCCTACATCGGCCGCTTCGCCCCCACCCCCAGCGGCCACTTGCATTTCGGCTCGCTGGTCGCTGCGTTGGCGTCATACCTGGATGCCCGGGCTGTCGGCGGGCGCTGGTTGCTGCGCATGGAGGATCTTGACCCGCCCCGGGAAGAGCCGGGCGCGCAAGCGGCGATTTTGAAGGCACTGGAAAGCTACGGGTTTGAATGGGACGGCGAGATGGTCCGCCAGAGCGAGCGCCATGACGCTTACGAGCAAGTCATCAACCGCTTGTTCAGCCAGGGCCTGGCCTATGCTTGCACCTGTTCGCGCAAGCAACTGGAGGCGTATCAGGGCATTTATCCGGGACTGTGTCGCAACGCTGGGCATGGCACCGAAAACGCCGCCATCCGCCTGCGCGTCCCTGAGCTTGAGTACCACTTCACTGACCGGGTACAAGGCGAGTTCCGCCAGCATCTGGGCCGCGAGGCCGGTGACTTTGTGATTCGCCGTCGTGACGGGCTCTACGCTTATCAACTGGCGGTGGTGCTGGACGACGCCTGGCAAGGGGTCACCGATATCGTGCGCGGCGCCGACCTGCTGGACTCCACGCCGCGCCAGTTGTACCTGCAAGAACTGCTCGGGCTGCCACAACCGCGTTACCTGCACGTGCCGCTGATCACCCAGCCGGACGGGCACAAGCTTGGTAAGTCCTATCGCTCGCCACCGCTGGCGGCCGATCAGGCCACGCCGCTGCTGTTGCGGGCGTTGCGCGCGCTGGGCCAGCAACCGGGCTCAGAGCTGGCCGACGCCAGCCCACGGGAGCTGCTGGATTGGGGCATTCGCCACTGGGATGCGGCCAAGATCCCGCGCACACTGAGCCTGCCCGAAGCGCAAATACGTTGACGGCCCTTGCAGCTTGGCGCCCATCCGTTACCATCGCCGCACGTTTTCGGGCACGCGCATAAATAAGAGAGGCCGGGATGTATATCTATCGCTTGGTCCTGCTCCTGGTAGTGGGGATTTACCTGTTCTCCCCGGCGATCATGGATTGGTGGATCGATGCCACGGGTGCCTGGTATCGGCCGTATCTGCTCTGGCTGATTCTGATTGTCGTGACCTTCATCCTGCAGAGCCAAAAAGATGCCGATGAGCTTTAGCCTGACCCAGATGATCCTGATCAGCGCCGCCTACTTGGCAGTGCTGTTTGGTGTAGCCTGGATCAGCGAACGGGGCATGATCCCCCGGGCGATCATCCGCCACCCGCTGACCTACACCCTGTCGCTGGGCGTCTACGCCAGCGCGTGGGCGTTCTATGGCACGGTCGGGCTGGCGTATCAGTACGGCTATGGGTTCCTGTCCAGTTACCTCGGCGTGTCGGGCGCGTTCCTGCTGGCGCCGGTATTGCTCTACCCGATCCTGAAAATCACCCGCACCTACCAACTGTCGTCCCTGGCCGACCTGTTCGCTTTTCGCTTTCGCAGCACCTGGGCCGGTGCCCTGACCACGATCTTCATGCTAGTGGGCGTATTGCCGCTGTTGGCTTTGCAGATCCAGGCCGTGGCCGACTCCATCAGCATCCTCACCCGCGAACCGGTGCAGCACCGGGTCGCGCTGAGTTTCTGCGCCTTGATCATCCTGTTCACGATTTTCTTTGGCTCCCGGCACATCGCAACCCGGGAAAAACACGAAGGCCTGGTGTTCGCCATCGCCTTCGAATCGGTGATCAAGCTGATCGCCATCGGCGGCGTCGGCCTCTATGCCCTGTACGGCGTGTTTGATGGTCCGCAACAGCTTGAGCTTTGGCTGCTACAGAACCAGACCGCCCTCGCCGCCCTGCATACGCCCCTGCAGGAGGGACCGTGGCGCACGCTGTTGCTGGTGTTCTTCGCGTCGGCGATCGTGATGCCGCACATGTACCACATGACGTTTACCGAAAACCTCAACCCGCGCTCGCTGGTCAGCGCGAGCTGGGGCCTGCCGCTGTTCCTGCTGCTGATGAGCCTGGCGGTGCCGCTGATCCTGTGGGCCGGGTTGAAGCTGGGGGCCAGTACCAATCCAGAGTATTTCACCCTCGGCATCGGCATCGCCGCCAACAGCAAGGCCCTGGCCTTGCTGGCGTATATCGGCGGCCTGTCGGCGGCCAGTGGCCTGATCATCGTCACCACGCTGGCGCTGTCGGGGATGGCCCTCAACCACCTGGTGCTGCCGCTGTATCAGCCGCCAGCTGAAGGCAATATCTACCGCTGGTTGAAATGGACCCGGCGGGCGCTGATCGTCGCGATCATCATGGCCGGCTACGGTTTCTACCTGATGCTGGGCGACGGCCAGGACCTGGCCAACCTGGGCATCGTCGCATTCGTTGCCACCTTGCAGTTCCTGCCTGGCGTGTTGTCGGTGCTGTATTGGCCGACCGCCAACCGTCGCGGCTTTATCGCCGGCCTGCTGGCGGGGATCCTGGTGTGGCTGGTGGCCATGCTCCTGCCGCTGCTGGGCAACTTGCAGGGTTTCTATATTCCGCTGCTGAACATGATCTATGTGCTCGACGACACCAGTTGGCACATGGCAGCCATCGCCTCCCTGGCGGCGAACGTGCTGATGTTCACCCTGATCTCACTGTTCACCAACGCCAGCAGCGAAGAGGCCAGCGCCGCCGAAGCCTGTGCGGTGGACAACGTTCGTCGCCCGCAGCGCCGCGAGCTGCACGCCGCCTCGCCCCAGGAGTTCGCCACGCAACTGGCCAAGCCCCTGGGCGCCAAAGCTGCGCAAAAGGAAGTCGAACAGGCCCTGCGCGACCTTTATCTGCCCTTCGATGAGCGCCGCCCCTACGCCCTGCGTCGCCTGCGGGACCGGATCGAAGCCAACCTGTCCGGCCTGATGGGCCCCAGCGTGGCCCAGGATATGGTCGAGACGTTCCTGCCTTACAAGGCTGGCGGCGAGAACTACGTCACCGAAGACATCCACTTCATCGAAAGTCGCCTCGAGGATTACCACTCGCGCCTCACCGGCCTGGCCGCCGAACTGGACGCCTTGCGTCGCTATCACCGCCAGACCTTGCAGGAACTGCCGATGGGCGTGTGTTCCCTGGCCAAGGACCAGGAAATCCTGATGTGGAACAAAGCCATGGAAGAGCTGACCGGGATCGCTGCCCAGCGCGTGGTCGGTTCGCGCCTGAGCACCTTGGGCGAACCGTGGAAAGGTTTGCTGCAAGGCTTCATCGACCTGCCGGACGAGCACCTGCACAAACAACACCTGGCCCTCGACGGTCAGACCCGCTGGCTCAACCTGCACAAGGCGGCGATCGACGAGCCGCTGGCACCGGGCAACAGCGGCCTGGTATTGCTGGTGGAAGACCTGACCGATACCCAGATGCTCGAAGACAAGCTGGTCCACTCCGAACGACTGGCGAGCATTGGCCGGTTGGCCGCCGGGGTCGCCCACGAGATCGGCAACCCGATCACTGGCATCGCCTGCCTGGCGCAGAACCTGCGCGAAGAGCGCGAGGACGACGGCGAACTGACGGAAATCAGTGGCCAGATCCTCGAACAGACCAAGCGCGTGTCGCGTATTGTTCAGTCGCTGATGAGCTTCGCCCATGCCGGCGGTCACCAACATAACGATGAGCCCGTCTGCCTGGCCGAAGTGGCCCAGGATGCCATTGGTCTGCTGGCGCTCAACCGGCGCAATTTCGAAGTGCAATTTTTCAACCTGTGCGACCCGGATCATTGGGTCGACGGCGACCCCCAGCGGCTCGCCCAGGTGCTGATCAACCTACTCTCCAACGCGCGGGACGCCTCACCGGCCGGCAGCGCGGTGCGGGTCAAGAGCGAAGCCAGCGAACACACGATCGACCTGATCGTCGAAGACGAAGGCAGCGGTATCCCACAGAACATCATGGACCGATTGTTCGAACCCTTCTTCACCACCAAGGATCCTGGCGAAGGCACCGGTCTGGGCCTCGCACTGGTCTATTCCATCGTTGAAGAGCATTATGGACAAATCACCATCGACAGCCCGGCCGATGTACAAAGCCAACGCGGCACCCGTATCCGGGTCACCTTGCCGCGTCATGTCGAAGCGACGTCCGCTGTGAACTGAGACCGTCGAGAGAATCGAATCAATGCCGCACATTCTGATCGTCGAAGACGAAACAATTATCCGCTCCGCCTTGCGCCGCCTGCTGGAACGCAACCAGTACCAGGTCAGCGAAGCCGGTTCAGTGCAGGAAGCACAAGAGCGTTTCAGCATCCCGACATTTGACCTGATCGTCAGCGACCTGCGCCTGCCCGGCGCTCCCGGCACCGAGCTGATCAAGCTCGGCCAGGGTACGCCGGTGCTGATCATGACCAGTTACGCCAGCCTGCGCTCGGCGGTCGACTCCATGAAAATGGGGGCCGTGGACTACATCGCCAAACCGTTCGACCACGACGAGATGCTCCAGGCCGTGGCCCGCATCCTGCGCGACCGACAAACGGCAAGCGGTAACCCATCGGAACCCGCCGGCAAGGCCCCTGCCTCCGCGAAGGTCGGCGCCAGCAACCATAACGGCGAAATCGGCATTATCGGTTCCTGCCCACCCATGCAGGACCTGTACAGCAAGATCCGCAAAGTGGCACCAACCGACTCCAATGTCCTGGTCCAGGGTGAGTCCGGTACCGGTAAGGAGCTGGTGGCCCGCGCGCTGCATAACCTCTCTCGTCGGGCCAAGGCGCCGATGATCTCGGTGAACTGCGCGGCGATCCCGGAAAGCCTGATCGAGTCCGAGCTGTTCGGTCACGAGAAAGGCGCGTTCACCGGCGCCAGCGCCGGACGTGCCGGGCTGGTGGAAGCGGCGGACGGTGGCACGCTGTTCCTCGATGAAATCGGTGAGTTGCCGTTGGAAGCCCAGGCGCGATTGCTGCGCGTGCTTCAGGAAGGCGAGATCCGCCGGGTCGGGTCGGTGCAGTCGCAGAAAGTCGACGTCCGCCTGATCGCTGCGACCCACCGTGACCTCAAGAGCCTGGCGAAGATCGGCCAGTTCCGCGAAGACTTGTATTACCGCTTGCACGTCATCGCCTTGAAACTGCCGGCCCTGCGCGAGCGTGGCGCGGACGTCAACGAAATCGCCCAAGCGTTCCTCGCCCGCCAGAGCGCGCGGGTCAACCGCACCGATCTCAAGTTCGCCCCGGACGCCGAGCAGGCCATTCGTCATTACGCCTGGCCGGGTAACGTTCGAGAGCTGGAGAACGCGGTCGAGCGGGCGGTGATCCTGTGCGAGAGCCCGGAAATCTCCGCCGATCTGCTGGGTATCGACATCGAACTGAGTGACCTGGACGACGAAGAGTTCATCGGCCTGGCCCCACAACAGGGCGGTGCGGCCAACAACACCAGCCACGAACCCACCGAAGATCTGTCCCTGGAGGACTACTTCCAGCATTTCGTCCTGGAGCACCAGGACCACATGACCGAGACCGAACTGGCCCGCAAGCTGGGCGTAAGTCGCAAGTGCCTGTGGGAACGCCGCCAGCGCCTGGGTATCCCGCGACGCAAGACCGGGGTGGCCAGCGAAAGCTGATTTGTGGGAGCAAGCTCGCTCCCACAGGAGGACAGGCTCGAAGAGCCATGAATGTGAAAAAACTGTTACCTCAGCTTTTTCACGTAACAGAAGCCGGGGTTTACGGTAACGAAACCCCGGCTTTTTTTCGTCCCGAAAAAACCGACATATCCTTAGAACCCCCGGTTTTTCTAGCCTTCGCAAAAGTTGGCACGCACCCTGCTATAGCTTTGGTACAAGAACAATAACAAGCAATGCAAAAGACAATAAAAATAAGACGAATCGACTCACGCACAATAAAAACAAGACGGCGAGAGGCGCAGCTAACTGATTCTTTTGGAGAGGCGTTGTATTTGGGGCTAGCCCCACAACCAGGCCGAGAACAATAAAAACTGTCTCAAGACAGGTGCCTGAACTGGTTGGATCGATTGATCACTGCAACACAGCGACCAAAGCAATCCGTTTGCTCTTGACTCCCGATTGGGAGGGTCACGAAGGGAAAACCTCGTGGCGCGGGCACTCAACAAAAACAAGAAGCCCGAAACCAATAATAAAAATAGAGCACGTAACTAATTCTGGGGGAGCTTCGGCTCCCCTTGTGGTTTCTGTCTTTCCCACCCGAAAGCCTACAAGGCTTGTGGCGCAAGCCTGCAGCTCAAAACTGCTCCGTCCTACACCATCCCTCGACTAAATGCTAGAATCCCCGCCCATCTGCGGTCATTCTTCGTTTTTGGCCGAATATTCCTTCAAACAGTGCATCCCATGCTGAAGAAGCTGTTCCAGTCATTCCGTTCTCCCTTGCGTCGTACGCAACACATTCGCAGCACGCCTGAAGTGCTCAACAGCGGCCAGCATTCGCTGCAAAAGGCCCAGTTCAGCCGTTATGCGGTGAACATCGTCGAACGCCTGCAGAACGCCGGTTACCAGGCCTACCTGGTCGGTGGCTGTGTGCGCGACATGCTGCTCAACATCACACCCAAGGATTTCGACGTTGCCACCAGCGCCACGCCGGAACAGATACGGGCCGAATTTCGCAATGCACGGATCATTGGCCGGCGCTTCAAGCTGGTCCACATCCACTTCGGTCGCGAAATCATCGAAGTGGCGACGTTCCGCGCCAACCACCCGCAAAGCGAAGAAGAAGACAGCAACCAGTCTTCTCGCAACGAGAGCGGGCGTATCCTGCGTGATAACGTCTACGGCACGTTGGAAGAAGACGCGCAACGCCGCGACTTCACCATCAATGCCCTGTATTACGATCCGGTCAGCGAACGCATCCTCGATTACGCCAACGGTGTACATGACATCCGCAATCGCCTGATCCGCCTGATCGGCGATCCGAAGCAGCGTTACCAGGAAGACCCGGTGCGGATGCTGCGGGCCGTTCGTTTCGCCGCCAAGCTGAATTTCGGTATCGAAAAACACAGCGCCACGCCGATTCGCGAACTGGCGCCAATGCTGCGGGAAATCCCTTCGGCCCGCCTGTTCGAAGAGGTGCTCAAGCTGTTCCTGTCGGGCCACGCGGCAGATACCTTCGAGATGCTGGTGGACCTGCAACTGTTCGACCCGCTGTTCCCGGCCAGCGCCGAGGCGTTGGAGCACAATCCAACCTACACCCACACCCTGATCAGTGAAGCGCTGATCAACACCGACTTGCGCATCAAGCAGAACAAGCCGGTGACCCCGGCGTTCCTGTTCGCCGCATTGCTCTGGCCGGCCCTGCCGGCCCGGGTGCTGCGCCTGCAAGACCGAGGCATGCCGCCGATCCCGGCGATGCAGGAAGCCGCCCACGAGCTGATCGCCGAACAGTGCCAGCGCATCGCAATTCCAAAACGTTTCACGATGCCGATCCGCGAGATCTGGGACATGCAGGAACGCCTGCCACGGCGCAGCGGCAAACGTGCCGACCTGCTGCTGGACAACCCGCGTTTCCGCGCCGGCTACGACTTTCTACTGTTGCGCGAAAGCGCCGGCGAACAGACCGATGGCCTGGGCGAATGGTGGACCGACTATCAGGACGCCAATGACAGCGAACGCCGCGACATGATTCGCGAGCTCAGCAGCAAGGAGGACGGCACCACCGGCCCACGCAAGCGGCGGCGCAGCAGCGGTGCCAAGCGCAAACGCGCCGGGGCACCGAGCGCATCGGGCGAGTAATCGATGGAGCGCATCTACATCGGCATGGGCAGCAACCTGGCCGAACCCGCTGAACAATTGCGCTGCGCCGTCCAGGCGCTGGCGCAACTGCCCGACACCCGGTTGGCGGGCGTTTCAGCGTTCTATCAAAGCGATTCCCTGCTGCCCGGCCAGCCGCGCTATACCAATGCGGTGGCAGCGCTGGACTGCCGACTGGCGCCGCTGGTCCTGCTCGATGCGCTGCAAGCCATCGAAACCGGGCAAGGTCGCGAACGCCTGGAACGCTGGGGCCCGCGCACGTTGGATCTGGACATTCTGCTGTTCGGCGATCGCCTGATCGACGAGCCCCGCCTCAAAGTCCCCCACTACCACATGCAGGCCCGGGCCTTTGTACTCTATCCGCTGGCCGAGCTGGCCCCCGCCGACCTGCGTCTGGCCGATGGGCGCCTGCTCAAGGATTTGCTTGCGGCGTGCCCGTTTGTAGGCCTGGAACGCTTGCCTGCGAACTGATGCAAATCCCCCCTGTGGGAGCGAGCAAGCTCGCTCCCACAGGTTCCAGCACCGGGCAGTCATTCTGGGACGCTCATCTACGCTGAAACGCATCAGTAACCCCGGTAACACCCAGCGGTAACACATCCAATTGACTTCCCGAGAGCTCCTCACGACTATAGGCGTCCCGTTGCCGCCAACGCGGCGTTGAAGGGCGCAATCCAGGCCTTACAAGCACCACACATAGAGGGTGCGCCTGTGTAAATGACGAATCATGCGCGTTACTCGCAGTAGTTCACGAGCGCCTAATGAGGACTTTTTCATGCCAGCTATTACCCTGACCACACTGCAAGGTCTCAAGCAAAAAGGTGAGAAAATCGCCATGCTGACCTGCTATGACGCGACCTTCGCCCACGCCTGCAACGAGGCCGGTGTCGAAGTGCTGCTGGTGGGCGATTCCCTCGGCATGGTGCTGCAAGGTCACGACAGCACGCTGCCGGTGACCACCGCCGAGATGGCCTACCATGTGGCCGCCGTCAAACGCGGTAACACCGATGCGCTGATCCTCGCCGACCTGCCATTCATGTCCTACGCCACCCTCGAACAAACCATGACCAACAGCGCCATGCTGATGCAGGCCGGCGCCCACATGGTCAAAGTCGAAGGCGCACTGTGGCTGGCCGATTCGATTCGGCTGCTGGCCGAGCGCGGCATCCCGGTGTGCGCGCACATGGGCTTGACCCCACAGTCGGTAAACATTCTCGGTGGCTACAAAGTCCAGGGGCGCAATGAGAACCAGGCACGGCAGATGCGCGCCGACGCCATTGCACTGGAGCAAGCCGGTGCAGCGATGTTGCTGCTCGAATGCGTGCCCAGCGAGCTGGCGGAAGAAATCACCCAGGCAGTGAAGATCCCCGTGATCGGGATCGGCGCCGGCAACGCCACCGACGGCCAGGTGCTGGTGTTGCACGACATGCTCGGGCTGTCGATCACCGGCCGAGTGCCCAAGTTCGTGAAGAACTTCATGGCTGGGCAAGGCTCCATCCAGGCGGCCCTGAGCGCTTACGTTGCCGAAGTCAAAGCAGCGACCTTCCCAGGCGTTGAACACGGATTCTCTGCATGAACACCGTCAAAACCGTACGTGAACTGCGGGCTGCCGTAGCCCGCGCCCGCGGTGAAGGCAAACGCATCGCCTTCGTGCCGACCATGGGCAACCTGCACAGCGGCCACGTGGCGCTGGTGACCAAGGCGGCACAGCGCGCCGACTTCGTGGTGGCGAGCATTTTCGTCAACCCGCTGCAATTCGGCGCCGGCGAAGACCTGGACAAATACCCCCGTACCCTGGCCGCCGACCAGGAGAAACTGCTCCAGGCCGGCTGCCATCTGCTGTTCGCCCCCAGTGTCGAAGAGATGTACCCCGACGGCATGGCCGGACAGACGCGGGTCAGCGTCCCGCAATTGTCCGAAGGCCTGTGCGGTGCCAGTCGGCCAGGGCATTTCGAGGGCGTGGCGACGGTGGTCAGCAAGCTGTTCAACATGGTCCAGCCTGACCTGGCAGTGTTCGGCCAGAAGGACTTCCAGCAACTGGCAGTGATCCGCGCGCTGGTCCATGACTTGAACATGCCGATTCAGATCATCGGCGAACCCACCGTTCGCGCCGAGGACGGCCTGGCGCTATCGTCGCGCAACGGTTTCCTCAGCCCTGAACAGCGCGCCGTCGCGCCGGTGGTCTATCGCGGCCTGAGCCAGATTGCCGAGGCCATCAGGCAGGGCCAACGGGATTTCCCGGCGTTGGTTGCCGAGCAGCTCAAGCAACTGGAAGCCGCCGGCCTGCGTCCCGATTATCTGGAAGTCCGCCATGCCCGGACCTTGCGTCCGGCCACAGCCGAGGATCGTGACCTGGTGATACTGGTGGCTGCATTCCTGGGTACAACGCGCTTGATCGACAACTTGCACCTGGACCTCGATACGCCCGCCTGACCCCTCACCTCCCCCTGTGGGAGCGAGCTTGCTCGCGAAGACGCCGGCACATTCAACATTGATGTGACAGACACACCGTCTTCGCGAGCAAGCCCGCTTCCACAAGGGGACTGCAGTGTTATTGCCGCTTCGGTAGCCTTCGGGCAAACTGCCCGCCGTTCGGACCCGACCAGAGGAAACACTCATGCACGCCATCATGCTCAAGGCCAAGCTGCACCGCGCCGAAGTCACCCACGCGGTGCTCGATTACGAAGGCTCCTGCGCCATTGACGGTGAATGGCTGGACCTGTCGGGGATCCGTGAATACGAACAGATCCAGATCTACAACGTCGACAACGGCGAACGCTTCACCACCTACGCCATCCGTGGCGAGGAAGGCTCGCGGATGATCTCGGTCAACGGCGCCGCCGCCCATAAAGCCAAGGTCGGTGACCGCGTCATCATCTGCGCCTACGCCCATTACAGCGAAGCCGAGCTGGTCAACTTCAAACCCCGCATGCTGTACATGGCACCGGGCAACGAACTGAGCCACACCAGCAATGCCATCCCGGTTCAGGTTGCCTGACCAAACCCGCGAACTCCCTGTGGGAGCGTGCTTGCTCGCCAAGGCGATGTGTCTGTCACATCAATGTTGAATGTGCCGCCGCTTTCGCGAGCAAGCCCACTCCCACAGTTGATCAGCAATATCCCCAGCACCTCCGTCTGTCGGACCATTCCTGGCCTGTTTGTATAAAAAAGTACCAGGAACCGGTCTGACAAAGTCAAGACAGATCGCAACGCGAGGTTTACTGTAGTCGCCCTGCGCCCAGAGATCGTGTCGACGCAGTTGTCCGGACGCCTACCTAGGGCCGCGCCGGAATTTTTAGTGTACAAAAGGTCGTTCAAGTAAAAAGGAAACCCGCAGCGATGGCGTATTACCGAACCCCTCATGACGTGACCGCTCTGCCTGCCTGGCAAGCGCTGAATGACCACCGCAAAGCCATGCAGGATTTCAGCATGCGCGAAGCGTTCAATGCCGATCCGCAGCGTTTCACCCAATTCACCCTGTCGAGCTGCGGCCTGTTTCTCGACTATTCAAAAAACCTGATCAACGCCCAAACCCGCGACCTGCTGGTGGGCCTGGCCAATGAAGTCGAGCTCAAGGGCGCGATCAAGTCGCTGTTCGAAGGCGAAATCGTCAACGCCTCCGAAAACCGCCCAGCCCTGCACACCGCCCTGCGTCGGCCGGTGGGCGACAAGTTGCTGGTGAACGGCGTCAACGTGATGCCGGACGTGCACAAAGTGCTGAACCAGATCACTGACCTGGTGGGCCGCATTCACGACGGCCTGTGGCGTGGCTACACCGAAAAGCCGATCACCGACGTGGTGAACATCGGCATCGGTGGCTCCTTCCTCGGCCCGGAGCTGGTGTCCGAAGCGCTGTTGTCCTACGCGCATAAAGGCGTGCGCTGCCATTATCTGGCGAATATCGACGGCAGCGAGTTCCACGAGCTGACGATGAAGCTGCGCGCCGAGACCACGCTGTTTATCGTCTCGTCGAAATCCTTCAACACCCTCGAAACCCTGAAGAACGCCCAGGCTGCCCGTGCCTGGTATCTGGCCCAGGGCGGCTCCGAAGCGGAGCTGTATCGCCATTTCATCGCGGTATCGAGCAACAACGCCGCCGCCGTGGCCTTCGGCATTCGCGAAGAAAACATCTTCCCCATGTGGGATTGGGTTGGCGGGCGTTACTCGCTGTGGTCGGCCATCGGCCTGCCGATCGCCCTGGCCATCGGCATGTCGAACTTCAAGGAATTGCTCTCCGGCGCCTATTCCATGGACCAGCATTTCCAGAGCGCGCCGTTCGAGCAGAACATGCCGGTGCTGCTGGCGCTGCTGGGCGTGTGGTACGGCAATTTCTGGGGTGCGCAAAGCCATGCGATCCTGCCGTATGACCACTACCTGCGCAACATCACCAAGCACTTGCAGCAACTGGACATGGAATCCAACGGCAAGAGCGTGCGCCAGGACGGCACGCCTGTGTCGACCGACACAGGCCCGGTGATCTGGGGCGGCGTCGGTTGCAACGGACAGCACGCTTACCATCAGCTGCTGCACCAAGGCACCCAGTTGATCCCGGCCGACTTCATCGTGCCGATCGTCAGTTTCAACCCGGTATCTGACCATCACCAGTGGCTGTACGCCAACTGCCTGTCCCAAAGCCAGGCACTGATGCTGGGCAAGACTCGCGCCGAAGCCGAGGCCGAGCTGCGGGACAAGGGCGCGAGCGAAGAAGACGTGCAGAAACTGGCGTCGCACAAAGTGATCCCCGGCAACCGTCCGAGCAACACGTTGGTGGTTGAACGCATCAGCCCACGTCGCCTTGGCGCACTGGTGGCGTTGTATGAACACAAGGTATTCGTGCAAAGCGTGGTCTGGGGCATCAACGCCTTCGACCAATGGGGCGTCGAGCTGGGCAAGGAACTGGGCAAAGGCGTCTACAACCGCCTGGTGGGCAGCGAAGAAAGCCCGGCCGACGATGCTTCGACCCAAGGCTTGATCAACTACTTCCGTGGGCGTCATCGCGGCTGATCCTTAGTTTTTGCATTATCCCTGTGGGAGCGAGCTCGCTCGCGATGGCGGTAGGTCAGTTGACACCTATGTTGACTGACACACTTCTATCGCGAGCAAGCTCGCTCCCACAGTCGCTTTTTGTACATGACTTGAACCCTCCGGCTACTCGGCGCATCTTTATGACTTGTCGCAAAAACAAGAATAAGGAACCGTCATGTTCGATATCAGCCAGTTCCCCCAAGCCGATGCCGTCCGCCGGGCTGCGCAACTGAGCCAGGACGAGTACAAGCGACTCTATAAAGAATCCATCGAACACCCCAGCGCCTTCTGGGCCGCACAGGCCACGCGCTTTCTCGACTGGATGACGCCTTGGCAAACCGTCCAGCGCTATGACCTCAAGAGCGGCGACGCGACATGGTTCGCGGGTGGCAAGCTGAACGTCAGCGCCAATTGCATCGACCGTCATCTGGACACGCGCGGCGACCAGACGGCAATCATCTGGGAAGGCGACAACCCCGCTGAATCGGCGGAAATTACTTACAAAAAACTTCACAACCATGTTTGCCGCCTGGCCAACGTGCTGAAAAGTCGTGGGGTGAAGAAAGGCGATCGGGTCTGCATCTACATGCCGATGATTCCGGAAGCCGCCTACGCCATGCTTGCCTGCACCCGCATCGGCGCAGTGCATTCGGTGGTGTTCGGTGGTTTCTCGCCGGACTCTCTGCGCGACCGGATTCTCGACGCCGATTGCCGCACCGTGATCACCGCCGACGAAGGCGTGCGCGGCGGGCGCTTCATCCCGCTCAAGCGCAACGTCGACAAGGCCCTGGAAAGCTGTCCGAACGTCAGTACGGTATTGGTGGTCGAGCGCACCCAAGGCCAGATGGACTGGGTTGAAGGGCGTGACCTGTGGTACCACCAGGCCATGCACGAAATGAGCGACGACTGCCCGCCCGAACCGATGGACGCCGAAGACCCGCTGTTCATCCTCTACACCTCCGGCAGCACCGGCAAACCCAAGGGCGTGCTGCACACCACCGGCGGTTATCTGCTGCAAGCGGCGATGACGTTCAAGTACGTGCTCGATTACCGCGACAACGAAGTGTTCTGGTGCACCGCCGACGTCGGCTGGGTCACCGGCCACAGTTACATCGTCTACGGCCCGCTGGCCAACGGCGCCACCACGCTGATCTTCGAAGGCGTCCCGAGCTATCCCAGCAGTTCGCGTTTCTGGCAGGTGATCGACAAACACCAGGTCAACATCTTCTACACCGCGCCGACGGCCCTGCGTGCGCTGATGCGCGAAGGTCCCGGACCGTTGCAGGAAACGTCGCGCAAAAGCCTGAGATTGCTCGGCAGCGTCGGTGAGCCGATCAACCCGGAAGCGTGGGAATGGTACTTCAACGTGGTCGGCGAACAGCGCTGCCCGATTGTCGATACCTGGTGGCAGACCGAGACCGGCGGCATCATGCTCAGCCCTCTGGTGAGTGCCCCGCGGCTCAAACCCGGCTGCGCTACCCAGCCGATGTTCGGCGTGCAACCGGTATTACTGGATGAAACGGGCAAGGAAATCAGCGGTGCCGGCAGCGGCGTACTGGCGATCAAATCCAGCTGGCCGGGACAAATCCGCAGCGTCTACGGCGACCATCAACGCATGGTCGATACCTACTTCAAGCCCTACCCCGGCTATTACTTCACCGGCGACGGTGCTCGTCGCGACGAAGACGGCGATTATTGGATCACCGGGCGCATCGACGATGTGATCAACGTCTCCGGGCACCGCATCGGCACTGCCGAAATAGAAAGTGCCCTGGTGTTGCACGACAACATCGCCGAAGCAGCGGTGGTCGGTTACCCCCATGACCTCAAGGGCCAGGGCATCTACGCCTTTGTCACACCGATGAACGGGGTCGAGGCCAACGACGAATTGAAGAAAGAATTGCTGGCCCACGTCAGCAAGGAAATCGGCAGTTTCGCCAAACCGGAACTGATCCAGTGGGCGCCGGCGCTGCCCAAGACCCGTTCGGGCAAAATCATGCGGCGGATCCTGCGCAAGATCGCCTGCAATGAACTCGACAGCCTCGGTGATACCTCGACCCTGGCCGATCCGAGTGTGGTGGAGGGGTTGATCGACAAGCGCCTGAATCGCTGAGCCAAACACAGACCCCGTGGCGAGGGAGCTTGCTCCCGCTGGAGTGCGTAGCGCTCCCAAAAATCATAGGGCCGCTGCGCAGCCCAGCGGGAGCAAGCGCCCTCGCCACAGGAGCGTATCTGGTTCGCAACCTTATGCGACCTCAAACCTGATCCTTCATAACTGCTAAACTCCCGCGCCTCATTTCCTTAAGGCGCGCTCGGCATGTCTTCCTTGAATCAGGCGCTGCGCGCCGCCCTCGACCAACGCCAGGACCTGCTCGGCCAGTTGCATCAGCAAGGCACCGATTGCTATCGCCTGTTCCACGGCAGCCAGGAAGGCGCCCCAGGCCTGACCATCGACCGCTACGGCCCGCAACTGCTGGTGCAGAGCTTCCATCAGTCACTGGAGCGCGACGCCTTGCTGCAGCTGCACGGCATCGTCAACGAGCGCCTGGGGCTGGAAACCCTGCTGGTCTACAACGATCGCGCCCGGGGCAATTCGCGCATCGACCGCCAGGACACGGTGTACCAGGCTGACGAAGCCGCCTTGCAAGACCTGGTCGGCCATGAATGGGGCCTGAACTATCGCGTTCGCGGGCGCCATGCCGGACAGGATCCCCTGCTGTTTCTCGATCTGCGCAACGCCCGGGGCTGGGTCAAGGAACACAGCCGAGACAAAAGCGTGCTGAACCTGTTCGCCTACACCTGTGGCGTAGGCTTGAGCGCCGCAGCCGGTGGCGCGCGCGAGGTGTGCAACCTGGACTTCGCCGAAGGCAACCTGGCGGTGGGGCGCGAGAACGGCCTGCTCAACCCCGCTTTGCCGCCCATGGAATTCGTGCAATCGGATTACTTCCCGGCGATCCGCCAACTGGCTGGCCTGCCCATCAGCCAACGCCGCGGGCAGAAACTGCCCAGTTATGTGCGCCTGGAACAACGCCAGTACGACCTGGTGCTGCTCGATCCGCCGGCCTGGGCCAAGAGTGCTTTTGGCACCGTCGACCTGTTGCGCGACTACCAGAGCCTGCTCAAACCGGCGCTGCTGAGTACCGCCGACAATGGCGTGCTGATCTGCTGTAACAACCTGGCAAAAGTGCCCATGGACGACTGGCGCGAACAAGTGCTGCGTTGCGCGGAAAAGGCCGGCCGACCGGTGCGTGAATGGAGCGTGCTGACACCCGGCGACGATTTCCCCTCCCTGGACCAGCAGCCGCCGCTCAAGACGTTGATCCTCCAGCTCTAAGCCGGCGCCTGAATTCTCATGCACAAAACAGACAAATCTCATAAATCACAGTGGCTTCGGAACCGTAAACGCATGCCATACTCCAAGGCACTCCGAATTCACACTAGATGAAGCCACACATGCCCAAAGGATTGATTCGCGCTTTCGGCGCCCTGTTGACCGCACTGGCCCTCTACAGCTTGTTGGGTTTTCTGATATTGCCGGGCATCGCCTTGCGGATCGCCAATCAGCAACTGGCCGAGTACGCGACGGTGCCGGCCCAGATCCAGCGTATCGAACTCAATCCTTTCAGCCTTGAAGTCAGCCTTTGGGGCCTGAACATCGGCGAACCGGGCAAAGAGCAGGTCGGCTTCGAACGGCTGTACGCCAACCTGCAGCTCGACAGCCTGTGGTCCGGCGCCCTGCACCTGGTCGACATCGAGCTGGACAAGCCCAAGACCGAGGTGATGTTCACCAAGGACGGTCAGTTGAACCTGCTGGGCCTGTTCAAACTGCCGGCCAGCGAACCGACCCCGGCCGATCCCGAAGCCAAGCCATTCCCCCTGCGGGTTGATCGCATCAAACTCGCCAGCGGTTATGTACATTTCCAGGACCTGCGTCCCAGTGAGCCCATCGAGTTCCTGTACGACACTCTCGATTTCGAGCTGAAAAATCTCAGCACCCTGCCCGATGACAACGCCGACATGACCCTGGTGGCCGCCGGCCCCGCAGGCGGGAAAATCGACTGGACCGGTAACTTCAGCCTCACGCCGATCGCTTCCGAAGGCACACTCAAGGTCACCGGCGGCCAGATGAAAGCCTGGTGGCCCTACGTGCGCGACGCGGTGCCGCTGGTATTGGAAAACGGCGTACTGAACCTCAGCACCGACTACAAGCTCAACCTGTCCAAGGGCACCGAGCTGCTGCTCAACAATGTCGCTGTCAGTGTCGCGCCCTTCTCCATCAAGGCGCCCGATGGCCGTCCGCTGGTGAGACTCGAACGCCTGGATGTCAGTGAAACCACGGTGGACCTGGCCAAGCAGCAAGTCATCGTCGGCAAGATCCGCAGCCAGAAGCTGGAAACCTGGGCTGCGCGCGAGGCGGACGGGCAACTGGACTGGCAGAAACTCTTCGCCAGCCAGCCGAGCAAACCGCAAGTCAAGGTCGAGCCGGCCTCCGCCCCGGCCGCCGCCGACTCGCCGAAACCAGCAGCTGAAACGGCCAGCAAACCGTGGCAGGTGTTGTTGAAGGACGTGCAGTTGCGCAATTACCAGGTGCACCTGGCCGACCGCCAGGCACAACCTGCCGTGGCACTGGAAGTCGGCCCGCTGAACCTTGACCTGCAAAACTACGACACCCTCAACGGCTCGCCTTTTACCCTCAAGCTGGATACCGGGGTGGGTAAGCAGGGCAAGATCCTCGCCGATGGCGAGGTGAACCTGAACCCGATCACCGCCCGGCTCAAGGTCAAGACCCAGGACATTGACCTGCGGGTCGCCCAGTCGTATATCAACCCGTTCATTCGCCTGGAGCTGCGCTCCGGGATGCTCGGCAGCGATCTGGCAGTGGATCTCAAAAGCACCGAACCACTGGCATTCGCGGTCACCGGTCGCGCCCAGGTCGATCAACTGCATACCCTCGACACCCTCAAGACCCGCGATTTCCTCAAGTGGCAGCGCCTGGTACTCGACGGTCTCAGTTATCAACACGGTGACAGCCTGTCCATCGACAAGGTCAACCTGTTCCAGCCTTACGCGCGCTTCATGATCAACGACGATCGCACCACTAACGTCGATGACCTGCTGATTCCGCAACCGGCCGACAGCGGCGCGAAGAAAGCCGCGGCAAAACCGGCTTCTCAGGAAAAACCGCTGGGTATTCATATTGGCGGCATCGCCATCAACGACGGTTCGGCCAACTTCGCCGACTTCAGCCTGACGCCCAATTTCGCCACCGCCATCCAGCAGCTCAACGGCCAGATCGGTACCATCGACAGCCGCGAGGCCAAGCCAGCCAGCGTGGACATCAAGGGTAAGGTCGACCGCTACGCGCCTGTCACCATCAAAGGTGCGCTCAACCCCTTCGACCCGATGGCCAGCCTCGATATCGCCACCAGTTTCAAACGGGTCGAGCTGACCACGCTGACGCCGTATTCCGGCAAGTTCGCCGGCTATCGCATCCGCAAGGGCCGGCTCAGTCTCGACCTGCATTACCGGATCACCAAGGGCAAGCTCCAGGCAGAAAACAAGGTGGTGGTCGAACAACTGCAACTGGGAGAAAAAGTCGACAGCCCGGATGCCGTGAGCCTGCCCCTCAAACTGGCGGTCGCCCTGTTGAAGGATTCTGAAGGCAAGATTTCCATCGAGCTGCCGGTTTCCGGCGACCTCAACGATCCGCAATTCAGTGTCATGCCGATTGTCTGGCAAACCTTGCGCAACCTGGTGGTACGAGCAGCCCAGGCGCCGTTCAAACTCATCGGTGGGTTGGTGGCCGGCGGCGGTTCGGAAGATCTGGGCAGCGTTTCGTTCGCGGCGGGTTCGAGCGATCTGAGCAAGGAGAACGAAGGCACGCTGCTCAAACTGTCCGAGGCCCTTGGCAAACGCCCGGAGCTGCGCCTGGAGATCGAAGGCACCGCTGCCGAGAGCAGCGACGGGCCGCTGCTCGCCGCCCAGCGCCTGGAGCGCGAATACCAGTACAACTACTTCAAGATGCTGCAGCGCCGGGGCGACAAAGTACCGGCCCAGGCCTCCTTGCTGCTGGTACCCGAGGATGAAAAGCCCCCGCTGCTCGAAGGCATCTACCGCACCCGTCTCAAAACCCAGCCGCCGGCCGAATGGACGCAACTGGATAAAAAGGCGCGTATCGAGAAACTGCGCGAAGGCGTGATCAAGTTCTGGAGCGGCAGTGACGTGCTGTTGCGCCAACTGGGGCAGGAACGCGCCAGCAGCATCAAGGACTTCCTGGTGGACAAAGGGCAATTGGCCGACGACCGTGTGTACTTCATCGACGCCAGCCTCGGCCAGGCTGAGAGTGACGGACGCGTAATCACTCCCCTGCATCTGGATGCTGAATAAGATGAAGCGTCGGTGGGCGTTCAGCCTGGGTTTACTGCTCGCCGCCAGCCAGGCATCGGCAGCCAATACGCTGCGCTGCGGCAGGCAGTTGATCAGCGTCGGTGACCGCGCGAGCGAAGTACTGCAAAAGTGCGGGGAGCCTGCGGCGCGGGATGACCTGGGCTATAAACGCAGCGTCAATCGCCGGGAAGAATACCCGGTGGAGGAATGGACCTACGGCCCCAACAGTGGCATGTATCAGTACCTGCGTTTCGAGCAGAATCGGCTGGTGGAGATCACCAGCAAGCGGGGGCGCTGAGTCGTCCATGACCCTGTGTGGAATGTACCGCCGCCATCGCAAGCAAGCTCGCTCCCACAGGTGATCGAGTTCTTTCAGGAGGAATGCAATCCAATGTGGGAGCGAGCTTGCTCGCGATGGCGGCAACTCCGAGCCAGAGCCTGACCCGCAAATTTAGCCATCCCGGAATAGAACAGGCCCCCGGCACGAATGCCGGGGGCCTGTAATGGCCACGTCCGTGTGGCCTTTCGCATGAACTGCAAAGCAACGGCAAACGTATGTCTTGGCCCGCTTGCCGTGCCCTCTCCCAGTCCAGGCGAGAAGTCGTAGCCTTACTCGGACTTCAGGCCATCAGCCGATACGGCTTTCACACCTTTGATCTTTTTGGCGATCGCCACGGCGGTGTCTTTTTGCGCATCAGTGACTGCGGTAGTCGAAGACAGGGACACAACACCTTTGTTGGTTTCGACTTTGATGTCGGTACCTGGAATGCCTTTTTCGGTAACCAGGTCAGCTTTGACCTTGGTGGTGATCCAGGTATCGGAAACGTCTTCTTTGGCCTCTGTCACTTCGCCAGCAGCCAGCATCATCGGCGCCTGGGTCGCTTGAGTGGTCTCGGCGAATGCGCTAGCCATGGTCAGGGTCAGTGCGGTAGCAGCGGCGGCAGTGATAGCGAACTTCTTCATACGAGTAACTCCTGTTTTTCTCAAAAACTGCCGGAGGTGAATCCCGGCAGGGTTATCAGGAGTAGTGCGAACGCTGTGCCAGTTTTGAATCATCGACTAATTCGTTATAAATCAAACAGTTAAGCGAAGCGGTTATTTTCGCAATCATGCAAAATGCATGAAGCGTTGATTCTGGACATGCAACTTGCGGGTTTTCGCATTTCGCTAAGCCGCTGAATTGTCGGACTTTTATTCAACGACACAATAAGCATTTTCTTGAACAAGTCGTGCCGCCATGAACACGCTGGGGCACGATACAAAAAACCCCGCTGTGTTAAGGCGGGGTCGATCATTTCAAGCCTTGTTACTAACCAGCAGCGGCAGCAGCACCGGTACAGCCGGCGGGCAGATACTCTTGAGCGGCATTGGAACCGCACGTCCAGGCACCCGCAGCTGTGCGAGAAAGAGTGATCGTCTTACCGGCTACGGCAGCAGGGGCGTTGGTGAGGGTACAGACGATAGTGCCTGCACCCGCTGCGGCGGTACCTGTGATCGTAATTGTGCAGTTACTGGTAGGCGAGGTTATGTTCATGTTAGCCACAGAGGGATCGGTACCTTGATTCATGGCGTCCTCATACGGCACCTTCAACGCAGAAATCTCCGCCAACCCGGCGGTGGCCTTGGCCCGCGCCTGGTACTTGGAATACTGCGGCAACGCGAACGTCGCCAGAATGCCGATGATCGCCACGACGATCAGCAGCTCGATCAGCGTAAAACCCTTCTGCTTGTTCATAGACATCTCCATAGCATGAGGTGAAATCTCATGTCCTGATACGGCCGTTGCACGGCACATGCCAACCTCCCCGGCCCCGCAGGCAGAGGGTTTCAACCGTCACAAGCCCGACGTCCTACCCAAACAACCGCACTATCTGACGTTTTTTGTCACCCCACCCCGCTGGTTTGGCGTCGATGCTTGACTAGGCTATAAGTCATGAACTGTCAGCCGCCGGTATTCCCATGAATGACATCGCCCTCAGCGGCCTGACCAAGCAATTGGTATTGGCCGAACTGATCACCGAGCAAAATGCGCAACAGGCGTACCAACAGGCCCAGCGCAGTCGCATGCCCCTGATCAGTTATCTGGTGCAAAACAAACTGGTCCAGAGCCGCCAGGTTGCGGAAATCGCTTCGGAACATTTCGGCGTCGCCCTGCTGGACCTCAACAGCCTGGACAAAGACACCCAACCCAGCGGCCTGGTCAGCGAAAAACTGGTGCGCCAGCATCACGCCCTGCCGTTGTGGCGACGCGGCAACAAGCTGTATGTGGGCATTTCCGACCCGACCAATCACCAAGCCATCAATGACATCCAGTTCAGCACCGGCCTGACCACCGAAGCCATCCTGGTGGAGGACGACAAGCTCAGTGACGCCATCGAGAAGTTTTTCGAGTCCAGCAGCACGGGCCTGGAAGGCATGGGCGACGTCGACCTCGACGGCCTGGACATCGAGTCGATCGATGAACACAAGCAGGACTCCATCGCCGGCCAGGACACCGACGATGCGCCAGTGGTGCGCTTCGTCAACAAGATGCTGCTGGACGCGATCAAGGGCGGCTCTTCCGACCTGCACTTCGAACCCTATGAAAAAATTTACCGGGTGCGGGTGCGTACCGATGGCATGTTGCGGGAAGTGGCCCGGCCTCCGATCCAGTTGGCCACCCGTATCGCCGCACGCCTCAAGGTGATGGCCAGCCTCGATATCTCCGAACGACGAAAACCCCAGGACGGACGCCTGAAAATGCGCCTGTCGAAAAGCAAATCCATCGACTTCCGAGTCAACACCCTGCCCACCCTCTGGGGCGAAAAAGTGGTGATCCGGATACTCGACCCGTCCAGTGCGCAAATGGGTATCGATGCCCTGGGCTACGAACCGGATCAGAAAGACCTGTACATGGCCGCCCTCAAACAACCACAAGGGCTGATCCTGGTGACCGGGCCGACCGGCTCGGGCAAGACCGTGTCGCTCTACACCGGGCTGAATATCCTCAACACCGTGGACATCAACATTTCCACCGCCGAAGACCCGGTGGAGATCAACATGGAAGGCATCAACCAGGTCAATGTGAACCCGCGCCAGGGACTGGATTTTGCCCAGGCCCTGCGCTCGTTCCTGCGCCAGGACCCGGACGTGATCATGGTCGGCGAGATCCGCGACCTGGAAACCGCCGAAATCGCCATCAAGGCCGCCCAGACCGGGCACTTGGTACTCTCGACACTGCACACCAACAGCGCCGCCGAAACCCTGATCCGCCTGCAGAACATGGGCATTCCGGGCTTCAATATCGCCACGGCGGTGCACCTGATCATCGCCCAGCGGCTGGCGCGCAAGCTGTGCAACCACTGCAAGAAAGCCATCGAGATCCCCGAGGAGACCTTGCTCAAAGAAGGTTTCCCTCGGGAACGCATCGGCACATTCACGATCTATGAGCCGGTCGGTTGCGAACAGTGCAACCACGGCTACAAAGGGCGCGTGGGGGTTTACGAAGTGGTCAAGAATACGCCTGAGCTGCAACGGCTGATCATGGCCGAGGGCAACTCGCTGGAAATCGACCTGCAAATGCGCAAGGACGGTTTCAATGACCTGCGCACATCGGGGCTGCTCAAGGTGATGCAGGGCATGACCAGCCTCGAGGAAATCAACCGGGTCACCAAGGATTGAACATGGCGGTCAAAGCAGTCAAAACCGATGTCTACACGTGGGAAGGCAAAGACCGCAAAGGCACAAAAATGACCGGCGAACTGACCGGTCAGAGCCCGGCCTTGATCAAGGCTCAGTTGCGTAAACAGGGCATCAACCCGGAGAAGGTGCGCAAGAAGTCCACCTCGATATTCAGCAAGGGCAAGCGCATCAAGCCGTTGGATATCGCCCTCTTCACCCGCCAGATGGCCACGATGCTCAAGGCCGGCGTGCCTCTGTTGCAGGCGTTCGACATCATTGGCGAAGGCTTCGACAACCCCAACATGCGCAAGCTGGTGGACGAGGTGAAACAGGAAGTCGCAGCCGGCAACAGCTTCGCCGCATCGTTACGCAAGTGCCCGCAATATTTCGACGACCTGTACTGCAACCTGGTGGACGCCGGTGAACAGGCTGGCGCCCTGGACACGCTGCTGGATCGCGTTGCGACCTACAAGGAAAAGAGCGAAGCGCTCAAGGCCAAGATCAAGAAAGCCATGACCTATCCAGCGGCCGTGGTCCTCGTCGCTGCGGTGGTCACGGGGATCCTGCTGGTCAAGGTCGTGCCGCAGTTCGAATCGGTATTCTCCGGATTCGGCGCACAGCTGCCAGCCTTCACGGTGATGGTCATCGGTCTGTCGGAATTCATGCAGCAATGGTGGTGGGTGGTGCTCGGCGGGCTGGTGGGGGCGTTTTTTGGCGTGAAATACGCCCTCAGGCGCTCCGAGGCCTTTCGCGACTGGCGCGATAAATGGCTGCTCAAGCTGCCACTGATCGGCACTTTGATGTACAAATCCGCCGTGGCCCGCTACGCCCGCACGCTGTCCACCACCTTCGCGGCCGGCGTGCCGTTGGTGGAGGCACTGGATTCGGTGTCCGGCGCCACCGGCAACGTCGTGTTCAAACGCGCCGTGCAACGCATCCGCCAGGATGTCTCGACCGGCATGCAGTTGAATTTCTCCATGCGCGCTTCAGGTATCTTTCCGAACCTGGCGATCCAGATGACCGCCATCGGCGAAGAATCCGGTGCGCTGGACGACATGCTCGACAAGGTGGCGAGTTTTTATGAGGCCGAAGTGGACAATCTGGTGGACAACCTCACCAGTCTGATGGAACCCTTCATCATGGTGGTCCTGGGGGTGGTCGTCGGTGGCCTGGTGGTTGCCATGTACCTGCCCATCTTCCAACTCGGCTCAGCGATCTGATATGCCCCTGACTGACTTCTTCGTGCTGTATCCACTGGCCTTCGTGCTCACTGCGTTATTGCTCGGATTGATCGTCGGCAGTTTCCTCAATGTCCTGGTGTGGCGCCTGCCAAAGATGCTCACCCGCGAATGGCGCCTGCAAGCCCACGACCTGTTGGGACTGCCGGCCGAAGCACCCGGCCCGATCTACAACCTGATGCTGCCCCATTCCCAGTGCCCTCACTGCGACCATCGCATCCGCGCCTGGGAAAACATCCCATTGTTGAGCTACCTGATATTGCGCGGTCGCTGTTCCAACTGCACCGCCCCCATTGGCAAGCGTTACCCGCTGACCGAACTGGCCTGCGGCGCCTTGTCAGCGTTCGTCGCCTGGCACTTCGGCTTTGGCTGGCAGGCCGCGATGGTGATGGTGTTGAGCTGGGGCCTGCTGGGCATGAGCCTGATCGACGCCGAGCATCAGTTGCTGCCCGATAGTCTGGTATTACCGTTGTTGTGGCTGGGCTTGATCGTCAACAGCTTCGGCCTGTTCGTTTCCTTGAACCAGGCGATGTGGGGCGCGGTGGCCGGCTATCTGACGCTGTGGTCGGTGTTTTGGGTATTCAAATTGCTCACCGGCAAGGAAGGTATGGGCTACGGGGATTTCAAGCTGCTGGCGATGCTGGGTGCCTGGGGTGGCTGGCAGATCCTGCCGCTGACCTTGCTGCTGTCGTCGCTGGTGGGCGCGGTTATCGGGGTCATTGTGCTGCGCCTGCGTGATGCCCCTGGGTCGACGCAGATCCCCTTCGGACCTTATCTGGCAATTGCCGGCTGGATTGCCTTGCTCTGGGGTGGTCAAATAACCGACTTCTATTGGCAGTCTGTCGGTTTCTAATGTCGATGTTTATGAATAGCTCCGTGAAACAACCCTGGATCCTCGGCCTGACCGGTGGCATCGGCAGCGGCAAAAGCGCGGCAGCCCAGCACTTCATCGACTTGGGTGTGCATGTCATCGACGCCGATCACGCGGCGCGCTGGGTGGTCGAACCGGGGCGCCCGGCGCTGGCTGAAATAGCGGAACACTTCGGCCCAGGCGTATTGCAGGCCGACGGTACGCTGGACCGAGCGGCGCTGCGCAAACTGATCTTCGAAAATGCCGAAGAACGCCGCTGGCTCGAGGCGCTACTGCATCCATTGATCGCCGAGGAAATCGTTCATCATCTGGCCCAGGCACAATCGCCCTACGCGATTCTGGTATCGCCGCTGTTGATCGAGTCGGGGCAGTACGCCATGACGCAACGAATCCTGGTGATCGATGTGCCGGAACAACTACAGATCGAACGCACCCTGCAGCGCGACCAGATCAGCGAACAGCAGGTCCAGGCGATTCTCAAGGCCCAGTCCAGCCGCCAGGACCGCCTGAGCCATGCCGACGACGTGGTGGTCAACGACCGCGACCTCGCCTGGTTACACAGCGAGGTCGAGCGCCTGCATCACTTTTACCTTACTTTGCGTGGAGGCCAGTCATGAGCCAAACCCCAACCGTTGATTGCCCAACCTGTGGCGCCCCTGTCGAATGGAGCCCGGAGAACACGTTCCGGCCGTTCTGCTCTGATCGCTGCAAACTGATCGATTTGGGCGCCTGGGCGTCGGAAGAACACAAGATCCCGGTCAGCCCCGATGCCGAGGATGAGCTGTTCAGCGAAGATTTCGAGCCTCGCTCACACCACTAAGGCCGCATGAAGCCGTAATCCTGTTCATCGTCGAGATTTTCCGCCAGGAAGCTCAACTCATCGGCCAGGTCTTCAACACTGCGCACGGTCTTGCTCTGCTGCACGATCGCACTGAGCAAGGCCCGCAGGCTCAAGCCCGGGTCGAAGCCAATTTCCATAGCGGCGTCGTGGCTACGCCTGATCTCTTGTCTCGCCCACTCATAAACACTCATGGTTGTGCTCCTGGAAGTTTTCCAGAGCATGAAGGGGGTGTGATTGTGCAGCCTTGACGTGAATCAAGGCTTGTCGTCATCGTTCCAGGGCGCCGACAGATAGCGCGTGCGGTTGAACGTCTCCAGCCATTCGGGGCTGAACACCACCAGGGCACTGACCACCATGCCGTTGATGAAGGCCTCGGGAAAGATGATCAGCCAGAGGTAGCCGATGAAGTCTTCCAGCCAGTAAGGCATGGCGAATACACCGTCGTACCACAGCAAACCGAGCCCCAGCAGCAGGCACAACAACGCCGACAGCGCCGCGGCGAGAAACCCCGAGCAGAAGATATACACAAACAGATTGCGCGGCCGGGCACGCTCCACCAGGATCGCGCAGCATTCGGTGACCAGCACGGGCAAGAGAATCAACAGCGTACCGTTGACACCCACCGCCGCCATGTCCTGACGGCCCAGCAACACCAGCGCGAACTGGGCCAAGAGGCCGCCGAGAATCGCCAGCGGCCAATCCAGCAGCAGCGTCACGGCGGTCATGCCGATGAAGTGATACGAAACGCCCGTATCGAAATCCCGTCGCACCAGCCACAACATGAACAGCGCCAACACCGTGCCGAACAGCAAATGCTGGCGACGGCTGTCGGTGAACAGCTCAACCCACGGCGCCCGCGACACCGCCCAGAGCAGCACCGGCACATAAATCAGCCAGCCGCCTGCCAGGGTCTGCGGTGAAAGCAGTTCGGCACCGATCATGGACTACTCCTGCGAGAACTTGAAAACGGTACTGCGCTTATTCGAGCGGCCGGCCTCAAAACGCAGTTCGTTCGCTACTCGGTCGCGACACTCCCTGCTTGTTGTACCAATGCCATTGCAAACTTACCAAAGCCCACCGACCAATCCGAATAGTCATTCTCATGCATGAAGATGAAAACGTCCTGCGGGCGAACCTGAGCCTGGACACCGAGATTGTCAGCAATTTTTTTGTAGAGCTCCCGCTTCATCGCATCACTGCGGCCTCTACGCATCGTAATCTCAATCACGATCAAATTGTCGGAACGCGCCACACCGTTAAAAGTGCGGCTGTAAAAAAACTGCTCCGGATCATAGTCCGCGACCAAGTTGAACAATTCATCCTCGGGCATACCAATGCTCTCGACCAACGCTTGGTGTATGGCATCGACAATGCGCTGGCGTTGTTGCTGGCTGGTGCCTTTGATAACGGCGGTACGAACGAATGGCATGTGAGGTGCTCTCAATTTGATTTGAAGTGTTCCTCAGTTCTGGCGACCCTGAACCGTCAGCAGATACTTGGTTAACCAAGGAATTCTGCAAAATCCGGACGGTGCCTGATACCGATTTATACGCCCTATGTAATTGAGTTAAAGTCACTTTATGAGACGTCGACTCCCCCCACTGAATGCACTACGTACCTTCGAGGCGGCTGCCCGACTGGGAAAAATGACGGCTGCCGCCGAGGAGCTGTCTGTCACGCCCGGCGCTGTGAGTCGCCAGGTACGTCAGCTGGAGCTGAGTCTTGGCGTGGATCTGTTCGAAGGCCCGAAAAACAAACCGCAGCTCACCGCTGCCGGAACAGAGCTCCTGCCGGATTTGACGGCCGCGCTGGATCAGATCGAGGCTGCGGTGGGCAGAATCCGAGACACTGCGGCAGGCACCTTGGACGTCTCCTGCTTCAGCACGTTTACGGTCAAGTGGCTGATACCCCGTCTTTTCGACTTCAATACGACTTACCCCGATATCAAGATTCGCTTGAGCTCCCCGGTCCACACGACCGATCCAGGTCGAGATCGATATGACGTGATGATCACGGCTGAACAGGGCGTCGTTGGAGACCCAAAAAACACCGTCCTGCTGTTTCCTGAACGGCTGGGCATCGTTCTGTCGCCCACATTATCCGCGCGTATTCAATTAACTGACTTGAACTCGATTTTCAGCCATCCCCTCCTGCATACAAAAACCCGTCCAGATGCCTGGATAAACTGGGGGGATGCGATTGGATACCGGGGCACTCCGCCGACCGGATTGGAATACGAGCACTATTACTTTACGTTGGAGGCAGCGATTGCCGGCCTGGGGATTTGCGTCGCCCCATGGCACCTGGTGGCCGACGACATTCGCCTTGGTCGTCTAGTGGCACCGTTCGGATTCCACCCAAGCCGCTACGCCTATATCGCAAAGCGAAGTGCCCAACACAGCAAAAAACTGGAGCTATTCTGCGCCTGGTTGGTGCGCCAGGCTGAACAGGACGGGCTAGCGGGCCCTACCTGATCGAAATTTTGCCCTTTCACGGCAAGCTTTATTTTTTATGATCACATTTGGACGCTAAGCTTGGGCTCATGGATGACTCCGATTATTTACGCCTGCTGACCATCGCGGCCGAGCAAGCCAACGCCTTTCTCTCCAATGCCCGCAAATGGGAGCGTGAGCGTTGGGTCTGCCAGCGCCTGCTCCAAGGGCTGAACGTGCCCTATCGTGCCGACGAGTTCGCGCCCGCCGGGGAGCCGCCGGACGTTTTGTTTCGGGACGCCAACTTCGAGGTGTTTTTCGTCCTCGACGAAGGTCGTCGCCTCAATGACGAATGGCGCGACGAACTGCAACGCCGCCGCAGCGCGTTCTCCCTCAGCCAACTGGTGCGCCGTGAAGCCAAGCCCCGGCGGATCCCGGCCAACGAGTTCCTGATGCGGCTGGCCCCGACCCTGCGCAAAAAAGCCCACAACTACACCGAGCGCGGCATGGACCTGGGCGACCTGGACATCATCGCCTTCGCCAGCCTCAAGCGTGAAGTGCTGGACCTCAACAGTCACTTCCCGCCGCCGACCGAATACCTGCGCCAGGGTTGGCGCTCGCTGTCGCTGGTGGGGCCGACGTTTGCGCGGGTATTGTTCGCCCATCCCGACGCGCCGGACTTTCTGCGCAGTAACCTGGGGCGCAGCATTGTGTTCGATGTCGGGATCAGCCTGTGAGTCCCTTGCAAGAACTGATTGCCGCAGTGCCCCAGCAAGGCCGCGTACGCTGGATCGGCGTGCGCCCCCAAGGCCATGCGCCAATGATCGAACTGGACGCCGTGGAGGCCCGCCTGGAAGCCGGCCTGACGGGGGATCATGCCCGCCCCGGCGTGCGCAATGCGCGGCAAGTCACCTTGATTCAGTGGGAACACCTGGCCGTGATAGGTTCACTGATGGGCCGCCCGGCGGATCGCCCC
The DNA here is from genome assembly GCF_004786035.1 of Pseudomonas viciae. Lineage (NCBI taxonomy): Bacteria > Pseudomonadati > Pseudomonadota > Gammaproteobacteria > Pseudomonadales > Pseudomonadaceae > Pseudomonas > Pseudomonas viciae. Next base: position 5,713,677 of record NZ_CP035088.1, read on the forward strand.
GTATTGCCGCAAGAGCTGCGCCGCAACCTTGTGATCAGCGGCATCAACCTGTTCAGTCTCAAGGGCCGACGCTTTCGCATCGGCCAGGCCCTCTTCGAAACCACCGGCTGGTGCCAGCCGTGCGCGCGACTGGAACGCAACCTCGGCGAAGGGACATTCCAGGCCGTACGCGGCCATGGCGGAATCACTGCACGGGTGTTAAAAAGTGGAATCATTCGCCTGGACGACAGCTTGCGTGTCGAACCTGTTCCGGCGAGCGGCTACGCTGCTTTTAATGCCGGATAGCCGGACGCTGTAGCGTCTACACCTTTCGCAACGTCTACCTGACGAGGCCTTTATGACCAGCCGCCTGAACCCAGATGACCAGAAGCATGTCGAAGAGTACCTGCAACTGTCCCAGCACCGAGTCGAGCGCCGGCCTTTCCGGCCGTGGATGCTCCTGGTGGTGGTACTGGCCATCACGATTGGCTTGGGCCTGTTGAGCCGATTGATCAGTTACCTGACGCTATGAGTTGCATTGCACTCGCTCGGGTAACGGCACCGATTTCCTTTAGCCTTGCGAGATATCCCCATGACTCATCGTATTGTCATCGTTGGCGGCGGCGCCGGCGGTCTGGAGTTGGCTACCCGTCTGGGTAAGACTCTGGGCAAGCGCGGCACGGCCAGCGTGATGCTGGTCGACGCGAACCTGACCCACATCTGGAAACCGCTGCTGCACGAAGTGGCCGCCGGCTCCTTGAACTCCTCCGAAGACGAACTCAACTATGTCGCCCAGGCCAAATGGAACCACTTCGAGTTCCAGCTCGGGCGCATGAGTGGGCTGGATCGCGAGAGCAAGAGAATCCAACTGGCCGCCACCTATGACGAGGCTGGCCTGGAGCTGTTGCCAGCCCGGGAACTGGGCTACGACAGCCTGGTGATTGCCGTCGGCAGCACCACCAATGACTTCGGTACCGAAGGCGCGGCGCAACATTGCCTGTTCCTCGACACCCGCAAGCAGGCCGAGCGCTTCCACCAGCAACTGCTCAATCATTACCTGCGCGCCCACGCCGGCCAGACCGATGTGGTGGAGCGCATCAGCGTCGCCATCGTCGGTGCCGGTGCGACCGGTGTCGAACTGGCGGCCGAGCTGCACAACGCCGCCCATGAGCTGGCGGCCTACGGCCTGGACCGGATCAAACCGGAAAACATGCACATCACCCTGATCGAAGCCGGGCCACGGGTCCTGCCGGCATTGCCCGAACGCATCGGTGGGCCCGTGCACAAGACCCTGGAGAAACTCGGGGTCAATGTCATGACCAACGCCGCTGTTGGCCAGGTAACGGCCGACAGCCTGATCACCGTCGATGGCAAGGTCATCGACGCGAGCCTGAAAGTCTGGGCCGCCGGGATTCGCGCACCGGATTTCCTCAAGGACATCGACGGCCTGGAGACCAACCGAATCAACCAATTGCAAGTGTTGCCGACGCTGCAAACCACCCGCGATGAAAACATTTTCGCCTTTGGCGACTGCGCCGCCTGCCCGCAACCAGGCAGCGACCGCAATGTTCCACCTCGTGCCCAGGCAGCCCACCAGCAGGCATCGCTGCTCGCCAAGTCGTTGAAACTGCGGATCGAAGGCAAGGCACTGCCCGAATACAAATACACCGACTACGGCTCGCTGATCTCGCTGTCGCGCTTCTCGGCGGTAGGCAACCTGATGGGCAACCTGACCGGCAGCGTGATGCTCGAAGGCTGGCTGGCGCGGATGTTCTACGTGTCGCTGTACCGCATGCACCAGATGGCGCTGTATGGCATGTTTCGCACAGCGATGCTGATGCTGGGCAGCAAGATTGGGCGTGGGACCGAGCCTCGGCTGAAGTTGCACTGAGGGCGAACCGCTGACGACTGCGGTGTATCAGCAACATTGACACTGAATGATCTACCGCAATCGCGAGCAAGCTCGCTCCCACAGGGTGACCGCGATCAACTGTGGGAGCGAGCTTGCTCGCGATGACGGCGGCACAATCAATACTTAAGCTCGGACAGAATCTCTGTCCGAGCTATCCATCAATCAAACCTGAAACCGCTGCACCATAGTGCGCAACGAATTCGCCAGTTGCGACAACTCATGGCTGGACGCGCTGGTCTGATCCGCGCCGGTGGCCGAGCGCACCGACAAATCCCGAATGTTCACCAGATTGCGATCAACCTCACGGGCCACTTGTGCCTGTTCTTCGGCGGCGCTGGCGATCACCAGGTTGCGTTCGTGAATCTCGTTGACCGACGCCGTGATGGTCTGTAGCGCCTCCCCCGCCCGCTCCGCCATCGCCAGGGTGCTGGCGGCGCGGCTGGAGCTGGCCTGCATGGAGTCCAGCGCCTGGGTGGCGCCGCTGCGCATGCCCTGGACCATCTGCTCGATTTCCTGGGTCGATTGCTGCGTGCGGTAAGCCAGCGCCCGCACCTCATCGGCCACCACCGCAAACCCACGACCGCTTTCGCCGGCCCGGGCCGCCTCGATGGCCGCGTTGAGGGCCAGCAGGTTGGTCTGCTCGGCGATGGCCCGGATCACATCCAGGACCTTGCCGATATCCTGTGATTGATTGGCCAAGGACTGCACCAGGCCACCCGTCACCTGCACATCGCTGGCCAGGGCACCAATGGCGTCGACCGTGTCGCTGACCCGCTGCTGCCCAAGGGACGCCGATTCACTGGACTGACGCGTGGCATCGGAGGTGGAAACGGCATTGCGCGCGACTTCCTCCACGGCAGTGGTCATCTCGGTGACGGCGGTGGCGGCCTGTTCAATTTCGTTATTCTGCTGTTGCAGGCTGTGGGTGCTGTCGAGGGTGACGGCGTTCAGCTCATCGGCGGCGGTCGCCAACTGTGTAGCCGAGCCGCTGATGCCCTGCAGGGTTTCACGCAAGTTCTGCTGCATGGTCGCCAACGCCTTGAGCAAGCGGCTCACTTCGTCGCTGCCGTGGGCCTGGATCGGTCGGGTCAGGTCGCCTCGGGCGACGTTCTCTGCGGCATTCAACGCCTCGCCCAAAGGCTTGACGATACTGCGGGTGAGCAACATCGCCAGGGCCACCGTCGCCAGGGCGGCGAGCACAATGAACAGGCTGACGATCATCCGGGAATTGACGTAGTGCTCCTGGGACTTCTGGCTCTCGATGGAGACTTGTTTGGAGAACAGTTCCGCCAGGTCGTTGAGTTGTTTGCCGGAACCGTCCACCACGGTCTTCATGTCCACCAGCAGCAGCTTGATCAGCTCGTCTCGACGCCCCTGCTCTGCCAGGACGAAGGATTGGGCGATGCCCGTGCGGTAAGCGGCGAAAGTTTGCTTGAACTGCTCATAAAGCGCCTTGCCTTCAGGCGTGACGACGAGCTTTTCGTAACTGGCGATTTTTTCGCTCAGCTCTTTGTCGCGGGTGTCCATTTGCCCACGGTACACCGGGATATTCTTCGGATCCTGGTCCAGGGCCATGCGCAGGGAAATCGTGCGAATGCGCAACATCCATTCACGGATCTCGTCACCGCCGCGAATACTGGGCAGCCACTGGGTTTCTACCGCGACTTCACTGTCACGGATACTCGACATCTGTCCCAGCGCAAACACCCCGAGCAACGCCACCAGTACGGCGATCAAAGCGAAACCCAATGCGGCACGGGGGGCGATATTCAGTTGACGAAGAACCATAGGGAGCGCCTTTTTTATTGTTGGCCTGAGATGGGGCCATGCCCCTGTTGGCGGGTTATCGGCAACTTGTACGATGACTTAACACTGTTTGCTTTTTCGCAGGCAAAAAAAATCCCCGTATCTTTCGATACGAGGATTTTTAGTATGGTCGGGGTAAGGGGATTCGAACTCCTGACATCCTGCTCCCAAAGCAGGCGCGCTACCGGACTGCGCTATACCCCGGTAAAAAAAAGGCGACCTTCGCAAGTCGCCTTCTCGATCAGCGCTTTTGGCCTCTGATCTTAAGATTCGATTCCAGCGAGCTGGTTTCAAAAATGGTGGGTCGTGTGGGATTCGAACCTACGACCAATTGGTTAAAAGCCAACTGCTCTACCAACTGAGCTAACGACCCAAAAATGGTCGGGGTAAGGGGATTCGAACTCCTGACATCCTGCTCCCAAAGCAGGCGCGCTACCGGACTGCGCTATACCCCGATTGAAATGGCTCCGTGACCAGGACTCGAACCTGGGACCCAATGATTAACAGTCATTTGCTCTACCGACTGAGCTATCACGGAACTGATATTTCAAGTTACAACGTTGAAGCTAGCTTCAACCTCTTCTACCCTTACGCATCGCTGCGTTCGTGTGTCTGAGGCGCGCTATTCTACAATCTTAAAAACCTCTGTCAACCCCTTAAATTGCTTTCAAGACAATGATTTGCAACTTATTTTGGGTTTCTTCTCACCGAGAAGTGCCCCTTGGGGGTGACGTACTGCGGGGCGCACTTTACAAGCCTTTTCCTTTGAGTTCAACGGCCTGATGAAAAAAATGGCCTCGCAGTGCGAGGCCATTCCAATCACCCGATACGCTGGCTTTCAGTTGAAGACGATTTCATCGTTCTCCACAGTGCCCGTCACGGTTTCGCCTGGCATGAAGCGACCCGACAGAATCAACTGCGCCAGCGGGTTTTCGATCCAGCGCTGGATCGCCCGCTTCAGCGGCCGTGCGCCATAGACCGGGTCGTAACCCACTGCGATCAACTTGTCCAAGGCCTCGCTGCTCAACTGCAGCTTCAGCTCCCGTTCGGTAAGGCGGCTGCGCAGGCGACCCAACTGGATCTCAGTGATGCCGGCGATCTGATCACGGGCCAACGGCTCGAAGATCACCACTTCGTCGACCCGGTTGATGAACTCCGGCCGGAAGTGGGTGGAAATCGCATCCATCACCGCAGCGCGTTGCGCCTCGCGATCACCGACCAGCTCCTGGATCTGCGCCGAGCCCAGGTTGGAGGTCATCACGATCACGGTGTTGCGGAAGTCCACCGTGCGCCCGTGGCTGTCGGTCAGGCGGCCATCCTCCAGCACTTGCAGCAAAATGTTGAACACATCCGGATGGGCCTTCTCGACCTCATCGAGCAGGATCACCGAGTACGGCTTGCGCCGCACAGCCTCAGTCAGGTAACCGCCCTCTTCATAGCCGACATAGCCCGGTGGCGCACCGATCAGCCGCGCCACGGAGTGCTTCTCCATGAACTCGGACATGTCGATGCGCACCATGGCCTCTTCGGTGTCGAAGAGAAACTCGGCCAGCGCCTTGCACAACTCGGTTTTACCGACACCGGTCGGGCCGAGGAACATGAACGAACCGCTCGGACGATTGGGGTCCGACAGCCCGGCACGGGAACGGCGTACGGCATTGGACACCGCCACCACCGCTTCTTCCTGGCCAATCACGCGCTGGTGCAGCAGGCTTTCCATCTTCAGCAGCTTGTCGCGCTCGCCTTCGAGCATTTTCGACACTGGAATGCCGGTCCACTTGGAGACCACCTCGGCAATCTCTTCTTCAGTGACCTTGCTGCGCAGCAACTGGTTTTCGCTCTTGCCGTGCTGGTCGACCATTTGCAGGCTGCGCTCCAGGTCCGGGATCACCCCGTACTGCAGCTCGGCCATGCGGTTGAGGTCACCTTTGCGGCGGGCCGCTTCCAGTTCCTGGCGGGACTGTTCGATTTTCTGCTGGATTTGCGCCGAACCCTGGACTTCGGCTTTCTCCGAGTTCCAGATTTCCTCAAGGTCGGAATACTCCCGCTCGTGACGAACGATTTCTTCCTGCAACCTTTCCAGGCGTTTCTTCGCCGCTTCGTCGCTTTCTTTCTTCAGGGCCTGGGATTCGACCTTGAGCTGGATCAGGCGCCGTTCCAGACGATCCAGCACTTCGGGCTTGGAATCGATTTCCATGCGGATGCGGCTGGCAGCTTCGTCGATCAGGTCGATGGCCTTGTCCGGCAACTGACGGTCGGTGATGTAACGGTGGCTGAGCTTGGCCGCCGCGATAATCGCGCCATCGGTGATCGCCACCTTGTGGTGAACTTCATAGCGTTCTTTAAGGCCACGCAGGATGGCAATGGTGTCTTCTTCGCTGGGCTCTTCCACCAGCACTTTCTGGAAGCGCCGCTCCAGCGCCGCGTCCTTCTCTATGTATTGGCGGTACTCGTTGAGCGTGGTCGCACCAACGCAGTGCAACTCGCCACGGGCCAGCGCCGGCTTGAGCATGTTGCCGGCGTCCATCGAACCCTCACCCTTGCCCGCGCCGACCATGGTGTGCAATTCGTCGATGAACAGAATGATCTGTCCTTCCTGCTTCGACAGTTCATTGAGCAGGGACTTGAGCCGCTCTTCGAACTCACCACGGTACTTGGCGCCGGCGATCAACGCGCCCATATCCAGGGACAGCAGCCGCTTGCCCTTGAGGCCGTCCGGCACCTCGCCGTTGATGATGCGCTGGGCCAGGCCTTCGGCGATGGCGGTTTTACCCACACCAGGCTCACCGATCAGCACCGGGTTGTTCTTGGTACGGCGTTGCAGCACCTGGATCGTGCGGCGGATTTCGTCGTCGCGGCCAATCACCGGGTCGAGCTTGCCTTCCTCGGCGCGCTTGGTCAGGTCGACGGTGTATTTGTCCAGCGCCTGACGGGACTCCTCGTGATTGGCGTCGTTGACCGCTTCGCCGCCACGCAGGTTGTTGATGGCGTTTTCCAGGGCTTTCTTGCTGACGCCCTGGCCGAGCAACAATTTGCCAAGCTTGCTGTTCTCATCCATGGCGGCGAGCAGCACCAGCTCGCTGGAAATGAACTGATCACCTTTTTGCTGGGCCAGGCGATCGGCCTGGTTGAGCAGCCGCGCCAGGTCCTGGGACATGTTCACGTCACCGGTCGGATTCTGGATCTTGGGCAGTTGGTCGAGTTCCTTGGCCAGCTCTTTGCGCAGGCTGTTGACGTCAAAGCCCACCTGCATCAGCAGGGGCTTGATGGAACCGCCCTGCTGCTCGAGCATGGCCTGCATCAAATGCGCCGGTTCGATACCGGGATGGTCCAGGCCGACGGCCAACGACTGGGCATCGGACAGGGCCAATTGTAATTTACTGGTTAAACGGTCAATACGCATGGGTCACCTTCCTTTTGAGCAGGCCGGACCTAAACACATCCTGAATGAAGAAACCTGCCAGATACCGTTATAGATGTGGTCGATTCTGGGAGTTTCAAGCAGTGCGCTATTGATACAGGTCAGAGAAGTCTAGCGTTCGATCCAGATCAGGGAGGCGAAGCGACCGGTGCGCGAATGGCGCCGGTAGGAAAAGAAGCGTGGATCAGTCACGGTGCACAGACCGCCACCGTAGACCGCCGTGACCCCACGCGCCGCCAGCCGCAGACGGGCCAGCGCATAGATGTCGGCCAGGAACTTGCCCGCGTTGTGGCTCGGCACAAAGGCTTGTGCCGCCTGGGGCAGTTGCGCGATGAACACATCACGCACCTCAGGCCCGACTTCGAACGCTTGCGGGCCGATGGCCGGGCCGAGCCAGGCGAGGATTTCGTCGGGCGGAACCTGGAGACTGTCGAGAGTAGCTTCCAGCACGCCGTTCGCCAGCCCGCGCCATCCAGCATGAGCCGCCGCGACACGGGTGCCGGCGCGGTTGCAGAACAGCACGGGCAAGCAGTCCGCCGTCATCGCCGTGCAGGCGATTCCCGGCGTGGCGGTCCAACTGGCATCGGCGGTCGCCACCTGGGCCGGATCGGCTTCGACCACGGCAACCCCATGGACCTGCTGCAACCAGGCCGGGCGTATGGCAAACCGATCGGTGAGACGGCGACGGTTCTCGGCGACGGCCACGGGGTCGTCGTCAACATGATCACCAAGGTTGAGGCTGTCGAACGGCGCCAGGCTGACGCCGCCCGCACGGGTGGTGACGCAGGCCTTTACCCGGGCCGGCGCGGGCCAGTCGGGTATCAGCCAGTCACTCATCCGATGAACGCCTCGCGGTCCTGCTTGAGCAGCGTCAGCAGCCAGACAAAGTCATCCGGCAACGGCGACTCCCAGCTCATGCGCTTACCGGTGGTCGGATGATCCAGTTCCAGAAAACGCGCGTGCAGCGCCTGGCGCGGGAAATTCTTCAGCGATTCGACCATGGTCTGGCTGGCAGCCGGAGGAATGCGGAAGCGACCGCCGTAGGCCGGGTCACCCACCAACGGGAAGTTGATGTGGGCCATGTGCACGCGAATCTGGTGAGTCCGGCCGGTTTCCAGCTTGACCCGCACATGCGTGTGGGAACGGAAACGTTCGAGCACGCGGTAATGGCTCACCGCCTGCTTGCCGCCCTCCATTACCGCCATGCGCTGGCGCTGCTGGCCGTGACGGCCGATGGGTGCGTTGATCTTGCCACCGGCGGTGACCACGCCGATCACGATGCACTCATAGATGCGGCTGACGCTGCGGCTTTGCAACTGCGTAACCAGCTGTGTCTGCGCCTGGATGGTCTTGGCCACCACCATCAGACCGGTGGTGTCCTTGTCCAGACGGTGCACGATGCCGGCGCGCGGCACATTGATGATGTCCGGCACATGGTGCAGCAGGGCGTTGAGCAGGGTGCCATCGGCATGACCGGCCGCCGGATGCACCACCAGGCCCGCAGGCTTGTTGATCACCAGGATGTCATCGTCTTCGTAGACGATGTCCAGGGCAATGTCCTGGGCGACCCATTCTCCCTGGGCCTCCTGCTCGGCAGTCAGCTCTAGGATGGCGCCGCCGTGGACGATGTCGCGCGGGCGAATGACCGCCCCATCCACAGTCAGGCGGCCGTCCTTGATCCAGGCGGAAAGGCGCGAGCGAGAGTGCTCGGCGAAGAGTTGTGCGGCGACTTGATCGAGGCGTTGGCCGCCCAATTCGGACGGCACCTCTGCGCGAAGTTCTATTTTATCGGACATGCTCGGACTAGGCGTCGGCACAGCCTTTGGTTTCGGCTGCGCGCTTGTGGTTAAATACGGCGTCTTTTGCCCCGAGGCTTTTCAACGGGGCGCTCATCATAACAGGACGGCCCCGCCCAAGACAGCGGCCGTCATAGGGACGCAAGCCGCCATGCAAGTGAAACACCTGCTGCTGATCGCCATCCTCGCATTGACTGCTGCTTGCTCGTCGAAGGAAGTCGTAGACGAAAACCTGAGCGAAGTCGAGCTGTACCAACAGGCGCAGACCGACCTGGACAACAACAGCTACACCAGCGCCACAGCCAAGCTCAAGGCCCTGGAGTCGCGGTATCCGTTCGGTCGCTACGCCGATCAGGCTCAACTGGAGCTGATCTACGCCAACTACAAGAACGCCGAGCCGGAAGCTGCAAAATCCGCCGCCGAGCGCTTCATTCGTCTGCACCCGCAGCACCCGAACGTCGATTACGCTTATTACCTCAAGGGCCTGACCTCCTTCGACCAGGACGTCGGCCTGCTGGCGCGCTTCCTGCCGCTGGACATGACCAAGCGTGACCCGGGCGCCGCGCGCGACTCCTACAATGAGTTCGCCCAGCTGACCAGCCGCTTCCCCAACAGCCGCTACTCGCCGGACGCCAAGCAGCGCATGATCTACCTGCGCAACCTGCTGGCCTCCTACGAAATCCACGTGGCTGACTACTACCTGACCCGCCAGGCCTACGTCGCCGCCGCCAACCGTGGCCGCTACGTGGTGGAAAACTTCCAGGAAACCCCATCCGTGGGCGACGGCCTGGCGGTGATGACCGAAGCGTACCAGCGTCTGCACCTGGACGATCTGGCCGCCACCAGCCTGGAAACCCTCAAGCTGAACTACCCCGATCACCCGTCCCTGGTCGATGGCCAGTTCACCCCACGGGTTGACGAAGCCGACAACCGTTCGTGGCTGAGCAAGGCCACCTTGGGCCTGATCGAGTCCCGTCCACCCCTACCGCCGGGCGAAACCCGCGCCAACCAGGACGTGCAGCGTCAGTTCCAGGATGCCAAGGAAGCCATTCCAAACGAGCTCAAGCCCAAGGACGAAAATGGCGACGTGATCGAAGAAGAAGAGCCTGAGAGCGAATCCACCGATCGCTCCTGGTTCAGCTACATGACCTTCGGCATGTTCGACTGAGGCCAAGGCATCAGCAAAAAGGGAGACCCAGCGGTCTCCCTTTTTTGTGCCTGGCTTCTATTGCGCTGTGCGCCGTTCCAGTCCTTGGCTAAACTGCCTGATCACTCGCCAAAAAGCCGCCCATCATGCTTCGTCTATTGATTTTGTTCGCCGTCGTTGCCTCCGCCATATGGATCTTTCGCGGGATGAAAAACAACGGTCGCACCTCACGCCCTACCCAAGAACAAGACGCACCGCCCATGGTCCGTTGCGCCCATTGCGGCGTACACCTGCCCCGTGACCGGGCCCTGGCTCTCGAACAACAGTGGTATTGCAGCCAGGCTCATCTCGAGCAAGGCCCGGGCAGTCGTGATCGCTGAGGCCTCGAGCCCCCGCGTCAAACAGGCGCAGCGCCTGCTGCGCCTCTATCACCTGTATCGCCTGAGCATCGGCATCACCCTGGTGCTGTTGATCTCCAGCAAACTGGACAATCGTCTGCTGGAGTTCGCCAACGACGACCTGCTGCGCAGCGGTAGCTGGTTGTACCTGGTGCTGAACATCCTGCTGGTGGTGTTCCTTGAGAACACTCGCCGCCCTGCCCGGCTGTTTGGCCTGGCACTCACCGACGTGCTGTTGCTCTCGTGGCTGTTCTTCGCCGCCGGCGGCGCTCCCAGCGCCATCGGCAACCTGCTCATTGTTTCGGTGGCCATCGGCAATACGCTACTGCGAGGCCGCATCGGCCTGTTGATCGCCGCTGTCGCCACGATCGGTATCGTCGGCTCGAGTTTCTTCCTGGACCTCGGCGATTCGAACCGTCCCAGCAGTTATCTGCAGGCCGGAACCCTGGGGGCGCTGTGCTTTGCCGCGGCCCTGTTGGTACAAGGCCTGACCCGGCGACTGGAAGCCAGCGAAACCCTGGCCGAGCAACGCGCCAGCGAAGTGATCGGCCTCGAAGCGCTCAATGCGCTGATCCTGCAACGCATGCGCACCGGCATCCTGGTGCTCGACCGCCAGCGTCGGGTGCAATTGGCCAACGAGAGCGCGCTGAACCTGCTGGGCATGCACGATCTGGTCGGCCAGCAGCTCGACGATTACTCCATCGCCCTGGTCGAAAGCCTGCAACTGTGGCGCAACAACCCCAGCCTGCGCCCGCCCAGCCTGACCGTTACCAGCACGGGCCTGACCCTGCAACCGAGCTTCATCGCCTTGGGCCACAACGAGCAACATCAGATCCTGGTCTTTCTCGAAGACCTGGCCCAGGTTGCCCAGCAGGCCCAGCAACTGAAACTCGCCTCCCTCGGGCGCCTCACCGCCGGCATCGCCCACGAAATCCGCAACCCCTTGGGCGCCATCAGCCACGCGGCGCAATTACTGCGCGAATCCGAGGAACTGAACGACGCGGATCGACGTCTGACGCAGATTATTCAAGATCACTCCCAACGAATGAATCGCGTCATTGAAAACGTCCTGCAGCTGTCTCGCCGCCAGCAAACCACGCCGCAGCGCCTGGACTTGCGGGCCTGGCTCGAGCAATTCGTGCGTCAGGCCCAAGAAAACGCAAGCGAGCACCAGCAGTTGCACGTGAGCATCGACCCAGGCGACTACACCACGCTGATGGACCCCGACCAGTTGACGCAAGTGCTCGACAACCTGCTACGCAACGCCTGGCGCCACAGCGCGCAGGTCCATGAACAGGCCGAGGCCTGGCTGAAACTGTTCATCGATCCCCATAGCCAGTTATCCACGCTGGACATCATCGACAACGGCCCTGGCGTGACGCCGGACCAGCAGGTGCATTTGTTCGAACCCTTCTTCACCACCAGCAGCCAGGGCACCGGCCTTGGGCTCTATCTGTCCCGTGAGCTGTGCGAAAGCAACCAGGCCCGCCTAGACTTCAAACCACGCCAAGGCGGCGGCTGCTTTCGCATCACTTTTGCTCACGGACGGAAACAGATTTGAATACTCGCTCACGGCAACGAATCCTGATCGTCGATGACGAGCCGGACATCCGCGAACTCCTGGACATCACCCTGGGCCGGATGAAACTCGACACCCGCAGCGCCAAGAACCTTACCGAGGCCCAAGCCCTGCTGGCGGGCGAAACCTTCGACCTGTGCCTGACCGACATGCGCCTGCCCGATGGCACCGGCCTGGAACTGGTGCAACACATCCAGCAGCGTTACCCGCAACTCCCCGTGGCAATGATTACGGCCTACGGCAGCCTGGAAACCGCCATCGACGCCCTCAAGGCCGGGGCCTTCGACTTCCTGACCAAACCGGTCGACCTGGGTCGCCTGCGAGAACTGGTCACCAGCGCCTTGCGCCTGCCGCCGATCGCCACGCCGGTCGCCACCATCGAGCGCTGCCTGCTGGGCGATTCCCCGCCGATGTGCAGCGTACGCAAACAGATCGAAAAACTCGCCCGCAGCCAGGCACCGGTGTACATCAGCGGTGAGTCAGGCTGCGGCAAGGAACTGGTCGCCCGGCTGATCCATGAACAGGGTCCCCGTTCCAACCAGGGGTTTGTGCCGGTCAACTGTGGGGCAATTCCCACGGAGCTGATGGAAAGCGAGTTTTTTGGCCATCGAAAAGGCAGCTTCAGCGGCGCCATCGAAGACAAACCCGGGCTGTTCCAGGCCGCCCACGGCGGGACGCTGTTTCTCGATGAAGTGGCCGACCTGCCCTTGGCAATGCAGGTCAAACTGTTGCGAGCGATCCAGGAAAAGGCCGTGCGCGCCGTCGGCGGCCAGCAGGAAGAAGTGGTGGATGTACGCATCCTCTGCGCCACCCACAAGGACCTGGACGGCGAAGTGGCCGCCGGGCGCTTTCGTCAGGATCTGTACTATCGGCTGAACGTCATCGAACTGCGCGTCCCGCCCTTGCGTGAGCGTCGCGAAGACATCGAACCGCTGGCCAATCACATGCTCCAGCGGCTGGCGGCCAACACCGGTAGCCCACCGGCCAGGTTGCATCCCCAGGCGTTGGACGCTCTGAGGAACTACCGCTTCCCGGGCAACGTGCGGGAACTGGAAAATATGCTCGAACGTGCCTACACCCTTTGCGAACAGCAACAGATTGAAGCTGACGACCTGCGCTTGGCCGAGAGCAGTAGTGCTATCGACGCCGGCAACCCCGATTTGATGCAGGTCGACAACCTGGAAGATTACCTGGAAGACGTCGAGCGCAAGCTCATCCTCCAGGCCCTGGAGGAAACCCGCTGGAACCGCACGGCGGCGGCGCAGCGGTTGAAGTTGTCGTTTCGGTCGATGCGGTATCGGTTGAAGAAGTTGGGGTTGGATTAAAGCGCGGTCCTGAAGCCCCTACTTACCCCGTGGCGAGGGAGCTTGCTCCCTCGCCACAGGTTTTGTGGTTGCCTTGGCAGCTCTTCTAGCCTTGCGCCACCGGCACCTGTTTATCCAGAACTCGATTGGCCAACAACTCGCTCAGCTCAATCAACTGCTGCACTCCCAAGGCAACATGTCGCCGCGAGCCTTCGAGCTCGAAGGCCAGGTCGCTGACCGTTGCGTTGGCAGAGGCCAGGGTTTCGCTAAGGTTGGTGAGGAGGCATTCGGTGTCGATGCTGTCCACGACAGTGAATAGCTGGTTTGAGGCGGGTTTCTTTTTGGCTTCAGGTTTTGGGCCGAGGTAATAGTCGAGGGCACGCTGGGCGGCTTCATCGAGTTTTTGAGAATCGAGCCCGCCATGGGCTGACGAGGGATCGGTTTCGGGGGGATTGGGTGTGACTTTGATCATCGTGCATCTCCAAGTTTTGGAGCTGCCACCGATCGCCGCGACGCGATTGGGAGTGGCAGCTGTACGCAGGTTCGCGGACCGAACTTGGAGCCTCCGGCATACCCGAAGGTATCCCACGCACAGCCAGCCATGACGGAACGACAAATACCGAAGCACTGTCGTCGACTGGAATTATGCACCAAGTTAGCGGGCCGCGACGCCCGGACGCTGAATTGGCAGCGACGGAAAAAGGTTAACGAGAGACCTTCCCACCCGGCAACCGCCAGAACTCGTCGGAAAATTCGGTTTGAATTAGGACCTTGTCCGACCATTCCCACAAAGTCTGGTCAGCTGTAAGGGCGGTGTGTATATCCGTTTCTGCGGTAACGGCTGCTGACGGTTCCGCCCTTACGGCGGCTCACTTTTGAGAAGCGCAAAAGTAAGCAAAACGCTTTATGCCCCACCACTCGGTGCCTCGCTTAGGCTCGGCATGCCCGAACGAAGGCATTGCTCCGTGGGCCCGCCGCGAAGGGCCATCCATGGCCCAGCGCGGCTATCCCGGCATCCATGCCGGGATGCCCACTACGCAATGCCTGCGTTCGGCCATCGTGGTTAACGGGGCGCCAAAATCTACGTCCTCCGCGAGGCGGCCTTATAGCCGACCTGACTCTTGGTGAGACCGCGTTTCTCCTGTGGGAGCCAGCCTGCTCGCGATAGCAGTGGATCTGCTTGCATCAGCGTTGGATGTGCCGCCGTCTTCGCGAGCAAGCTCGATCCCACAACTGGATCTGAGTATAGATCCTTACAACCGCCCCGCCGGCGCATAAGGCACAGGATCAATCACCGGCTCACGCCCCAACATCAGATCAGCAAACAACCGACACGACGCCGGCGCCAACACCAACCCATTGCGATAATGCCCACAGTTCAACCACAGCCCCGCAAACCCCGGCACCTCGCCGATATAAGGAATACCTTCAGGCGATCCAGGCCGCAACCCAGCCCAGTGCCCAACCACCTCAGCCCCCGCCAGCGCCGGAATCAGCTGCTGGGCCGAAGCCTTCAGACTCTCCAGCGCTTTATCGGTCGGGGTCTTGTCGAAGCCTTCACGCTCCAGCGTGCTGCCGACCAAAATATGCCCGTCACGACGCGGGATTGCATAACGCCCCTTCGCCAGAACCATGCTCGGCAGAAAATCCGCCGCGCACTTGTACAAAATCATCTGGCCCTTGACCGGCTCGACCGGCAACTTCAGCCCCAGGGTCTTGAGCAGCTCACCACTCCAGGCACCAGCCGCCAGCACCACCTGATCGCCACGAATCTGTCCCGCCGAGCTATTCACCCCAACGATACGCTCGCCATCGCGAATGAACCCACTGACTTCACAGTGCTCATGCAGCGTGACATTGGGCAGCGCCTGCAACGCCGCCTTGAGCGATTTCACCAGCCGGGGATTACGCACATTGGCCACGTCAGCCATGTAGATCGCCCGGGAAAAACCCGCACCCAGTACCGGCACCGCATCATGGACGGAGGAGATATCCACAGCCCGCAATGGACGCCCTTCCCGTTCGGCCCAGGCCAACGCCTCGACTTGATCGTCAAGGTCCAGCCAATACAGGCCGGTGACGTGCACCTGCGGATCGATACCGGTAGCTGCGAGCAGACGCTGCCCCAGTTGTGGATAAAAATCCTGCGACCAGTGGGCCAGCGCAGTGACCGCCGGGCTATAGCGCCAGGGATATAGCGGCGACACGATACCGCCGCCGGCCCAGGACGACTCCTGGCCGACACTGGAACGGTCCAGCAGCACCACGCCTTGCCCTTCGGACGCCAGATTGAACGCCGTCAGCAGGCCGATGACTCCGCCGCCGACAATCACCACTTGCTGTTGCCTGGTCATGTTCTGATTCGACTCATAAGACAGAGGGTGCAAGCGTGCACCCGAATAAAAAACTCAGCGGCCCCAGCAATCCTTGGCGGTCAGCCCGGCGGCCTGGTTGACCATGTCTCGCGTGCCCGTGTTGTTGATCCTGAAATCACCGCACTTGTCCGTGGCCATGGACGAACCGCTCTTGCGCACGGCGGTCAGGGTGAAGCTCTGGTCCGCCAGTGTCTGGGTAATGGTATAGAAATCGTTGCCGCTGCTCAGGCCGGTGGCGTTGGTGTAGACGTTGTTCTTCGAGTAGTAACGTTCGAGAATCTGCGCCTGCTCCGACAATAGCCCGGCAACTTCAGCGCGTCGGCCCTTCTTCATGTACTCGGTCAGGCTCGGGTAGCCGATGGTGATCACGATACCGATGATCGCAATCACGATCATGATTTCGATCAAGGTGAAACCCCGGTTGGATCTGCGCATAGCTTACCTCTCACTGTATTTGCCGCCACATGATACGACGGCTGCCACCCACGGATTTTTCCAGCAGGTCGGTGATACCACCACCGGAGTCATTCACGATCATGTTGGTGGCCCCGCTGGCGCTGACCACAGCGCTCAAGGTCGGGATACCACCGGTGAAAACCACCCCGCTGGAAATCGTGTCGGCGCTGTTGAGCGTGCCATCACCGTTGGTGTCGAGCACGGCATAGTTGAGCATCTTACCGTTGAACGCATCCAGTTCGATCAGTTTGCCGGTACCAAAGCTGGCACACGGGTCAGTGGTGTCTACAGCGGCCGTGGTAAAGACCACGCGCCCGAGCACCAGATTGGCCGGATTGATCACCCGCTCCCCGGTCAGCACATTGTTGTACACCAAGGGCAGGTACCAACCTTTCTTCGATGGATAGTTCACATCGGTCTGGCTGGTGGTCACGAATTGCCCCGTGCTGCCCGAGAACACCCCCGTAATGGACTGGGCCTGCAAGCTCGACACCGTGATTTGCCCCGCCCCGCCAGTGGCATCCCAGATTGAGTAGAACCCCTGCAGATCCTTGTTGAGTTTATCCGCCGTCTCATTGAATTTACCGGTGCCGAAAAAGACCTGGGTGCCGCCCTGGGGGTTGTTCGCCAGCAGCGGTTGAACGGTGATCGGCTGGGTCGCGCCACCGGGCGCCGTGAACAATGGCTGACCGGAAAACGCTACGCCCCAGGCGGTTGGAGAAGTGCCGCTGAGGTCAAACTTCCACATCCGTCCTTTCAAGTCGCCACCGTACGCAGCCTGCACCACGTTCTGGGAGTTGACCCGCAGCTTGACGGACGACAAGCCATTACCGGTCTCGCTGCTGTTGATCACGATTTTCCTGATCAACGAACCGTCGCGGATATCCACCACGTACAACGCCGCCACACCGCTGTTGCTGCCGTAGCCATTGGAGATGAACGCAGCCCAGCGGCCGTCCGCCAGGCGGGCGACTTCAGGGCGGGCATAGGCGTAGCCCAAATCATTGAAGGCATTGGCGGTGTTGGCAACCGTCGGCGCGCTGATTTCCCACAACGCCCGCAACACATCGCCCGCCGCCGCATCGAACAGCTGAACCGCATAGAACGTTTTGCCCCCGGCACCGGTTCCGCCCAGGGCCACCGTTTTCCAGGCACTCCCCGACTGGGTATCGAATACACCGATCTGTCCATCCACTAAAAACTTGTGGCTCACGCCATTGATGTAGTTGGTGTCGGCAATGTCCTGCAATGACGGCAGCACGCTTGACGGCATGTAGGCGTAGCGCCGGGTACCGTTGGCGCTGTTGATGACACTGAAAAAACCATCGTTGGCGTTCACCACCAGGTTGGTGTCCATGTTCGCCGCCTTGGTCGTCAGGTAGGTGCTGTAGCTGGTGTCGTTCAGCAAATCCGCAGCGGTCTGCTCATTGGGCGATGCCAGCACCAGCGGCGAATTGATGATGTCCCCCAGCAACACGCTGCGTACCTTCAAGCCGGTTTTATTGACGCCCTTGCTCCACTCCACCAAGTCGTTGCCGGTGATCCCCGTGGGCAGGTTCTGGCTGAGGCTGGTTTGCTGGGCGGGTGAAAAATTACCGTAGGCCAGTGTCACTGGCGCGTTGGTCGCCGTGTTCCAGGATTGATAGATCGGCGCCGTGGCGCCGGGCACGATCACGGTGTCGGTAGTCCATTGCACCGCGGCCCTGTCGACCGTGCCTGCCGGGGTGAAGCCAAACGCCCGGACAGTGCCGCGCCAATCCTTGGGGTCATAGGTGGTCTGGTAGTAACTGGAGGTGCTGGACACCGTGGCGGCGTTGGTGGTGCCAGCGCCGCCGGACCCGGCCTTGGAGGTGATGTCGCTCAAGGCAGATGACAGGGCATCGTTCAGGCCTGCGCTGTCGCTCGCCGGATAATACTTGCCCGCGCCGTAGCGGGCAGCATCGGACAGCATCGTATTGGTGACGGCAAATCCCACCGTGTAGGTGTTGAGGTACTGGCGGGGGAAATCCGCAGCGTTCCAGCTTTGGCCGGTGGCGTCGGTACCGGTGGAGCGCATGTCGATGTCGAAGGCGAACTTGGCGATGTCGTCCAGGTAAAGCGTGTCGCCCTCCGCGTCACCGTTACGGTTAGCACCGTCGTTGGTGCTGATGCCATCCCAGTTCGGCAGACGGGAACCGCCTAACGGGTCGTTGGTGGGAAAGGTGCGGTCATAGGTGGGCAAACCGTCGGTGATCACCACGCCGAAGTTTTTCTGGCAACGGTACTGGATCGGGCTGGTGTAGGTACTCGGTGTGCCGTTGTAGTACGGCGCCATGCCCCTGAAGTATCGAGTGACCTCGTAATAGCTCTCGGCGAGCGGCGTATTCGCGACAGCGCCCAGGGCGTTAATTGCGTTGATCAGCGCGTTGTAGTTGCTGTTGGCCTGGGTCTGGGTCACGCTGCCGCTGACCGGCGACAGGTCGCTGACGGCGCGGGCAATGTAGCCCCCTGGACCAGAGTTGCTGAAGTTGGGCGGGTTGAAGGTGGCCAGACCGATGCGCAAAGCGCGGTTGTTGGCGACCAGATCGTTGGAGACGTCCCGTGCCACGTTGATTCGATAGTCGGTGGGGATCGAGCCGGTGGTGAAATCCCGGTTCGAGCCGTTGGCCAGGGTCACCAGATACGCCAGGTACTTGGCGGTGTAACGGGTATCACCGCTCCCCACCGGGTCCGGCAGCCGCAGACAGATTCGGCCAAGGCTGGGCCGATAGAAACCGTACCAGCCAGACGAGCAGCCGCCACGAAACAGACTCAATAACAAAATGTTCGAGTCTTCCGGATCCAGCTCATACCTATCGTTGCAATTGTTATTGGCGTTGCATGCATAAGTGCGCGTTTGCGTCACCGTCGGATCAAACCCCGCCGCCCAAATAATATTATTCATACTCCCCGAGTCATCGATCAGCAGCATCACGTTCGGCGTAACGGCGCCGGCACTCAGCAGCGGCGAGTCCGAAGGCGTGAAGGCATAGGCCGGGGCCATCAGGTAAAGGCTGAGCAACGCCCCCCATACCATCTGCATCCAGCCACGGCGCACCTCAGTATTTCGCATAAATGCTCTCCACCACGCTGCGCTGGTTATTCCCCACCACAGCCACCGCCGTGATCCTGTACAGCGTCGCCGAGGTATTGCTGGGCACATTGACCGCCGCGAGCGTGGTGCCTATGTTCTGCACGCCATAAAACCCACCGGCGGCGGCAACCCAGAGCACACCCGAAGATGAACGTCCTGCAGCGTTAACGGTCGCCGACTCAGGCGGCGGCGCGCATTGGATCGTGGTGGTACAGACTGGCAAGGAATAGGTCTCGACCTGCACCGCGCTCTCACCGATCCTCAACGCCGCCTCGGCCACCTGGAAAGACTGGTTGCGCAACATGACGCTGCTGGTCATTTTTTCCTGAAGGGTGGCGCTCTGCATCGATGACAGGCCAATCAGCGTCAGGAGCAGCAGGAAAACCAGGCTGACCAGCAAGGCCATGCCACGCTGGCTGTGCTTGATAGGCGTCGAATTCATCAGTCGCCCCTCACAAAAGCCGGTTGCGCAAAGCGGCAACCACGTTGAAGGTCTGCTCACGCACCGCGTTCTTCGGATCAAAGAGCGTCAGGGTCAGGCGCACGCTGCGAATCAGCGCAGGATCCGTTGGATTGCTGCTGTAACTCGACGCCGCGATGTCGGTCGCGCTGCTGGCCACACCGAACGTCACATCGAAGGCTCGGACGTTGTCCACCAGCACCGCCAAGGTCGGGTTACCGGCACCTGTGCCCATCGACAACTGGTTATTACTGAAGCTGTAGATCAGCCGCCGTATCGGAAACGCCATCTGCCCGGCCGCCGGTACCCGTACCCCGGTGTAGGCCGTTGCCGAGGTGCGGCAATCGGAGACGACGGTCCAGGTCGGCGCGCCACCGCCACTGCCGACATCCGTCGTCACCAGGGTCAGTTTCAGGTTGGCGTGATCCCAGCG
The DNA here is from genome assembly GCF_004786035.1 of Pseudomonas viciae. Taxonomy (NCBI): domain Bacteria; kingdom Pseudomonadati; phylum Pseudomonadota; class Gammaproteobacteria; order Pseudomonadales; family Pseudomonadaceae; genus Pseudomonas; species Pseudomonas viciae. The sequence continues at coordinate 5,733,855 of NZ_CP035088.1, forward strand.
GATCGGGGTGATCTGGCTGGCATTGAAATCATTGGCCGTGGAAGCATCGGTAATGGTCCCCAGGCAACCGAACATGCCCACCATGCGAATCTCCTGGACCATTTTGCTCAGGGCAAACCGTGCGTCTTCCTGCATCACCGCCGCCGCACCCTGGCTGATGTAGGTGTTCTTGGCGGCAATGAAAATCTGCACCACGCCCAGGATGACGATCAGGCTGAGCACCAGCGCGATCATCAGTTCGATCAGGCCGAAACCCCGGCAATGCCTGTTCATGGCGGCGTCCCCACCGGGTCGACGGCGACGCGGCTGGTCAGCACAAAGCTGCGCCGCGCCTCGGCTGCGTCGGCCGTGTTGGCGGCCCGGGCATCGTCCCAGGAAATGGTGATGGTATAGACCCGCTGGTTCAACCCGATGGTACCGGTGGCCGTGGCGCCGCCGAAGGCAATGATGTTGGTCTTGAAGTCGTAGAGGTCCTGGTCCCGGGCGACGCTGAGGTTTGGCGAATTGGGTGGCGTGACGGTGTAGTCGGCGCCGGAGTTGGCGCGGATGCGGTCCAGCATGTCATAGGCGATGAAACTGGCCTGGCTGGTCATGCGCGAGCTGTCGGTGTACTTGAGGGCATTGAGTTGGATCATCGCCGCCCCCAGCAAACCCACGCCGAGGATCAGCACGGCCACCAGCACTTCGATCAGTGTCATGCCCTCCTGCGCCCTTTTACTGCAATCCTTCATCCGCAACTTCCACCCAGTACGATTCTTCCATTGAGGCAAACACTCAGCGTCCTGCTCTGCGCCCCTCTTACATAATTGAAACTCACCGACGTGGCCGGGGCCGACAACCCGCCAAGGTTGTTGAAGTCTATGTTGGTCACCTCTGAGGTTAGCGTCAGAGTGACGCCACTGCCCATCGCTGGAACAACCCGCAATACATTGGTCGGGGAGGCCGGGTTGCCAGTGTTGTCATACACCATCAATTCACCGCTCCAGGCACCGCCCTGGGCCGTGGGGCGAATGCGTGTGGTGATACCTCGGTCGATCGCTTCCATCCGGGCAAAGTTCAGCGCCCTGCGCAGATCGCCGATCTCGGTATCGGCCTTGGTGCTCTGCATCGACCCGGTAAACGCCGGCACCGCCAGGGTGATCAGGATCAGCAGCACGCCAAGGGCCACCAACACCTCGATCAGCGTGAAACCTTTTGTACGAAGACCCATCGGTGCCCTCCGTTGCCGTCGGCTATACCTGCTTGTACACGCTAGAACAAACCCTCGCCACAACAAGCTCTCCAGGGAGGAGACGTTATGTATCAACAAGGCTTCAGCCTGATCGAACTGCTCATGGGACTGGCAATTGCGGCAATTGTTCTGCCGTGGGCCGGCTCCGGCTACAAAGCGCTGATCGAATCCACCGAACGCAAAGACGCCGCGCTGCTATTGGCCAGCGGCTTGCGCAGTGCCCGCAGTGAAGCCATCACGCGCAACCGAACAGTCGTGATCAGAGGGATAGACAATGATTGGGGCCGGGGCTGGCGGATCACACTGGACGACGATGAGAAGACATTGCTGATGGAGCGCAGCGGCCGCGCCCGGGTGATTGGCAACTGGCCGGTGAAACGTTCGGTGAGGTTCAGCAGCCAAGGCGAAGCGCTACTGCCCAGCGGCGCGTTCCAGGCCGGCACATTGCATGTCTGTGCCAAACGCGAGCCGCTCAGCCACCATCAGGTGGTGCTGGCGCGCACCGGACGCATCAGCCTGCGCAGCGAGAAAGCCGAGCAGGCCGTGTGCGAAAAAGGACTCAAAGCAGGGAACGGACACGTAGCTCTTTCGGCATCGAGAAAGTGATGTTCTCCTCGCGACCGGCCAATTCATCGGCACCGGTTGCGCCCCAGGCCTGCAATTGCTGGATCACACCACGCACCAGCACTTCCGGCGCGGAAGCTCCGGCGGTGATGCCGATCCGCTCGACGCCGTCGAACCAGCTGCGCTGCATGTCCTCGGCACCGTCGATCAGGTAGGCCGGGGTGGCCATACGCTCGGCCAGCTCACGCAAGCGGTTGGAGTTGGAGCTGTTCGGGCTGCCGACCACCAGGACCACATCGCATTCGTTGGCCAGTTGCTTGACCGCGTCCTGACGGTTCTGGGTGGCGTAGCAGATGTCGTCCTTGCGCGGACCACCGATGGCCGGGAAACGAGCACGCAGGGCGTCGATCACCCGACTGGTGTCGTCCATGGACAGGGTGGTCTGGGTGACAAAAGCCAGGCTCTCGGGATTACGGACCTGCAAGGCCGCAACGTCCTCCTCGTCCTCGACCAGGTAGATCGTCCCGCCATTTTTGGCGTCGTACTGGCCCATGGTGCCTTCGACTTCCGGATGACCCTCGTGACCGATCAGGATGCACTCACGACCGTCACGGCTGTAGCGCGCGACTTCGATATGCACCTTGGTCACCAGTGGGCAAGTCGCGTCGAATACCTTCAGGCCACGGCCGGCGGCTTCGGTGCGCACCGCCTGGGAAACCCCGTGGGCGCTGAAAATCACGATGACGTCGTCCGGGACCTGGTCCAGTTCCTCGACGAAGATCGCCCCGCGGCTACGCAGGTCTTCGACGACGAATTTGTTGTGGACCACTTCGTGACGCACATAGATCGGCGGCCCGAAGACTTCCAGGGCGCGGTTGACGATTTCGATCGCCCGGTCCACGCCGGCGCAGAAGCCACGGGGGTTGGCGAGTTTGATTTGCATGCTGTGCCTCGTGTCTTGCGCGCAAGAATTGCCTGTTGATCGAACCAAGGGCTCGGAAAACATGGAGATCGAATGTGGGAGCGGGCTTGCTCGCGAAGAGGGCCTTACATTCAACATTGATGTTGGCTGACACTCCGCCTTCGCGAGCAAGCCCGCTCCCACACTAAACCGCATCCGGTCAGTTACAACGCCTTCACTTCGATGATTTCCACCTCGAAGCTCAAGGTCTTGCCCGCCAGCGGGTGATTGAAGTCCACAGTCACCTGGGCGTCGTCGAAAGCCTTCACCACACCCGGCAGCTCGGTATTGGCTGCATCGTTGAAGATCACCAGCAGGCCCTGGGACAGTTCCATGTCCTGGAACTGGGAGCGTGGCATGGTCTGCACGTTTTGCGGGTTGGGCTGACCAAAGGCATTTTCCGGTGGAACCACTACGGTGCGCTTGTCACCGGCCTTGAAACCGAAAATCGCCGCTTCGAAGCCTGGCAGCAGGTTGCCGTCGCCGACCTTGAATACGGCCGGGGCCTTGTCGAAGGTGCTGTCGACGGTGTCGCCGTTTTCCAGGTGCAGGGCGAAGTGCAGCTTCACTTCAGTGTTTTGAGCGATACGCTGCTCAGTCATGGACGGTTTCTCCGGTTTTCTTGCTCTTGAACATGTCCAGGGCGAGCATCACCGCGCCCACGCTAATAGCACTGTCGGCAAAGTTGAACGCCGGGAAATACCAGCGGTTCTGCCAATGCACCAGGATGAAATCGATCACATGGCCCAGGGCAATCCGGTCGTAAAGATTGCCCAGCGCGCCGCCGAGCACCAACGCCAGCGCCACCGCCAGCCAGGTCTCGTCGCGGCCCAGGCGCTTGAGCCAGACCACCAGCACGCCGCTGACCACAATGGCGATCAGGGCGAACAACCAGCGCTGCCAGCCCGAACTGTCGGCCAGGAAGCTGAACGCTGCGCCGGTGTTGTAGGCCAGGGTCCAGCTGAAGTAGTCAGGAATGACCACGATCTGCTGGTACATGGTCAACGAGCTTTCGAAGTAGAACTTGCTGGCCTGGTCGATGACCAGTACCAGCACGCTCAACCACAACCAGCTCAGCCGTCCGAAACGGCCCGCTGTATTAGGCGCCACATTAGGCATAGTGACGAACCTCACCGCTGCCGCTGATGTTGTCGACGCAACGACCGCAGATTTCCGGATGCTCCGGGTTCACGCCGACGTCTTCGCGGCAGTGCCAGCAACGGGCGCACTTGGTGTGGTTCGACTTGACGATCTTCAGCTTCAGGCCGCTGACCTCAGTGACCACCGCATCGGCCGGTGCCTGCACCAACGGCGCGAGACTGGCGGTGGAGGTGATCAGCACGAAACGCAGCTCGTTGCTCAGCTTGGCCAGATCGGCGCTCAGGGCTTCCTCGGCGTAGAGGGTCACTTCGGCCTGCAGGTTGCCACCGACGGCCTTGGCCGCGCGCTGGATCTCCATTTCCTTGTTGACCGCCACCTTGACCGCCATGATCCGATCCCAGTAGGCACGGTCCAGTTCGAAGCCTTGCGGCAACTCGGTCAGGCCTTCGTACCAGGTGTTGAGCATTACCGATTCGTTGCGCTCGCCCGGCAGGTACTGCCACAGCTCGTCGGCGGTGAACGCCAGGATCGGCGCGATCCAGCGCACCAGCGCTTCGCTGATGTGGAACAGCGCGGTCTGGCACGAACGGCGCGCCTTGCTGTTGGCGCCAGTGGTGTACTGGCGGTCCTTGATGATGTCGAGGTAGAAACCGCCCAATTCCTGCACGCAGAAATTGTGGATCTTGGAGTAGACGTTCCAGAAGCGGTACTCGCCGTAGTGTTCCTGTAACTCGCGTTGCAGCAACAGGGTACGGTCCACGGCCCAACGGTCCAGCGCGAGCATTTCTTCGGCCGGCAGCAGGTCGGTGGCCGGGTTGAAGCCGGTCAGGTTCGACAGCAGGAAGCGCGCGGTGTTACGGATCCGCCGGTAGGCGTCCGCGCTGCGCTGCAGGATCTGGTCGGAAACGGCCATCTCGCCGGAATAGTCGGTGGACGCCACCCACAGACGCATGATGTCGGCGCCCAGGGTGTCGTTGACCTTCTGCGGCGCGATCACGTTGCCCAAGGACTTGGACATCTTGCGGCCGGACTCATCAACCGTGAAACCATGGGTCAGCAGCTCGCGGTACGGCGCGTGGTTGTCGATGGCGCAACCGGTCAGCAACGAGGAGTGGAACCAGCCGCGGTGCTGGTCCGAACCTTCCAGGTACAGGTCGGCACGCGGGCCGCTTTCGTGACCCATCGGGTGCGAGCCGCGCAGAACGTGCCAGTGGGTGGTGCCGGAATCGAACCAGACGTCCAGGGTGTCGCTGATCTTGTCATACAGCGGCGCTTCGTCGCCCAACAGTTCGGCGGCGTCCATCTTGAACCAGGCTTCGATGCCTTCGACTTCGACGCGCTTGGCCACCTCTTCCATCAGCTCGACGGTGCGTGGGTGCAACTCGCCGCTTTCCTTGTTCAGGAAGAACGGGATCGGCACGCCCCAGTTGCGCTGGCGCGAGATGCACCAGTCCGGACGGTTGGCGATCATCGAATGCAGGCGCGCCTGGCCCCAGGACGGAACGAACTGGGTGTCTTCGATGGCTTTGAGCGAACGCTGGCGCAGGGTGTCGCCAGTGGTTGGCTGCTTGTCCATGCCGATGAACCACTGCGCGGTGGCGCGGTAGATCAGCGGGGTCTTGTGGCGCCAGCAGTGCATGTAGCTGTGTTCGATGATGGTGGTGTGCAGCAGCGCGCCGACTTCGGTCAGCTTATCGACGATGGCCGGGTTGGCTTTCCAGATGAACTGGCCGCCAAAGAACTCCAGCGACGGCACGTACACGCCATTGCTCTGCACCGGGTTGAGGATCTCATCGTTGACCATGCCGTATTTCTTGCAGGTCACGAAGTCGTCAACGCCATAGGCCGGCGCGGAGTGAACCACGCCAGTGCCCGCACCCAATTCCACGTAGTCGGCCAGGTACACTGGCGACAGGCGGTCATAGAACGGATGACGGAAATTGATCAGCTCCAGCGCCGAACCTGGCGCGGTGGCCAGCACCGAGCCCTCGAGGTTGTAGCGGGCCAGGCAGGATTCGACCAGCTCTTCGGCCAGCACCAGCAGCCTGTCGCCGACATCGACCAGGGCGTAGTTGAATTCCGGATGGACGTTCAGTGCCTGGTTGGCCGGGATGGTCCACGGGGTGGTGGTCCAGATCACGATCGACGCCGGTTTGCTCAGCTTGCCCAGGCCAAACGCGGCGGCCAGCTTGTCTTCATCGGCGATAGGGAACGCGACGTCGATGGTCGACGACTTCTTGTTTTCGTACTCGACTTCCGCCTCGGCCAGGGCCGAACCGCAATCGAAGCACCAGTTCACCGGCTTGAGGCCCTTGAACACGAAGCCACCCTCGACGATTTTCGCCAGGGCACGGATTTCGCCGGCTTCGTTCGTGAAGTCCATGGTCTTGTACGGGTTGGCGAAGTCGCCCAGCACGCCGAGGCGGATGAATTCGGACTTCTGCCCTTCGATTTGCTCGGTGGCGTAGGCACGGCACAGCTCGCGGGTCTTGTCCGCGCCCAGGTTCTTGCCGTGGGTCACTTCGACCTTGTGCTCGATCGGCAGGCCATGGCAGTCCCAGCCCGGAACATACGGCGCATCAAAACCCGACAGGGTCTTGGAGCGGATGATCATGTCCTTGAGAATCTTGTTCAGCGCGTGACCGATGTGAATGGTGCCGTTGGCGTACGGAGGGCCGTCGTGCAGGACGAACTTCGGACGATCCTTGCCAATTTCGCGCAACTTTCCGTACAGGCCAATGCTGTCCCAACGCTGCAGAATCTGTGGTTCGCGCTGAGGCAGGCCGGCCTTCATAGGGAAGGCGGTGTCCGGAAGGTTTAGCGTGGCTTTATAGTCGGTCATTTAAGGCTCTTCATTAGCGATTGGCGCTGGTTGCGACAAGGGCACGGGCGGCGGCGATATCTGCATGGATCGCCGTCTTGAGCGCCTCCAGAGAGGCAAAACGCTGCTCTTCACGCAGCTTTTGGTGGAAAACCACCGTCAAACGCCGGTCATACAGATCGCCGGCAAAATCCAGAACATGTACTTCGAGGTGGGCCTTGCCATCCCCCTGGACCGTGGGCCGTACGCCGATATTGGCGACACCGGGCCAGGTCTTGCCGTCGATCTCGACACTCACCAGGAACACCCCGGTCAGCGGCACACGACGACGCTTGAGTTGCACGTTGGCGGTCGGCGTGCCCAATTGGCGCGCCAGTTTCTGCCCGTGCAGGATCCGCCCGGCAATCCGGTACGGCCGGCCGAGCAAGCGCTCGGCCAATTCGAAGTCGGCCGCCGCCAGGGCATTGCGGACCTGGGTGCTGCTGACACGCAGGCCATCCATTTCGACAGTCTGCGCCGCTTCGACAGTGAAGCCCTGGGCGATACCGGCCTGTTGCAGGTAATCGAAATCCCCTGAGCGGTCGCAACCGAAACGGAAGTCGTCGCCGACCTCCAGATGTTTCACGTCCAGACCGTCCACCAGGATGGTGTCGACGAACTCGGCCGCGCTGAGCTTGCTCAGGCGCTGATTGAAGGCCAGGCACAGGACCCGGTCGACACCTTCGGCGGCCAGCAATTGCAGTTTGTCCCGCAACCGGGCCAGACGGGCCGGTGCGGTGTCCGGGGCGAAAAACTCCCGCGGCTGCGGTTCGAAGATCACCACGCAACTGGGCACGCCCAATTCCAGCGCACGCTCGCGCAGCCGCGCCAGGATAGCCTGGTGGCCACGGTGAACACCGTCAAAGTTGCCAATAGTGGCGACACAGCCCCGATGCTGGGGGCGCAGATTGTGGAGGCCTCGGACCAGCTGCATAACGCGCTTCTTGCTCATAAAGTGGCCGATTATAACCACACCCGGCGGCCGACGACAGGCAACACCGTCACCCAAAGTGATCGAACCGACAAAACCGCTGCCCGGCCCGGGATTATCGAGGGCCGAGCCTCAGCCCAAGGCCTTGCGATTGAAGTCGCGCAGACGGAAACCCATCAGCAGCAACATACCGAAATACGCCACTACGCCAGCGACGACCAGCACGCCCAGGCGCAGGAAACGCTCGAGCATCTGCCCTTCGCCCCAGGCCGGCATGAAATGCATCGCCCCAAGCAAGACCGCCGACATTACCGCCACGGCGACCAGCAGCTTGAGGCCGAACTTGCCCCAGCCCGGTTGCGGCTGATACATCTTCTGCTTGCGCAGTTGATAAAACAGCAGCCCGGCGTTGAGGCAAGCGCCGGCACTGATCGCCAGGGCCAGGCCGGCGTGCGCCAGCGGACCGATCAGCAACAGGTTGAACAACTGAGTCATCACCAGGGTAAAGATGGCGATTTTCACCGGTGTGCGGATGTTTTGCTGGGCGTAGAAGCCTGGCGCCAGCACCTTGATCACGATGATCCCGAGCAGGCCCACCGAATAGGCAATCAGCGCGCGCTGGGTCATCGAGGCGTCGAACGCATTGAATTGACCGTATTGGAACAGCGAAACCGTCAGCGGCTCGGCCAGGATCCCCAGCGCCAGGGCGCAAGGCAAGACCAGCACGAAACACAGGCGCAGGCCCCAGTCGAGGATGCGCGAGTACTCCTGGCGGTCCTGGCTGGCGTAGGTCTTGGCCAGGGTCGGCAACAGGATCGTGCCCAGGGCCACGCCCAGTACGCCGGACGGCAACTCCATCAGGCGGTCGGCGTAGTACATCCACGACACCGAGCCGGCCACCAGGAACGAGGCGAAAATGGTGTTGATGATCAGGGAAATCTGGCTCACCGACACCCCAAGGATGGCCGGCAACATCTGCTTCATCACCCGCCACACACCACTGTCACGCAGGCTCAGCCGCGGCAGCACCAGCATGCCGATCTTTTTCAGGTGCGGCAGTTGATACAGCAACTGCGCCAGGCCACCCACCAACACCGCCCAGCCGAGAGCCATCACCGGTGGGTCGAAATACGGCGTCAGGAACAGCGCGAATACGATCATGCTGACGTTGAGCAGGGTCGGCACAAAAGCCGGCACGGAAAAACGGTTCCAGGTATTGAGGATCGCGCCGGCCAGGGACGACAGGGAAATCAGCAATATATAAGGAAAGGTCACCCGCAGCAGGTCCGAGGTGAGCTGGAATTTCTCCGGGGTATCGGTAAACCCCGGCGCCGTGGCCCAGATCACCCATGGCGCGGCGAGCATGCCGGCGGCCGTGACCAAGGCCAACACCAGCGTCAGCAGACCGGTGACGTAGGCAATGAACGTGCGGGTCGCCTCGTCGCCCTTCTGGCTTTTATATTCCGCCAGGATCGGTACGAAAGCCTGGGAAAAAGCGCCTTCGGCGAAGATTCGTCGCAATAGATTGGGCAATTTGAAGGCGATGAAGAAGGCGTCGGTGGCCATTCCGGCACCGAATATCCGTGCGATCAGCGTGTCGCGAACGAACCCCAGGACACGGGAAAGCATCGTGATAGAGCTGACGGCAGCCAACGATTTGAGCAGATTCATGAAAAGAGTTTTTGCCTGTCGATAAACAGCAGGCGAACAACGCGCCCACTTATGCGATACTCCGCGCCGCTAAACAGTGCAGAGCCAAAGTCCGCGAGTTTACAGGTCGCACGCCGGAAAGAAATCCTTCGGTGCGCTGCACCTGCCATTCAGCGGAACGCGTCACCCGCCCTTGACAAGACCTCAACTCATCGGCATGATTCGCGGCCTATTTTGTTTGCTATTTCCTAAAAAGTCTTTCGAGGAGCTCGACGGTGGCCAACACACCTTCCGCCAAAAAACGTGCAAAACAGGCTGAGAAGCGTCGCAGCCACAACGCCAGCCTGCGTTCCATGGTCCGTACCTACATCAAAAACGTAGTTAAGGCCATTGACGCAAAAGACGCTGAAAAAGCTCAAGCTGCTTACGTTCTGGCTGTGCCAGTTATCGACCGCATGGCCGATAAAGGCATCATCCACAAGAACAAAGCTGCTCGCCATAAGAGCCGCCTGAATGGCCACGTAAAGGCCCTGAACGTTGCCGCTGCTGCCTAAGCGACGCGCTCGTTAAAAAACCGACCCCAGGGTCGGTTTTTTATTGCCTGGGATTTAACACCTTTCCTTGCGGGAGCGGTGGGTCAGCCGGCATCCATGCTGGATGTGATGACTTCTTCGCGAGCAAGCCCGCCCCCACACTGGATCTTTAGCGGGCACAAGCTTTGTGTTCGGCACAGCCCCTTGCGGGAGCAGCCCCGCTACTCACCAAAATTGAAAACCACTGGCTTGGGCGGAGGGCAACCACCAGGTGGTGGGAAATTCTGTACACCGACCTCATCGTAGCCGGTGTAACACCCCACTATCTTGTCATCCTTGAAATTCATGCGACGCTCAACCACGCCCGTCGGGTAGTAGTAAACCGTCTCACCTTCACGCTTGGCGTATGAGTAATCCTTGTATTCCTTCCCCTCGACCGTTATCAGACGAAAGCCCTGCTTGGCCTCGGAGAACTTTAACTGACCGTCGGGGTAGTACTCCCTGTGAATGACGCGATCATCCGGCTCCAGCAACACCTCACGGACATTACGCCCATCCTGGGTGTGGCGAGCACTTTGCTCGTTTCCGAACAGGTACTCGCTCTCAGAGTCGAAATGGCCGTTGTTGAAAGCCCCTCGCTGCCTGCCGCAGCGCTTGATGCTGGTGTACTTGCCATCAGGCACATGGCAGTAGTTCCTGTCAGCGATCAGCACGCCATTCGCATCAAAGGATTGCAGATTCCCAATGGGCTCACCACCCTCGTAGGTTGCCACCGTGTCGGGCTGGCCATTGGGGTAATAGAGGCGAAACGACCCCTCTTTCGAACCATGCCGCCACGAGATATCCGAAAGCAGCACCGCACCGTCGTCACTGTAGGTCAGGGCACGCCCTTCGATCTGGCCATTGGCATAGTTGGCCGAATAGGTGAGCTTGCCATTCGCTGCGTAGGTTTGTTTCAAGCCATCCAGCACACCCGCGCGGTAATGCTCGACGAGCCGCAAGACACCTGCGGCATCCACTTCGCGCAATTCGCCTTGCTTCTTATCAGCGACGAAATCCACAGCCTGGACACCACCACCCTCTACATTCAATTTCCAACGACCCTCCCGCACACCCCGCACGTAATGCCCCTCACCCCAGGGCATTTTCCACTCCCCGTGCTGCCGGCCCGCCACGAAATCTCCACGCTGGACAACCACCCCCTGACTCACGCGCTCGGAGGGCCCATCAAAATCACCGTGCTTGTAAGTGTCGAAGCCCGACATCTGCTCATCATCGTGCGCCTCGATCGTCCAGCGCCCCTCGTAGAAATCGTCGACGATCATGCCCTTGGAAACCGTACTCCCATCACTGACGACCCACGGCCCCTGGCGCAACCCATCCACATAGGCACCGATGGACTCGTAGCCCGACTCGTCGAATTCAGTCCACTTACCCGACCGCTTACCCTGAACATACGAACCCAGCGCCCAGAGCCGTCCATCACCCAAAGCCGCCCACGGACCATCCTCGGAGCCCTGGTACACCTTTGGATTGGTTTCCCAAGCCATCCGACTGACACGGTAGGCAGAACCCACATCCTCGTCCTGGGGAGGCACGCGCTCATAAGTCAGCGTGAGCCAGCGCCCTTCGCGTTGCTGGAAAGTTTTCTTGTAGGTGTCGCGATGAGGATCCTCTGCCGACTGCCCCACTGAAGCCGGGACACCATCGACACCAAAGTAGCCCACCAGCGTGCCACTCGCGGGCTCCAGTGTGTCGAACTCGGCGATGCCGGTCTTGGGTAACACAGCGCTGTAATCGTAGGGCGGTAACTTGCCCAGCTCTTTCTGAACCAGTGCGGCAGTGAGGGCCTTGTGATCAGTGGCAATACAATCCAATACCGGCTGCAGCGTCTCCAGCCGGCGATACCGACCAGTGGCCGGCACGAAGCGATAACCGTGAAGTGCGGACTGCCCCTTGGCGCGGGACAGCACGATCAACGTCTGCAGATCGCTGTCGAGACTGGCGTAGAACACCGACTCGATGCTCGCATCGCCATACGTGTCGAGCGCTTGCGGGACACCGTCCGGCGAATCGCACAAGCATGAATAGCCGACGACACCCTGCGCCTCGCGGATAAAGGCCAAGGTCGCACCACTCTCCTGGGAGACCTTGATCACCGGATGAGCCAAGGGCTTTGCGTTATAAAACGGTTCCGCCAACGCCTCGACGCAAACCGAACAACCCAGCACAAACAACAGCAAAAACCCACGCATACGAATCCCTTCGCGCCTGAAGCACAACACATTCATAGAGTTTGAAAGAGCGAGCCGATCGGCTCGCCCATTATTCGAGACTTAACGCCACGGCAAGATCGGAATGGCCGTCACCGCATTCTGCGGGCTGCCTTCGATCACGCGGTCGCTATAGACCAGGTACACCAGCGTGTTGCGTTTCTTGTCGAGGAAACGCACTACCTGCATGGTCTTGAACACCAGCGAAGTGCGCTCCCTGAACACCTCTTCGCCGTCCTTGAGTTCACCCTTGAAGCTGATGGGCCCAACCTGGCGACAGGCGATGGACGCCTCGGCGCGGTCCTCGGCCAGACCCAGACCGCCCTTCACGCCGCCGGTCTTGGCTCGCGACAGATAGCAGGTCACACCGTCGACCTTGGGATCATCGAACGCCTCGACCACGATCCGGTCGTTCGGCCCGACAAACTTGAACACCGTCGATACCTGGCCGATTTCTTCGGCCGAAGCCAGCAACGGCAATGCCAGCAGCAAACCGATCAATCCTTTTGCCAAACCCATGATTTTTCCTTAGACGAGGATCAGGTTGTCACGGTGAACCAACTCAGGTTCAGCCATGTAACCCAACAGACCGACAATCGCATCAGACGACTGACCGATGATTTTCTGCGCTTCCAACGCGCTGTAGTTGGCCAGGCCACGGGCGATCTCTCGACCATCCGGCGCCACGCACACCACCATTTCGCCACGACGGAAACTGCCCTGGACCAGCTTCACACCCACCGGCAGCAGGCTTTTGTTGCCCTGGGCCAAGGCCGACACGGCACCAGCATCCAAAACCAAAGTGCCACGGGTTTGCAGGTGGCCGGCCAGCCACTGTTTGCGCGCCGCCAGCATGCCGCGCTCAGGCGAGAGCAAGGTACCAATGCGCTCGCCCGCCTTCAGACGATCCAGCACACGTTCCAAGCGACCGCCGACAATGATGGTGTGAGCCCCGGAGCGCGCCGCAAGACGCGCGGCACGCAGCTTGGTCTGCATACCGCCACGACCCAGCGCACCGCCGGTACCGCCCGCCACCGCATCCAGCGCCGGGTCATCGGCACGGGCTTCGTAGATCAGCTTGGCGTCGGGGTTGTTGCGCGGATCGGCGTCGAACATGCCGTCGCGATCCGTAAGAATCACCAGCAGGTCCGCCTCCACCAGGTTCGCCACCAGCGCGGCCAGGGTGTCGTTATCGCCGAAACGGATTTCGTCGGTGACCACCGTGTCGTTCTCGTTGATCACCGGGATGACTTTGAGCTCAACCAACGCCCGCAAGGTGCTGCGGGCATTGAGGTAACGCTTGCGGTCAGACAGGTCATCATGGGTCAGCAGGATCTGCGCCGTATGACGACCGTGCTCGGCAAAGCTCGACTCCCAAGCCTGCACCAAACCCATCTGGCCGATGGCGGCAGCGGCCTGCAATTCGTGCATCGCGCTGGGTCGCGACGTCCAGCCCAAACGGCTCATACCCGCTGCCACAGCCCCCGAAGAGACCAATACCAGCTCGACGCCAGCCTCATGCAAGGCCACCATCTGCTCGACCCACACCGCCATCGCCTGACGATCCAGGCCCTTGCCATCCGCTGTCAGCAGTGCGCTGCCGATCTTCACGACCCAGCGCTGCGCACCCGTCACCTTGCTCCGCATCATCTTCAACCTTTGCCAGCGAACGGCGCGACCCAGCGCCGCCCATGGGATTATTCGTATTTGCGTTTTACAGATACCAAAACGCCGCTCGAATGAGCGGCGCCTTGGAAACCGGCTGGCTGCGATGATAACACCGCGCCTCGCCGGATGAACTGTCATCGCGGGCAAGCCTTGCTCCCACAGGAGCTCCACTTGCCGCAGAGTCAGTCGCGAACGTAGATGATTTCCGGACCGTCTTCGTCATCCACATCTTCTTCGTCCCAATCGTCGTCACCGATGTCATGGACCGACTTCACGCCGCTGCGACGCAGGGCACGCTGGTCATCCAGCGCCTGCAACTGGGCACGGGCCTCGTCTTCGATACGCTGATCGAGTTCGGCCAGCTCTTCCTTGTAGACCGGGTCATTGGCCAGGCGATCGGCGCGATCTTCCAGGTAACGCATGATGTCGTGGCACAGGCGCTCGGTGCCTTCTTTGGCAATGGCCGAGATCACATAGACCGGACCTTCCCACTCCAGGCGATCGACGATCTCCTTGACCCGCTCCTCGTGCTCTTCTTCGAGGATCTGGTCGCACTTGTTCAGCACCAGCCAACGGTCACGCTCGGCCAGGGCCGGGCTGAACTTGGTCAGCTCGCTGACGATGACTTCAGCAGCATCGGCGGCATCGGTGTCATCCAGCGGCGCCATGTCCACGAGGTGCAGCAACAGGCGAGTACGGGACAAGTGCTTGAGGAAGCGAATCCCCAGGCCGGCACCGTCGGAAGCACCTTCGATCAGCCCCGGGATGTCCGCGACCACGAAGCTCTTCCAGCGATCGACGCTGACCACGCCCAGGTTCGGCACCAGGGTGGTGAACGGGTAATCGGCGACTTTCGGCTTGGCTGCCGACACCGAGCGAATGAAGGTACTTTTACCAGCGTTCGGCAGGCCCAGCAGGCCCACGTCGGCCAACACCTTCATTTCCAGCTTCAAGTCGCGCTGCTCACCCGGCTTGCCTGGGGTGGTCTGGCGCGGCGCACGGTTGGTACTGGATTTGAAACGGGTGTTACCCAGGCCGTGCCAGCCGCCATGAGCGACCAGCAGACGCTGGCCAGCCTTGGTCAGGTCGCCAATGACTTCCTGGGTGGCGGAGTCGATCACCGTGGTGCCGACCGGCACGCGCAGGACCAGGTCTTCACCTTTTTTGCCGGTGCAGTCGGTGCTGCCGCCGTTGGAGCCACGCTCGGCATCGAAGTGCCGGGTGTAACGGTAGTCCACCAAGGTGTTGAGGTTTTCGTCGGCGAGCATGTAGATCGAGCCGCCATCGCCCCCATCACCACCGTTCGGACCACCATTTTCAATAAATTTTTCCCGACGGAAACTCATGCAGCCATTGCCGCCGTCGCCAGCCTTTACTCGAATCGATACTTCATCAACAAACTTCATGACACACGCCTCTCGCCATACGGACGAGCCAAAAAAACAAGACATAAGACTCTTGCAAAAATGAGCGCAGCGACCTGATGACACGCCCCAACCGCAGCGCCGACAGCCCATACAAACAGTTTTGCAAGAGACTCACCCCACAAACGAAAAAGCCCCGTCGCAAGACAGGGCTTTTCCAGCGATCTCGCAATTAAGCTGCGACAACGCTCACGTAACGGCGGTTGAACGCGCCCTTTACTTCAAACTTGATCACGCCTTCGATTTTCGCGAAGAGAGTGTGATCTTTACCCATGCCAACACCGTAACCGGCGTGGAATTGGGTGCCGCGCTGACGCACGATGATGTTGCCCGGAATGATCTTCTGGCCGCCATACATCTTCACGCCAAGGCGTTTGGCTTCTGAGTCGCGACCGTTACGGGTACTACCACCAGCTTTTTTGTGTGCCATGAGTCAATTCTCCTAGTGAGGAATTAGGCTGAAATTAAGCCTGAATACCGGTGATTTTGATCTCGGTGTACCACTGGCGGTGGCCCATACGCTTCATGTGGTGCTTACGACGACGGAACTTGATGATGCGGACTTTATCGTGACGACCTTGGGAGATCACTTCAGCCACAACGGTAGCGCCAGCAACGACTGGAGCGCCGATGTTCACGTCATCGCCATTGGCGACCAACAGAACGCGATCAAAAGTCACGGATTCGCCGGTAGCGATTTCCAGTTTTTCGATCTTCAGGTATTCACCTGGGGCGACCTTGTATTGCTTGCCACCAGTAACAATTACTGCGTACGACATGGTATTTCTCCGATAATCCTGCTCACCCAGCGCTTTATAAGAAGAGGTATTGGCTGGCATGGCTGCATGGGCTGGAAGGCCCGGATGCAATTGCGTAAGGCAGGTGCTGCCCAGGAAGTTCAGGGTGCGCGATTGTACGCAAGGTGCAACAGCCTTGCAAGTAGCCGTCCATCGCGCCTTGACAGGTCTGGGTGGGGGTCCTAGCATGCCGCGCAACCCTTCTGGAGCACCTGTCGCTGATGCAACCCCAAGCTTTCTACCGCGCGGTGGCGGACGATTTTAGCGCCGTCGACGGCATCATCAAGAAGCAGCTGACTTCCCGAGTGCCTCTGGTATCGAAAATCGGCGACTACATCACCTCGGCCGGTGGCAAGCGCCTGCGTCCTCTATTGGTGCTTTTGTGCGGCAAGGCCCTGGGTCGCGAAGGCGACGACATGCGCCTGCTGGCGGCCACCATCGAATTCCTGCACACCGCGACCCTGCTGCATGACGACGTGGTCGACATGTCCGGCATGCGCCGTGGCCGCTCGACCGCCAATGCCATGTGGGGCAATGCCCCCAGCGTTCTGGTGGGCGACTTCCTGTATTCGCGCTCATTCGAAATGATGGTCGAACTGGGCTCGATGCCGGTGATGAAGATCCTGTCCCAGGCCACTCGCATCATCGCCGAAGGCGAAGTGTTGCAACTGTCCAAGGTGCGCGACGCCAGCACCACGGAAGAGACTTACATGGAAGTCATCCGCGGCAAGACCGCGATGCTCTTCGAAGCCTCGACCCACAGCGCCGCCGCCCTGGCAGGCGCCAGCGCCGAACAGAGTGAAGCGTTGCGCACCTTTGGCGATCACCTGGGCGTGGCCTTCCAGTTGGTGGACGACCTGCTCGACTACAAGGGCGACGCCGAGACCCTGGGCAAGAACGTCGGTGACGACCTGGCCGAAGGCAAGCCGACCCTGCCGCTGATCTACACCATGCGCGAAGGTACGCTGGAACAGGCAGCGCTGGTGCGCAAGGCGATCCAGAAAGGCGGGATCGAGGACCTGGAAAGCATTCGTGAAGCGGTTGAAGCGTCCGGCTCGCTGGACTACACCGCGAAACTGGCCCGCGACTACGTCGCCCGCGCAATCAAATGCCTCGATGCACTGCCGGCCAGCGAATACCGCGATGCGTTGGTGGAGTTGAGCGAGTTTGCGGTGGCGCGTACCCACTGATCCTGGCCGATCAGCGAGCTTTTGTGGCGAGGGAGCTTGCTCCCGCTGAGGTGCGAAGCACCTCTTGAAAACGCGGTCGCTGCGCAACCGAGCGGGAGCAAGCTCCCTCGCCACAGATGCTGCGAACACCCATTTCGGCAACAAAACCCTATATAATGTGCGCCCTTTTGTCCTCCTGATACCCAAGGAACCTTAGTGAGCACGTTGCCTCCCTGCCCGAAATGCAATTCCGAATACACTTACGAAGACGGTACCCAACTGGTCTGCCCGGAGTGTGCCCACGAATGGTCTGCCGGCGGCGAAGCCGAAACGGCGTCCGATGACACCGTGAAGAAAGACTCGGTCGGCAACGTCCTGCAGGACGGCGACACCATCACCGTGATCAAGGACCTCAAGGTCAAGGGCACGTCGCTGGTGGTCAAGGTCGGCACCAAGGTCAAGAACATCCGCCTGTGCGATGGCGACCACGACATCGACTGCAAGATCGACGGCATCGGCCCGATGAAACTCAAATCCGAGTTCGTCAGAAAAGTCTGATCCTGCTGTAAACCATCCCGCGCTCGGCGTGGGATGGTGCTTCACCCTCCCCGCTTCAGCCCCGTTTCCCAAGCCCTAGCCAAGCGCCAGCCGTCTTGAGCGGCCACAACCCATCGTCAGAAAAAGAATCGGAACACCAATAGAGACTTGCTATTTAGCGAATAAGAATTATTCTCATCGAACCCCATCAAGGAGATGAGAACCATGACTTATTTGATCGATGCCTGGTTGGACCGCCCACATCCCTACCTCAGGATCCTGCATCGGGAAACCGGGGAAGTCTGCGCGGTGCTTGAAGAAGAAGCCTTGAATGAGCTGCAGGACCAGGGGGATCTGGACCTCAACAGCCTCAATTCCAGCGAACCGTTGGTGCTCAAGGAACTGGTGCGTAATCTGTTTCTGTTCTGCTATGCGCGGGCGTTGCGCCCGACTGGCGATTTCAATGCCAGGTTCCACGGATGAAGCACCAAACCCTGTGGGAGCGAGCTTGCTCGCGATAGCGGTATGACAATCAACTGGGATGTTGAATGCAAGTCCGCCATCGCGAGCAAGCTCGCTCCCACAGGTATTCAGGGTCTTACAGAACGTCCAGCAGCTCGACGTCAAACACCAGTACGCTGTGCGGCGGAATGCTGCCAACGCCTTGGGCGCCGTAAGCCAGTTCGCTCGGCACGTACAGGCGCCACTTGCTGCCGGCATTCATCAGTTGCAAGGCTTCGGTCCAGCCTGGGATCACGCCGCCCACCGGGAATTCGGCTGGCTGGCCACGATCGTAGGAGCTGTCGAACACGGTGCCGTCGATCAGGGTGCCGTGGTAGTGAGTACGCACCTGGTCTTCACGGGTCGGCTTGGCGCCTTCGCCCTGAGTCAGCACTTCAAATTGCAGGCCCGACGCCAGGGTGGTGATGCCTTCGCGCTTGGCGTTTTCAGCCAGGAATGCAAGGCCTTCGCCAGCAGCCGCTTCAGCCTTGGCAGCCGCTTCGGCCTGCATGATTTCGCGGATGACTTTGAAGCTCGCGGACATTTCGTCCTGGCCCACACGGCTCGGCTTGCCGGCGAAGGCGTCGGTCAGACCGGCCAGGATCGCGTCCAGGCTGACGCCCGGTGGCGGGTTGTCGCGCAGTTGGTCGCCCAACTGACGGCCAATGCCGTAGCTGACGCGGGTTTCGTCGGTGGACAGGTTAACTTCGGACATGATGCTGCTCCGCTGTGCGGACGGCTCGGGAAATTGCCGTGGATGACACAGCGCCTCCCGGAGCGCCCGGAACCAAAAGGGCGAGCAGACTAGCACAGATGCCGGGGCGGGTGACGAGCCCCGCATCAAGGGCCGACCGCCAGAAACGACAACGCCCGCCTGCTTCTCGACAGGCGGGCGTTGCGTCAGGGCGATGAAACGACCTCAGTGCTTGGTCAGTTTATCCAGGTAGCCCATGGCAAATGCCGACACTACGAACGTCATGTGGATGATCACGTACCACATCAGGTGCTCGGGATCGACGTTCTTGGCATCCATGAAAATGCGCAAAAGGTGAATGGAGGAAATGGCCACGATCGAGGCCGCGACTTTCATCTTCAGCGATGAAGAGTCCATGGTGCCCAGCCAGTTGAGCTTTTCCTTGTCGTCGGCGATGTCCAGTTGCGAGACGAAGTTCTCGTAGCCGGAAATCATCACCATCACCAGCAGGCCGCCCACCAGCGCCATGTCGATCAGCGACAGCAGCACCAGGATCAGATCGGATTCAGCCATGGAAAACACGTTGGGGATGACGTGAAAGACTTCCTGGAAGAATTTCAGCGCCAGGGCCAGCAAGCCCAGGGACAGCCCAAAGTAGATCGGCGCCAGCAGCCAACGGGAGGCGTACATTGCATTTTCGATAAAGCGTTCCATTGAGTCTCACACCAGGGCTGAAAAATCGCGGCGAGTATATCAGCCACGACCTGCCCCACAAACGCCGGACCGATCCTTGGTCCCAGCCCTTGTTTCAAAACTTTACTGCCCGCGCCCGTCCGCCGATGCCGTCAATGCAGCGGACGAAACTCGAAACCGTCGACACTGCGACACCGTCCTCCATTGATTTCACGCAGTTGGGCTTGCATGTGCAGGCACCAGATTTGTGGATCGTCGGCCAGCTCATAGCCGTGCAATGTCAGGCTCTGAACGATGGTGTCGAGGATGGTTTCAGCGGCGTTCGGGCCAGGAAACGGGCCTTGAGCCTTGATAGCGGAAGGTTGTTCGCCGGCCATTCCGGCGGCGAAGAGCAAGGTCCACATACCGGTATCCCCCGCCAGGGGGCGAATGGCGCATTCGATACGGGTGACAAGGCCCAGGCATTGGCGAGTGAGGCAAAGGTTGCGCGACATGGCGGCGCCCCTCGGTAGATCCGGTATTCAGCCCAGGGAGGGCTGTTTCGATCCGATGATGACTCTCGTTATCCTTGAGCTGAGGATAGAAGAAAAGTTCCGGCCGCAAGGGAAAGCGAGACCAGAAGGCGCCGAATGGTCATAGTGTGAATATTGACGCCAAAGTGGTGGCACTTTTTTTGGATTAACCCGAAATAATGTGGGAGCGAGGTCTGTGGGAGCAAAGCTTGCTCGCGATGACGCCCTCACAGACAACACCTTTGTTGGCTGTAAAACCGCTATCGCGAGCAAGCTTTGCTCCCACAGACTCGCTCCCACATTGGACTTACTAACGATCAGGAAAGCATCAAGCCGGCTTCGCCTCCACCAATGCCTGCTGCGCCAGTTCCTTTTCCGCTTCCTTGATGTCGTCTTCGCTGATCATCTCCGCAATGACTCGCAGTCGCTCCACCACCCGGGCGTTGACGCTGCCCTCCGGGAATTCGCCGTTTTCATCCGGCTCACCGGCAGGCTCACCCACCAGCAGGCTCAGGGCTTCGTCGGCCTGGCGCACGGCGTAGACGTGGAACTGCCCGGCGCGTACGGCGGCCAGCACTTTCTCGTCAAGCATCAGGGTGGCGACGTTGGCCTGGGGAATGATCGCCCCCTGCTCACCGGTCAGCCCACGGGCTTCACAGAGGCGGAAGAAGCCTTCGATCTTCTCGTTGACCCCACCCACTGCCTGCACTTCACCGAACTGGTTGATCGAGCCGGTGATGGCGAAGCACTGCTTCAACGGCGTTTTCGACAAGGCCGAAATCAGCGTGCACGCCTCGCCCAGGGACGCGCTATCGCCGTCCACATAACCGTAGGACTGCTCCAGGGCGATGCTGGCCGAGATCGCCAACGGGAATTCCTGGGCATAACGACTGCCCAGGTAACCGGTGAGAATCATCACGCCCTTGGAGTGGATCGGCTGGCCGAGGTTGACCTCCCGCTCGATGTCCACGATACCGCTGCCGCCGGGATACACCGTGGCGGAGATCCGCGCCGGTACACCAAAGGCCGAGTCGCCCACTTCCAACACCGTCAAGCCGTTGCACTTGCCCACGGCCGCGCCATCGGTGTCGATCAGGATGATCCCCGCCAGCATGTCGTCGAGGATCCGC
The DNA here is from genome assembly GCF_004786035.1 of Pseudomonas viciae. NCBI lineage: Bacteria > Pseudomonadati > Pseudomonadota > Gammaproteobacteria > Pseudomonadales > Pseudomonadaceae > Pseudomonas > Pseudomonas viciae. Next base: position 5,755,084 of record NZ_CP035088.1, read on the forward strand.
GCCGAGACACGCCCGGTGCGCGTGGCCTTGGCCTTGAGCGCGCGTTCGATATGGCCGGCGTCGGTCATCTCGTCACCGGCCAGCTGGCGAATGAAATCCGCCTCGCTGACCAGTTGGAACAAGTCGCCGATACGCGCCGACAAGCGTCCCTGGTGTTCGGCCAGCCGGGCACTGTAAGTGGCCAGGCGCGCCACCGCATCGGCGGTCAGCGGGGCCATGCCCTCTTCCGAAGTGCGGGTCTTGAGCAACTGGGCGAACTGCTCCAGGCTCTCGTCGCCCATCGGGATGTCTTCGTCGAAATCCACCAGCACGCGAAACATTTCCTGGAAGTCCGGATCCAGGTCCTGCAAGGCGTAGTAGAGCTGGCGGGCGCCGATAATCACGACCTTGACCTGTAACGGAATGTGCTGCGGTGTCAGGGTCACCGTGGCCAACCGACCGAGTTCCCCCAGCGGCGACTCCATTTTCAGCTTGCGCGATTGCAGGGCACGCTTGAGCGCATCCCATACGAACGGCTCGCCGAGCATTTTTTCCGCTTCAAGAATCAGGAAACCGCCATTGGCCCGGTGCAAGGCGCCCGGACGCAGCTGTCGGTAGGTGGTGTAGAGCGCGCCCTGGTCGGTGCTGTATTCGATGCGGCCGAACAGGTTGTCGTAGGTCGGGTGTGGCTCGAACACCACGGGCGCGCCACCGCTGGACGGATGACCGACCACCAGGCTCGGGGCGTATTGCTCTTCCAGCAGCTTGCGGGCGATGGCGTCAGTCTTGCTGTCGTCCACCAATTGCTCGACCACGGTCTTGAGCAGATAGACCTGCATCGCTTGCAGGTAGCCACAGACGGCCGCGTTCTCGGCGTACTTTTCCGACAATGGCGCCAGCAACGGTTGCAGGGCCAGGGTGATGGTTTCTTCGTTGAGATGGCGCAACTGGTTGCTCGACTCGCGCTTCCACTGCGGCAGGCTGGCGAGCTCTTCGTTCAGGCGCTCTTCCAGGGTCGAGATGTCATCATGGAAACGCTCGCGCTCGGCCTCGGGCAATTGGGCAAATTCCGCCTCATCCAGGGCTTTGCCGTCGCTCATTGGCGTGAAGGCGATGTTGCTGCTGTCACGGTACAGCGCGACATCCTTCTCCAGCGCCAGGCGTTCGATCACATCGAGGGCTCGGTCGTAGCGCTGGTTGAAGGCGCGGTCGATGGCGCTTTTTTTCTGCTGGTAGGACGGGTGCTCGAACACCGCCGGGAAGGTTGCCAGCAGGTTGTCGATCAGGCCGTTGATGTCGGTGATGAACGCACCCGCGGTGCCCGACGGCAGTTCCAGGGCACGGGGTTCGCGGGGCTCATCGAAGTTGTTGACGTAGACCCAGTCAGCCGGGGTCTGCAGGCGCTTGCCTTCGGCCTTGAGGTAGCGTTTGACGAACGAAAACCGGCCAGTGCCGGGCTCTCCCATCACAAATACGTTGTAACCGGGGCGCGGCATGGCCACGCCGAACTGCAAGGCTTCGACCGCACGTTCCTGGCCAAGCACACCGCGGAAGGGCTCCAGATCATTGGTGGTAGAGAAGCTGAACTGTTCAGCGGAAAACGGACGAGTCAGCGCTTCGGGCGCTAGACGCAAGCTGGCAGCAACAGGATCAGGCATCGGGCTTCCTTACATCAGGCGGGGCAGATAGCGGCATTCTGGCGCCGCCTGTACCTGACTGGCAAGGAGCGCCTCAGGCCAAAGCATAGTCGAGGGGTACAGCCCGGGCCGGACCCGGTAAATTCATGACTTAAAGGATAGTTTTTGCAAAATGTCACGGAACCCTCGGATCGTGCCTAAACTCCAAATTGCGCGGCTGGAACAATAACCGGCCCACTGGCGCCTCCCCCAACAGGAACGAAGGTGCCAGACCCTGTCCATTTTGGTATGCACATAAAGAGAACATAGCTATGAAACGGATTCTTCTCGGTACTCTCTTCACCGCTGTATCCATCAACGCCATGGCTCAGGCACCGGGTGGCCCGGACTGCGGCTGGGGCAACATGCTGTTCGAAGGCCAGCGTGGCACCCCGGCACACTTCCTGGCCTCCACCACCAACGGCACCTCCGGTAACGCTACCTTCGGCATGACGTCCGGCACCAACGGTTGCTCGACCAACGCGGCACTGACCTACGGTGGCAAGTCCTGGCTGGCCATGAATGGCATGATGAACGAGCTGTCCGAAGACATGGCCAAGGGTCAGGGCGAAGCGCTGACCACCTACGCCGTGGTACTGGGCGTGGCGCCGGAAGATCGCGCACATTTCTCCGCCGTTACCCACGAGCACTTCCAGCAGATCTTCAGCAAGGCTGACGTGACCGCGGAAGACGTGCATACCAACACCCTGGCCGTGCTGAAAAGCGACCCTCGCCTGGCCAAGTACGCGCCTCAAGCTTAAGCTCGATGCCACTCGCTCCTCTCGGGGAGCGGGTTTTCTTTTTGGGGCCCCTGCGGTCTTTATTTTTCGACTTTCCAAGTAGCCGACTATGCTCAAACGCCTTGCCTGGCTGGCACTCTGTGTGTGCGCCCCGCTGTCCGCCGCGCCTCATGTCGACCCTCAACGTTTGCAGCAACTGGCCAATGACCGATTCTGGATTTCCCTGGGCCATTACGAAACCGCCAAGCTGGGTGGCTGGCGCAGCTATGTCAGCGACAAAAAATTCTTCCTCGCGCCCGACGGCAACGAACACCCCGACCGTGAACTGAGCGCCACGCTGAACGCCTTGTACGGCCCGGCCAGCGCCGGCCAACAACACGCCCAATGCGTGTACCCGGCGCGTACTCGCTGGCTGAAGGCGCAGCTCAACTTGACCGACCTGCCGGCCATCAACTGCAGCGAATTCAATCAATGGTTCAAGGACGTGTCGCCCCACAGTGCGGTGATGATTTTCCCCGCTGCGTACCTGAACAGCCCGTCCTCGATGTTCGGTCACACCTTGCTGCGCATCGACCAGGCCGACGTGCAGACCGACAAGACCGCCCTGCTCAGCTATGCGATCAATTTCGGCGCCTACATCGAAGGCTCCGACAACAGCATCCTTTACGCCTGGAAAGGCTTGATGGGCGGTTATCCCGGCCTGTTCGCCCTGGTGCCATACCAGGAAAAACTCTCCGAGTACCGTAGCCTGGAGAACCGCGACCTGTGGGAATACCGCCTGAACCTGAGCCAGACGGAAACCGAGCGCATGGTCGAGCACGTCTGGGAACTCAAGCAGATTCAGTTCGATTATTTTTTCTTCGACGAAAACTGTTCCTATCGCTTGCTGGAATTGCTGCAAGTGGCTCGCCCCAGCCTGCGCCTGACCGAACAATTCCCGCTGACGGCGATTCCCACCGACACCGTCAAGGCGGTGAAAGAAGCCGGGCTGGTGGAAAGTATCCAATATCGCCCTTCCCGCGAACGGGAGTTGCTCAGCCGCGCCGAACCGCTCAGCGACGATGAGCAGCAATGGGTGCTAAAGGTCAGCGCCGACCAGCAGCAACTGCAAACCCCTGAATTCAAGGCACTGCCGCGCGCACGCCAGGCTCTGATCATCGATGCGGCTTATCGTCTGGAGCGCTATCGGGCCAACGGCCAGGAGCGCGATCCACAACGCTCCCAGCGCAGCTTCGAATTGTTGCGGGCGATCAACCAGAACCCCGCGCCAGAGCTGGACATCCCGCAACCTGGCCTGCCCGAGAATGGTCATGAGTCGCGCACCTGGCAGGCCGGCCTCGGCACGCGAGGCGACCGGGCGTTTGGCGAGTATGGCTTGCGCATGGCCTACCACGACCTCAACGACAACGGCGAGAGCTTCCCACTGGGCGCGCAGATCGAGATCCTGCAACTGAAACTGCGCCAGTACGAAGGCAATGACTGGCAAGTGCAGCAACTGGACCTGGCGACCATTCGCTCCCTGACCCCGCGCAACGAGCTGCTGCAACCGCTGTCCTGGCAGGTCACCGGCGGCCTGGAGCGGGTGCCGGGCAAGCACGATGATGAAACCCTGGTCAGCCACGTCAGCGGCGGCGCCGGTGGTACCTGGGCGCTGGGCGAAGATATGCTGGGCTTTGCCCTGGGCACGGTGCGCGTCGAGCACAACAACGACTTCGCCCAGTTCATCGCCCCGGCCGCGGGCTTCAACAGCGGCGTGCTATGGAAAAACCCGCTGGGCAACCTGAGCCTGGAAGCCAAGGGTGATTATTTCGTCAACGGCGAAGTGCGTCGTAGCCTGAGCCTGAATCAACAGTGGGAGTTGTCCCGCAACCTCGGCTTGCGCTTGAGTGCCCAGCGGGAGTTCAGCCAACTGGCCTCGCCGGAGAACGAGGTGATGCTCGAGGTGAAGTGGTATCACTATTGACCCAGGCCGCACGGGCAAAACGACAAACAGATTAATCACAGTGCTTTCACGTCGGCCTGACGAATCCGCTTCTAGACTTCTCGCATAAGTGGACGCGGCAGGACGGCAGAAAATGAGGCGCGTGGCAGTGGTACTGGGTGTGTTGATGTTGCTCGGCGGCTGTGAAACCACCCATGAAGACCTGATCGCCCGAGGTTATCCACCGGCGTTTGCCGACGGTTACGACGACGGTTGCAGCAGTGGACGACAAGCCGCTGGGGTGATCACCGGCCAGTTCAGGAAAGACGTACCGCGTTATCTCAAGGATGCACGCTACGCTGAGGGCTGGAGCGATGGTTTCCGCCAGTGCCAGGCCATGCGCGAAAGCGAGGAGCGGAACGCCTATCGCGAACGCCATTGGGACGAGCGCGAACGGGCCTGGCAGCAACAAAAAGATCAGGACGCCGCCCGGGCTTATCGCTCGCAGTGAGTCGCCTGCAGACATCCGTTGAAACCAAAAGCCTGGGACCATGGCCCAAACTCCAATGAGAGGAGCAATTCCATGAGTCGTGCCTTCGTCAACGAAGACAATGCCGCTGCCCAGGCCGATCAGCCGGTCGAACGCCAGGTCAGTGCGCAAGCCAATTACGTCACCCCCGCCGGACTCGCCCAATTGCAGGCCCGGGTCGCCGAATTGCAGGCGCTGCACAGCCAGCAGACGGCCAGAGGGGACCAGGCAGACAAGCAGCGCATCGCGGACATTGAAAGGGATCTGCGCTATTTCAACCAGCGTTTGCAAAGCGCGCAAGTCGTTGCGCCAACTTCATCCGATCAAGTGCGGATCGGACATTGGGTGACCTTTGTCGACGAGCATGATCACGAACAGCGCGTGCAACTGGTCGGTGAGGACCAGGCCGATGCGGCCAGTGGACTGATCAACTGGGGCTCGCCGCTGGGGCGAGCGTTGTTGGGAGCGAAGGCAGGGGATGAAGTGATCTGGGAACGACCGCTGGGGAATCTCGCCATTGAAGTCATTGCGATAGCGCTTGATTAAGCGACGCTTGTTAAGTGCACCGATAAAACATTTCAAATGTTTCCCATCATCAAAAGGATCGGATAAATAGCTTTAGCACTAGAGCGTGACGACAGCAGATTACATGCCTGTAGCAGCATGTAACTGCAACATAAGGTCATAACGACAAGTTGGTGTTAAATCAGGGGCGTGCTACTGTTTTTTCCGCACCAAAACAGGTGCGCGACAACAGTAGAGGAGAAACATAATGAGCGAACAAATACTGGCAATGTCAGGTGACTTCGACGGTGACTTCAAGTCCTACCAACAAGTTAACAGCCTTGGCATTGAGTCAGCAGCGCTGACCATTGTCGAGTGCGGCACCACAGAGTGCACCGCTCTTTTGTGCTAACCCCTACCCTTTTCAAAGTCACCATGCAACACGACTTTGACACCCCTAATCCAACTTATAAAAAACTTCATTTTACATCCTACAGCTCGGGCGCAATGACTGGCTTCCGATTGACCACAAGTCACTGTACGCGATGTTTAATCATTGATGAGGAAATACCATGAGCGAAAAAATCCTGAACATGTCCGGTGACTTTTATCTCGAATTCGACGCTTACCAAGCGCCCGCCAACAACATCGGCGGAATGCTGGTAACAACAATGGAATGCAATACCTTTGGAACGTGCACCGCCATTGAATGTTCAACAATTATGTGTTAATCCCGGTTAGCTTATCACCATACAGGCAACACTTTTAAACATAGAGCAGGCATCGCCTGCTCTATCCATGCCAGGAGCTACGGCATGCTTGTTAACGCTTTGAAGTTAGATCAGCGTGGGAAGTACAGATATTCTTCCGACGGCGACATCGCCCTTTTTGAAAACAACCTGACCCGTCTGCATGCTGACGACCAAACCTTGCTGAATCACTTTGGGTTGAACAGGGAGCAGCTGCTCTCCTATATCAAGGAACCTATCAACCAGCAGTGCTTGCCCGCCGATGGCGAAACCGCCTTGAACGCCCTTAGGGATAAGCTTGCTCGCCTCGACAGCATTAATGTCGAAACAAAAGAAAGCTCAGGCGGCACGGGTAATTTTTATTGGTTCAGCTATCGTTTTTTTCTTTATTTCGTCGACACCTTCAAGGCAGATGAGCGCTATTTGAATGCGTCAACGCACATTGATGAACCCGCGTTGTTTGCAAGCCTTGAACGCTATGTCCTGGCCCGGGTTGAACGCACGGCGGAGCAGAGCCTGGTCCATTATTTGAATACACGGATTGCGAACGCTGATGACATTGACTTGAACGGATTCAATGAGCATCTGCGCACGTTGCCGCTGCTGAAATTTTTCGAATCCTACCCAGTGCTGGCGACACTGCTGTTTGATCTGCTGGAAGACACCCTCCATTACCTTTATGCAGTCATTCACAACTTCGCCGACGATGCTGAAGCGCTGGTGCGGGAATTTTCGATCCCGTCCCGGAAAATCGAAGCTATCGAGCTTGGCCTGGGTGACCCCCATGGTCGCGGCGAAACGGTCTGCCAAGTCAAAATCAGCACGACTTCATTGGTCTACAAGCCAAGAGCAAACCGGGAGGCGATTTTTTTCTATGGTCTTCTTGGACAGTTGCGTGAGTGGACCGGCGCGGATTGTTTTTCTATCCACACCCCAAGGATCCTCAGCCGCGAGCGACATAGCTGGGTAGAGAAAATCGACAACCTACCTTGTGACAGCGAAGCGGACGTTGGACTGTTCTATGAAAAAATGGGGGCACAAATAGCCGTCATCCATGCATTGAATGGGATCGACTTTCACTACGAAAACATTATCGCGTGCGGCAACAGTCCGGTCATGATTGACCTCGAGTGTTTGTTCACGGCTTCCACCAGCGACCTGCTCACTGACCTGCCCGCTGGCTGCGCACTGTCCAATAGCTTTAAATTGGTCCAGCGGTCGATATGTTCCAGCGGCTTCGTACCCTTTTCACAGCAACTCAATAACGACCAAAGCGGTCTGACCCGACAAGCGCTATTTATCTCGACCCGCCATTCCCTGGTTTTCGACGGTGGCTTTTACCATCTGCGTAAAGTCGAATTCGAACACCACCTGATGCAAAAACACTTGCCGCTTTTGCAGGGTGAGCGCAAGGGGGCCCAAGCTTATAAAGCAGAGCTTCTCCAAGGCTTTGAATATGCCTATGGCGGACTCATGGTTCACCGGCACGCGATCATGCAGAAGCTTGAACAAGCCGCAGGCGAACTGTCGACCCGGGTGTTGCTGAAAAACTCTCAACGCTACGCTGACTTCATCGGGCTGATCCGTCACCCACGTTTTATGCAAAACATGCTCGACAGAGAACTTCTGCTCGCGACCTTGTGGAAAGATTTGAAAGAACCCTATCGGGAAAAGGGCATTCCCCGCTATGAAATAGCCGACCTGCAAAGGTCCAGCATTCCGTGCTTTACCATGCCGCTGAACGCCAACTATTTTACGAGCGCACAGGGTGAAACAATACCGATGGCGGCCGTGAAGCCCCCGCTGGAAAGCTGCCTACAGAAAATAGCCAACCTGTCCCACAAAGACTGGGCCTTGCAACGCACCTTGCTCGAAATCTGTTTGTTCCCAGAACCGAATGGACATCCGCCATCGCTTATCAAGCAAACGCTGGCGAACCTTGAAAAGAAGCCCCTCGACGCGATTCTGAGCATCAGTTCCCGCCTCGAGGAACTCGCGATAGTGGGCGCAGCAGAGGATGTAAGCTGGCTGTCTTTCCATATGCACCCCACGACGCAGAGAAAATACCCGTCGCCAATGGATCACGGGGTGTACTCCGGCATCGCCGGGATTGGCTTGTTTTACCTGAGCCTGTTTAAAGTGAGCGGCAAACCGCGCTTTCTATCGTGCCTGGATCAGGTCCTGGACTCACTGGAACAACGCTTCGGCTTTTTCAAAACCGATTTGACGGTCAGTGCGTATCACGGGCTGGGGGCTTACATCTATCTGCTCATCAATCGTCGCCAGGTCACTGGAGACGCCAGTCACGATGAAAAAATTGCCGGCCTGCTGACCCAGCTGATTGAAGTGCCTCCTGAACACTATGATTTCGACTTCCTGGGAGGTTGTTGTGGTGCGGTGACACTGCTGGCCAATATCCATGCGTTATCGGTACAGGAGGACGTGTTGCCGGCCATACAACGCATGGTCGACTACATAAAAGACCAAATCCTGATTGAAGATGGCCAGCTTCTACGACGCGATGACCGCTCTGTCATTCTGACGGGCTTGTCCCACGGCCTCTCGGGCGTCATCCATGCCCTGTGCAAAGCCTATGACGTGACCGGCGATGCGACGCTGGTGCCTTTGGCCATCCAGGTACTCGAGGGTGAAAACCGCTTGAGTCGGGATGGTTTCTGGCTGGACCTGCGCAACCTCGGGCCGGCGGACCATACCTCCAAGTGGTGCCACGGCGACGGAGGCATCCTCATCGCCAGACGACAGCTCATGGAGTCGATGGGGGACGCCCTGGATGAAGCGACCAGGCAGACCGTGCTCGACGATATACAGCGATGCGAGAACAATCTCTGGCAACACGGGTTTGGCGAGGGCTACAACCTTTGCCATGGCGATTTCGGCAATCTGCTCTGCCTGTATGACCTGTATCGGCATTCAGATAACCCCGAGGGTATGAACAGAGTCAGAGAGGCACTTGACGAAGTCTCCCGGCAATTTTTCGAAGGGCCCTATCTCGACAGTGATCGGGTGCCCGATGTCAGTCTGTTGACTGGAATAACCGGTGCAGGCTATGCCTTGCTGTACCAGATGGATCCGACCCTTCCAAATATTCTTTCGCTCGATTTCGCGAAGCAATCCGCGGGATAAAAACAGCCACATACCTTGTGGGAGCGGAATTGCTCGCGAAAGCGCTGGGTCAGTCAACCACAATGCTTGCTTATCCGACGCCTTCGCGAGTAAGCCCGCTCCCACAGGGAATTTGCAGCGCCCATAAAAAAACGGAGCCTTCGAAGGCTCCGTTTTTTATGCAACTGACCGCGAATCAGGCCAGTTTCTTGTGCCGTACACGGTGCGGTTGGGCAGCCGCTTCGCCGAGGCGTTTCTTGCGATCGGCTTCGTACTCGGTGTAGTTACCTTCGAAGAACACCGCTTGCGAGTCGTCTTCGTACGCCAGGATGTGGGTCGCCACGCGGTCAAGGAACCACCGATCGTGGGAGATCACAATGGCGGCGCCCGGGAAGTCCAGCAGGGCTTCTTCCAGGGAACGCAGGGTTTCGACGTCGAGGTCGTTGGACGGTTCGTCGAGCAGCAGGACGTTGCCACCCTCCTTCAAGGTCAACGCCAGGTGCAAGCGACCGCGCTCACCACCGGACAGGTCCTTGACGAACTTCTGCTGGTCGCCGCCCTTGAAGTTGAAGCGGCCCACGTAGGTGCGCGACGGAATTTCATAGTTGCCGATGCGGATCTGGTCGGAGCCGTCGGAAATCTGCTGGAACACGGTCTTGCTGCCGTCCAGGTCTTCGCGGCTCTGGTCGACGCAGGCCAATTGCACGGTTTCGCCGATTTCGATGCTGCCCGAATCCGGTGTTTCCTTGCCCATCAGCATACGGAACAGCGTGGATTTACCCGCGCCGTTACCACCGATCACGCCGACGATGGCGCCTTTGGGCATGGAGAACGACAAGTTGTCGATCAGCACGCGGTCGCCATAGCCCTTGGAGACATTCTTGAATTCGATGACCTTGTCACCCAGGCGCGGACCGGCCGGGATGTAGATCTCGTTGGTTTCGCTGCGCTTCTGGAATTCCTGGGATTGCATTTCCTCGAAGCGTTGCAGGCGTGCCTTGGATTTGGACTGGCGGGCCTTGGCGCCTTTGCGCACCCACTCCAGTTCTTCCTTCATGGCTTTTTCATGGGCCGACTGCTGCTTGGATTCCTGGGCCAGACGATCGGACTTGGCTTCCAACCAGCCCGAATAGTTGCCCTCGTACGGAATACCCGCGCCGCGGTCGAGTTCCAGGATCCAGCCGGCGACGTTGTCGAGGAAGTAACGGTCGTGCGTGATCGCAACCACGGTGCCCGGGAAATCGTGCAGGAAGTGTTCGAGCCAGGCGACGGAGTCGGCGTCCAGGTGGTTGGTCGGTTCGTCGAGCAGCAGCATGTCCGGGGCGGACAGCAGCAGGCGGCACAGGGCTACGCGGCGTTTCTCACCGCCAGACAGGTGTTCGACCTTCGCGTCCCAGGCCGGCAGGCGCAACGCATCGGCGGCGACTTCCAACTGGCGCTCCAGGTTGTGGCCATCACTGGCCTGCAGGATCGCTTCAAGCTTGGCCTGCTCAGCGGCCAGCTTGTCAAAGTCGGCATCCGGATCGGCGTAGGCGGCGTAGACCTCGTCCAGGCGCGCCTGGGCGTCCTTGATCACGCTGACCGCTTCCTCGACCACTTCACGCACGGTCTTGGTCGGGTCCAGCTGAGGCTCCTGAGGCAGGTAGCCGATATTCAGGTCCGGCATCGGACGGGCTTCGCCGTCGAATTCGTTATCGACCCCGGCCATGATTTTCAGCAGCGTGGACTTACCCGAGCCGTTGAGGCCCAGCACGCCGATCTTGGCGCCGGGGAAGAACGAGAGTGAAATATTTTTCAGGATTTCCCGCTTCGGCGGAACAACTTTGCTCAGCCGATGCATGGTAAAGACGTATTGAGCCATGGTGAACCTAGCGTCAGTGACAGGTGAAAAGAACGAGCCAGGCCATGCGCGGCGCCGGCACTTGATGGTCATCAATGCCTGCGGGCGGATAGAGCCTGGGAATCTGGAGCTGGAACGCTCTTGTTTGACCGGCAAAGCTACCTCAACCGTCGGTCAAGGTCCAGCCGCCAGGGACTGGCACTTTGCCACAAGTCAAGGCATGCTAGCCGCCCTTCGGGCGTCCGGCTTATAGTGCGTGTCGCGCCAGTCCAGCAAACCGCAGGATTACAGCTTGTCCAACGTCACGCCGCCCCTGTCCCCACGCGCACCGACTGCTGTGCCCGGCTCCCCCCTGCGCGGGACACTGAAGAGCGCACTGGCCACGCTGGTGCTGCTGTTGCTCGGATTGCTCTTCTGGCAGTTGCTCGACCAACTGCGCGAAACCCAGCAGCAACAGCGCCAGTACACCATCGAATACACCGCCGACCTGGCCGCGCAAGTCAGCCTGAACATGGCCCTGAACGCGCAAATCGCCCTCAATCTGCTACCGATCGTCGAGCAACCGCAAAGTACCGACGAACAGCAGGCCCTATTGCGCAAACTCCAGCAGTCGTTGCCCGATCTACGCAGCCTGGCGTTGCTGAGCCCGTCCGGCAAGGTGCTCAGCGACAGCGACCCCGCCAGCCGGGACGCCGACTACCTGGGTGAACTGGTACGCCGCAGCCGTGCCCAGGCGCACTATTTCAGCAATGCCGAAGACGGCTCCGTGGTGCATCTACTGTTGCATCAGGCCACCGGTAGCGGCCGGGGCTACTGGGCCCTGCGCCTGACCCCGAGCTTTTTCTCGACCCTGACCAAACAGGCCGATGTGGGCCTGCGCCCGCTGTGGCTGGTGGAAAACCGCCTCACCCAACAGATCATCAGTCGCGACGAGGGGCTGCCCTCGGCCAACGCCACCCGTCTATCGCCGGATGATCTGAGCAACACGGTGCTGACCGTGCCCTTGAGCAGCAGCGACTGGCAACTGCGCGGGCTATTCGACCGACGCCAGGTGCTCGAACAACTGCTACCGGCCTTCATCGGCAAATGCCTGCTGGGCCTGGCGTTTTCGCTGTTGCCGGTGATCGCGCTATTGAACATGCGCCGGCGCCAGCGCCAGTTGCACGAAGGTCGTCGGCGCTACCAGGATATTTTCGAAGGCACCGGCGTGGCCCTGTGCGTGCTTGACCTGTCGGGGCTCAAGGCATTTTTTGAGCAGGCCGGCCTGCACAATGGCGATCAATTGCGCACCTGGGTGGAACATCCGCACCAGCTCGAGCAACTGCGCCAGGAAATGCACGTCACCGAAGTCAATCAGATGGCGTTGAAGCTGCTCAACGTCGACACCTGCGAGCAGGCCTGGCAATTGCTGGTCGGCAAGGGGCAAGAAGGCAACAACCCGATTGGCTCGAAACTGCTCGAAGCGCTGCTCGACCCGCACAAACAACTGGAACTGGAAATCAAGCTCCAGGATGCCCACGGCCGCGATCAACACCTGTGGCTGGTCCTGCGCCTGCCGGAAAAACAGCAAGACTATAACGCCGTCATCCTCAGTATCAGCGACATCACCAGCCGCAAACTGATCGAGCTCTCGCTGCTTGAGCGAGAAGGCTTCTGGTCCGACGTGGTACGCACCGTGCCGGATCATCTTTACGTGCAGGACGTCATCAGCCAGCGGATGATCTTCAGCAACCATCACCTGGGCCAGACCCTGGGGTACGACCGCACCGAACTGCAACAGATGGGCGAATACTTCTGGGAAATCCTGCTGCATAACGAAGACGCCGATCATTACCACTGCCTGCGCCAGCAGCAACGGCAGGCCGGTTATGCCCAATTGCTGCAATGCCAGCTGCGCTTTCGTCATCGCAATGGCAAATGGCGGCGCTTCGATATTCGCGAGCAAGCCCTGGCCCGCGACCACTACGACCAGGTGACACGGATCATCGGCGTGGCCAAGGACATCACCGAACAGATCGAAGCCAGCGAATCGCTGCGTGACAGCGAACAACGCTACCGGATGCTCGCCGAAAGCATCAGCGACGTAATTTTCTCCACCGACAACAAGCTCTCGCTCAACTACGTCAGCCCATCAGTGCAAGCCGTGCTTGGCTATAACGCGGACTGGATCTTCCAGAACGGCTGGCAATCGACCATCGCCAATCCGCAGCAATTGACCGGCATCTATGCCCTGATGGAGCGGGTCAGCAAGGCCCTCGACAGTCCCGAGCAACTGGCCGAGCTGCGCAACCAGCTGCAGACCCAGCTGTTCCTGTTCGACTGCCTGCGTGCCGACGGACGCAAGATCCCCATCGAATTGCGGCTGGTGCTGGTGTGGGATGAACACGGCGCATTCGAAGGCGTGCTCGGCGTGGGCCGCGACATCAGTCAGCAGCGGCGCGCTGAAAAAGACCTGCGCATGGCCGCCACGGTATTCGAGCATTCGACCTCGGCGATCCTGATCACCGACCCGGCCGGCTATATTGTCCAGGCCAACGAAGCCTTCAGCCGTGTCAGCGGTTATGCGGTGTCGCAAGTGCTGGACCAGTTGCCCAACATGCTGACCGTCGACGAGCAACAGGAAGCTCACCTGCGCTACGTGCTCAAGCAGTTGCAGCAGCACAGCACCTGGGAAGGCGAAGTCTGGCTCAAGCGGCGCAATGGCGAGCACTACCCGGCGTGGGTCGGCATCACCGCCGTGCTGGATGACGAAGGCGACCTGGCCAGTTACGTGTGCTTCTTCAGCGACATCAGCGAACGCAAGGCCAGCGAGCAGCGGATCCATCGCCTGGCCTACTACGACGCCCTCACCCACCTGCCCAACCGCACGCTGTTCCAGGATCGCCTGCACACCGCGTTGCAATCGGCCGAGCGGCAGAAGAACTGGGTGGTGCTGATGTTCCTCGACCTGGACCGCTTCAAACCGATCAACGACTCCCTGGGCCACGCCGCCGGCGACCGGATGCTCAAGGAGATGGCCACGCGACTGCTCGGTTGCGTCGCCGATGACGACACCGTGGCGCGCATGGGCGGCGACGAATTCACCCTGTTGCTGCAACCGCGCGCCAGTCGCGAGATGGCACTGAACCGGGCGATTACCGTGGCCGAACAGATCCTCGCCAGCCTGGTCAGGCCATTCGTGCTCGAAGGTCGGGAGTTTTTCGTCACCGCCAGTATCGGTATCGCCCTGAGCCCTCAGGACGGCAACGAGCTGAGCCAGTTGATGAAAAACGCCGACACCGCCATGTATCACGCCAAGGAGCGTGGCAAGAACAACTTCCAGTTCTACCAGGCCGACATGAACGCCAGCGCCCTGGAGCGGCTGGAACTGGAAAGCGACCTGCGCCATGCCCTGGAGCAGAATGAGTTCGTGCTGTATTACCAACCGCAGTTCAGCGGCGATGGCAAACGTTTGACTGGCGCCGAAGCCCTGCTGCGCTGGCGCCATCCGCGACGCGGGTTGGTGCCGCCGGGGGACTTCATCCCGGTACTGGAGGAGCTCGGGCTGGTGGTGGATGTCGGTGACTGGGTCATCGACGAAGCCTGTCGGCAACTCAAGACCTGGCACCAGGCCAAGGTCCGGGTGCCGAAAGTCTCGGTCAATATTTCGGCCCGGCAGTTCTCCGACGGCCTGCTCGGCACGCGCATCGCCAACATCCTGCGCAGCACCGGTCTGCCGCCGGCTTGCCTGGAGCTGGAACTGACCGAAAGTATCCTGATGCGCGAAGTCAGTGAGGCGATGCAGATCCTGGCCGGGCTGAAGAACCTAGGCCTGAGCATCGCCGTGGATGACTTCGGCACCGGTTATTCGTCGCTCAACTACCTCAAGCAATTCCCCATCGATGTGCTGAAGATCGACCGCACCTTTGTCGACGGCCTGCCGTCCGGCGAGCAGGACGCCCAGATCGCCCGGGCGATCATTGCCATGGCCCATAGCCTCAACCTGGCGGTGATCGCCGAGGGCGTCGAGACCCACGAGCAGCTGGACTTTCTGCGCGAGCATGGCTGCGATGAAGTCCAGGGCTACCTGTTCGGCCGGCCGATGCCGGCCAATCGGTTTGAAGCGCAGTTCAGCAATGATGCGTTGTTCATGCTTGACTGAAAGCTCGCGAAGGGGCCGATCCGGGCACCGCTGAACGCTGCTTGAATCCCATTCGTCCGCGACATGATGTCCTTTCATATGCCTTCCAAAACCGGTTGGGTTAGAATGCCTCCCTTTTCTGCCCCCGATCCTTGAGGACCGCCATGTTCAGCCGTGATTTGACTATTGCCAAGTACGACGCCGATCTCTTTGCCGCCATGGAGCAAGAAGCTCAGCGCCAGGAAGAGCACATTGAGCTGATCGCTTCGGAAAACTACACCAGCCCTGCGGTGATGGAAGCTCAAGGCTCGGTACTGACCAACAAATACGCCGAAGGCTACCCAGGCAAGCGCTACTACGGCGGTTGCGAGTTCGTCGACGTGGTCGAGCAATTGGCCATCGACCGTGCCAAGGAACTGTTCGGTGCCGACTACGCCAACGTCCAGCCCCACGCCGGTTCCCAAGCCAACGCTGCCGTGTACCTGGCGCTGCTGTCGGCCGGTGACACCATCCTGGGCATGAGCCTGGCCCACGGCGGTCACCTGACCCACGGCGCCAGCGTTTCCTCCTCCGGCAAGCTGTACAACGCTATCCAGTACGGCATCGACGGCAATGGCCTGATCGATTACGACGAAGTCGAGCGTCTGGCCCTCGAGCACAAGCCGAAAATGATCGTGGCCGGTTTCTCTGCCTACTCGCAGATCCTCGATTTCCCACGCTTTCGCGAAATCGCCGACAAGGTCGGTGCCTATCTGTTCGTGGACATGGCCCACGTAGCAGGCCTGGTTGCCGCCGGCGTCTACCCGAACCCGGTGCCGTTCGCCGACGTGGTCACCACCACCACTCACAAGACCCTGCGCGGTCCACGTGGCGGCCTGATCCTGGCTCGCGCCAACGCCGACATCGAGAAGAAGCTGAACTCCGCCGTATTCCCGGGCGCCCAGGGTGGCCCGCTGGAACACGTGATCGCAGCCAAGGCGATCTGCTTCAAGGAAGCCCTGCAACCTGAGTTCAAGGCTTACCAGCAACAAGTGGTGAAAAACGCCAAGACCATGGCCGGCGTGTTCATCGAGCGCGGTTTTGACGTGGTGTCCGGCGGTACTGAAAACCACCTGTTCCTGCTGTCGCTGATCAAGCAAGACATCTCCGGCAAAGACGCTGACGCGGCGCTGGGCAAGGCGTTCATCACCGTGAACAAGAACTCGGTGCCAAACGACCCACGCTCTCCGTTCGTCACCTCGGGCCTGCGCTTCGGCACCCCAGCCGTGACCACCCGCGGTTTCAAGGAAGCCGAGTGCAAGGAACTGGCCGGCTGGATCTGCGACATCCTGGCTGACCTGAACAACGAAGCAGTGATCGACGCCGTTCGTGAGAAGGTCAAGGCTATCTGCAAGAAGTTGCCGGTATACGGCGCTTAATCAGCCCGCCAGACCGTAGTTAAAAAGGCCCGCATCGAAAGATGCGGGCCTTTTTTATTAGTCGTTAACCCGACAAGGCCAATTAACCAAGTTATCCGCACTCACATGCAACGCTCGCCACCGCACTTAACTTCCTGCAATACAGATAACACCACCGACAATCAATAAACCAATAACATCCACCTCGTTCCACCTCATAATTCAATACAGGATTCAATTATCACATGGACAGTGAACACTCTTTTCATGCAACACTTAATATGTTTGACGCCCACGTAAATCTACTTGAAACGCTGCATGGCAAACCCGCGATGGCGACCGTCAGTTCATTCAGCGGTGGATTCTTTACCGGCAAACCGCAAACCCATGATCACTCACACCTGCTCGGCATGCGCGCCGAAGCCCAGGCCGTGGACTGCATCCCATTGATGCTGCATTTCCAGCCTACGCCCAATGGCTACATCCTGACCCTGAAAAACCCCGGGGAATACTATAACAAACTGATTAGCAAGAGCTGGCTTGAAGTGCTTGGCGCACAGAATTCAAACACTGTTAATCCGACGCGTTTCATCCTTATCGATCATCAACAAAACATCATCACACGAAAAAGCATCAACACCCAGCACACCCCCATCTCGCTCATGACCGCGACTAATAAATATGTCGGCGGATTAAGAATGCGCGGGTCGCCTTATATTTATCTTGCCGAGACCGAAGAAAAGTCAAAGATAACTTTCATCTTGAGCCTGCGTGAAGGAGTGTAGGGTCCGCCCAAAAACATAAAACCAGGTAGCCCCTGTGACGAGAGGTTTGTCCCCTCGCCCCAGGGGCTGCGTCAGGTTGACCGGCTGCAAAATTTTTTTATTGGAAGAAAAGGCTCAAGCACAGGGGTTTCACACAACTGGTAAGACCGGTCAAGCCAAAACCCTACAATTCAGCTTGCATCCCCTGAAAAACAGCGCCTAGACTGCGCCTGCACTGGACAAACCGGTAAGACCACAATAATGAAGTCCTGACGCCAACGGCCCCAGCGCCGACGAACAAGGACACCGAACCAGGAATCCCTCCCATGCTCAAATGGTGCTCGCGGTCGATCTTCCTTCAAGTTGTCCTCGGACTGGTGCTCGGCATCGTCTGCGGGCTTACCCTTCCCGAATACTCTGCACAGCTCAAACCCCTCGGCGACGGCTTTATCAAGCTGATCAAGATGCTCATCGGCCTGATCGTGTTCTGCGTGGTGGTCAGCGGTATCTCCGGTGCCGGTGATCTGAAGAAGGTCGGACGCATCGGCCTCAAGTCGGTCATCTACTTCGAAATACTCACCACCATCGCCTTGGTCCTCGGTCTGGTGCTTGCCTTCAGTACGGGCATCGGCAGCGGGGCGAACATTCATCTGGAACAGCTCTCCAGCGCCGACATGGGTGATATCGCCCAGCGCGGCCAACACATGGTCACCACCACTCAGTTCCTGATGAACCTGATTCCGAGTTCGGTGATCGGTGCGTTCGCTGACAACAACATTCTGCAGGTGTTGGTGTTCTCGGTATTGTTCGGCAGTGCGTTGAATCTGGTGGGCGACGCGGCTTCGGGCATTTCTCGGTTGATCAACGAACTCAGCCACGTAATCTTTCGCATCATGGGCATGATCGTGCGCCTGGCCCCCATCGGAGTCTTCGGCGCCATTGCCTTTACCACCAGCAAATATGGCCTGGACTCACTGCAGCACCTGGGCAGCCTCGTCGGTCTGTTCTACCTGACCTGCATCGCTTTTGTCGCGGTGATCCTGGGCGTGGTCATGCGTGCGTCGGGCCTGCCAATGCTGCCGTTTCTCAAATACCTGCGCGAAGAGTTGCTCATCGTCCTCGGCACCGCTTCGTCCGACGCGGTGCTGCCACAGGTCATGCGCAAGCTCGAGCACCTCGGGATCGGCAGCTCCACGGTGGGCCTGGTGATTCCGACCGGCTACTCGTTCAACCTGGACGGTTTTTCGATCTATCTGACCTTGGCGATTGTCTTCATCGCCAACGCGACCGGCACGCCCCTGGCCATGAGCGATCTGTTGACCATCTTGCTGGTGTCGCTGATTACCTCCAAGGGCGCCCATGGGATTCCCGGCTCGGCGCTGGTGATCCTGGCCGCCACGTTGACCGCGATCCCGGCGATCCCGGTGGTCGGCCTGGTGCTGGTGTTGGCCGTGGACTGGTTCATGGGCATCGGTCGCGCACTGACCAACCTGATCGGCAACTGCGTGGCCACCGTGGCGATCGCCCGCTGGGAAAAAGACATCGATGTCCCGCGGGCGCGCAAGGTGCTGTCCGGCCAACAAGGCTATACCTTCCAACCCCGTAAACCGGTGGGCAGCGCCCATCATCAGCAATTCTGAAAGACCGCGATGCCGGCCCCTGAACCGGCATCGCCTGATTGATTTTCAAGGAGCCACATGTGATCAGTTCATCAACCGTCGTCAATTCCGTGGTGGAGAAACTCCGCGCCGCCCTCGCCCGGGGCCAATGGCGTTCGGGCGACATGCTGCCTGGCCAGCGTGAACTGGCCGAGCAACTGGGCATCAGCCGGCCAAGCCTGCGTGAAGCAGTGATTGTGCTGGAGACCCTGGGGCTGGTGCGCTCGATGCCCGGCAAGGGCGTGGTGGTGCTGGAGGCCACGGTCAGCGATACGCCCGGTGAGGGCAGTGCCATGGCCGGCGCGAGCCTGGAAGACGTGCTGCAACTGCGCTACACCCTGGAGCCCTTCATCGTCGGCCTTGTCGCCCAGTCCATCAGCAGCAAGGAGGTCGGCCAGTTGCGCCTGACCCTCATGGACATGCGCGAAGCCCTGGAAGCCAACGACAGCGACGCCTGCGCCAACGCCTACATTGCGTTTCATGAAGAGCTGTTTGCCCTGACGTCCAACCCGATCTTCCAGAATGTGGTCCAGCAGACCAGCAACGCCCTCAAGCAAAGCGCCGATGTCTTGCGCAACTCACCCGAGCACCTGGTCGAGCGTCTGGAAGAGAACGAAGCCGTGGTGCGCGCCATCCGTGGCAAAAACAGCGCCCAGGCCAGCGCCGAAATGCGCCGGCACATTCTCAGGGAAGGCCAGCGCATGGGCATCGAATTGAATATTCCGGACGACAACCTCGGCACTTGAGCCAAGGCCTGCGGAGACCGCCATGAATACTCTCGTTTCCCATCAACATAACCGCAACGTGCTGGCGGCCCTGCCCTTGCCCGGCCGGATCGGCAAACCGTCGGTGGACGATATCTACCCGCGCATCTTCGATGCCATTCTCGAACAACGCATTGCTCCGGCCAGCCGTTTCACCGAGGAAAGCCTGGGGGATGTATTCGGTGTCAGCCGCAGCATCATTCGCCGGGTGCTGGCCCGTCTGTCCCACCAGCAAGTGGTGATCCTGCGACCCAACCACCGGCCACAAGTCGCGGCGCCGGACCTGGAGCAAACCCGGCAGATCCTGCACGCCCGGCGCCTGACGGAACAAACCCTGGTGCGCCTGGCCTGCAAGACGCCGCAACCGCAGGATCTACGGCGCCTGCGGGAGCTGGTGGAACAGGAACAGCGTTGCCTGGATCGCGGCGAGCGCGGCCCGGCGATACGTCTGTCCGGCGAGTTTCACCTGCAATTGGCGGCCATGGCCGGTAACGCGCCATTGGCGCAATTCCTCGGTAGCCTGGTGCCATTAACCTCGCTGGCCTTGGCCCGGCACGAGATAAAGTCCCGCAGGCATTGCGCCTGGCAGGAGCATCTGGCGATCGTCGAAGCCGTGGAGGGCGGTAATGCCAATGAAGCGGCGCGGCTGATGGACGAGCATCTGGACCATCTGGAGCAAAAGCTGAAGATCAAATAGCTGTTGTGGCGAGGGAGCTTGCTCCCGCTCGGTTGCGCAGCAACCGCCAAAAAGCGAGGGCGGCTACGCCCACCAGCGGGAGCAAGCTCCCTCGCCACGAGAAGGTCTTTAGCCGCACATTGTTGATGGTCGCAGGCAAAGCGTCGTCAAAGTAGGATGGCTTCGAAGCCTGCGCGGATTTTTTCCTCGGGCAGCTCGTCGGCGATGAATACGATCACGCTTTCCCGGGGTTCATCCGGGGCCCATTCGGTGTCCCAATCGAAACCGTACAGCTTGAGCACGCCCTGGAACACCAACCGCCGCGATTCATTGGCGATGTTCAACACGCCCTTGTAGCGCAGCAACTGCTTGCCGTGCTCTTCCAGCAACTGGTTCATGAACTCGCTGAGCTTGTCGATATCCAGCGGCTTGTCGGTGCGCAGCACGAGGCTGCTGATGCGGTCGCCAGGGGTGGCCTTGCCGACCGGGCGCAGACTGAACCCCGCGCCCAGGTCGGCATTGAGATTGAAACCACGGATGTCGAGCAGCTCGGCCAGATCGATCTTGCCGTGTTCAACCACCCTGATCGGCGCCCGTCGGTTGATGCGCGTCAGACGCTCGCCAAGGACCTCGACCTGGGCCGCGTCCACCAGGTCGGTCTTGCTCAGAAGCAAGCGGTCGGCGAACCCGACCTGAGCCTGGGCGATGGCCTGGGCCAGGTGGACATCGGCGTGAGCAGCGTCCACCAGAGTCAGGATCCCGTCGAGTATGTAGCGCTCGCGCAGGTCCTCGTCGATGAAGAAAGTCTGGGCCACCGGCGCCGGGTCAGCCAGGCCGGTGCACTCGATGACCAGGCGATCGAAGGCGATCTCGCCGCTGTCCAGGCGCTCCAGCAGCAAGTACAGGGCCTTGGTCAGATCGGTGTGGATGGTGCAGCACACGCAGCCGTTGGCCAGTGTCATGACTTGCACCGGCTCGTCGCCCAGCAATTGGGTGTCGATACCGGCATCACTGAATTCGTTCTCGATCACGGCGATTTTCAGGCCGTGCTCGGCCTTGAGCAGATGACGCAACAGCGTGGTCTTGCCGGCGCCGAGGAAGCCGCTGAGGATGGTGACCGGGATGGGAGAGGACAACATGGTTCTCCTGTTTCGAAATTAAAAGAAGACCACAAGGGTTCTGTGGCGTATGCAAATGCTGAAACCAACCCAAAACAACTGTGGGAGCGGGCTTGCTCGCGAAAGCGCTGTGTCAGCCACATTATTTGCTAACTGACACTACGCCTTCGCGAACAAGCCCGCCCCCACAAGGGTTACATCATCCACCTGCAATCAGCGGATCAACAGCACTTGGGCCCGCCCTTGCCACCGTAACGGGCCTCCTGGCGCTCTCGAAAGAACGCCTCGTAGTCCATCATCGGCTTGTCCGGGTGCTTGGTTTGCATGTGCTCGACGTAGTTGTCGTAGTCGGGCATGCCGACCATCAGGCGCGCGGCCTGACCGAGGTATTTACCGAGGCGACTCAAGTCATTGAACATCGTTGCAATCCTCGTTTCAGGCGTCCGGCACGGCCTGGAATGGCGCTTCTTTATCCGTGCGTTCCTTGCTGCCCCAGGCGGCGATGCCGACCTTGAGCGCGTAGAACAGGATGCTGAAGACCACGAACAGGAACAACACCGTCAGCGTTGCGTTGGTGTAGGCGTTGAACACCACGTGCTGCATCTGCTCGATGCTCTTGGCCGGGGCCAGGATCTGGCCGGCGGCCAGGGCATCGTTGTATTTGCGCGCCAGGGCCAAAAAGCCGATCGCCGGGTTGGCGTCGAACAGCTTGATCAGGCCCGCCGTGGTGGTGCAGATCAGCAGCCAGACGGCCGGCAACATGGTCACCCAGACGTAGCGCTGGCGCTTCATCTTGATCAGCACCACGGTGGCGAGCATCAGGGCGATACCGGCCAGCATCTGGTTGGAGATGCCGAACAGCGGCCACAAGGTGTTGATGCCGCCCAGCGGATCGATCACGCCTTGATACAGCAGGTAACCCCACAGCGCCACGCAACCAGCGGTGGCGATCAGGTTGGCGGTCCAGGATTCGGTGCGCTTGAGCGCCGGCACGAACGAGCCGAGCAAATCCTGCAGCATGAACCGCCCGGCACGGGTGCCGGCGTCCACTGCGGTGAGGATGAACAGCGCTTCGAACAGGATCGCGAAGTGGTACCAGAACGCCATGGTGTTCTCACCCGGCAGCACCGAGTGCAGGATCTGCGCGATACCGACCGCCAGGGTCGGCGCACCGCCGGCGCGGGCCAGGATGGTGGTCTCGCCGATGTCCTTGGCCACCGCTTGCAGCGCTTCGGGGGTGATTGCAAAACCCCAGCTGCTGACGGTCTGCGCCACGGCCACCACGTCACCGCCGACGATCGCCGCCGGGCTGTTCATGGCGAAGTACACGCCCGGCTCGATCACCGAAGCGGCGACCATGGCCATGATCGCCACGAACGACTCCATCAGCATGCCGCCGTAGCCGATATAGCGGGCGTTGACTTCGTTATCCAAGAGCTTGGGCGTGGTGCCCGAGGAGATCAGCGCATGGAACCCCGAGACCGCACCGCAGGCGATGGTGATGAACAGGAACGGGAACAGCCCGCCCTTCCACACAGGTCCCGTGCCGTCGGTGAACTGGGTCAGCGCCGGCATTTTCAGCTCGGGCATGGTGACCAGGATGCCGATCGCCAGGGCGACGATGGTGCCGATTTTCAAGAACGTCGACAGGTAGTCCCGTGGGGCCAGGATCAGCCACACCGGCAGCACCGCCGCGACAAAACCGTAGCCGATCAGCATCCAGGTGATCTGGATCCCGGTGAAGCTGAAGGCCTTGGCCCAGACCGGGTCGGCGGCGATCTGCCCGCCCAGCCAGATCGAACCCAGCAGCAACAGCACGCCGATGACCGAGATTTCACCGATGCGGCCCGGGCGGATGTAGCGCATGTAAATGCCCATGAACATCGCGATCGGGATGGTCGCCATCACCGTGAAGATCCCCCACGGGCTCTCGGCCAGGGCCTTGACCACGATCAGCGCCAGCACCGCGAGGATGATGATCATGATCAGGAAACAGCCGAACAGCGCAATGGTGCCGGGGATGCGGCCCATTTCTTCCCGGACCATGTCGCCCAGGGAGCGCCCGTTGCGGCGGGTGGACAGGAACAGGATCATGAAGTCCTGCACCGCACCGGCCAGCACCACGCCGGCGATCAGCCAGAGCGTACCGGGCAGGTAGCCCATCTGCGCCGCCAGCACCGGCCCGACCAGCGGCCCCGCGCCGGCAATGGCCGCGAAGTGGTGGCCGAAGAGAATGTGTTTGTTGGTCGGGACGTAGTCCAGGCCATCGTTGTTGAGCACCGCGGGGGTGGCCCGGAGCGCATCGAGTTGCATCACGTTATTGGCGATGAAGAGGCTGTAGTAGCGGTAGGCGACCAAGTAGATGGCCACGGCTGCGACGACGATCCATAAGGCGTTGATCGCCTCACCTCGGCGCAATGCCACGACGCCCAAGGCGCACGCGCCTAAGACGGCCAGCAGTAGCCAGGGTAGATGGCGCAGCAGGCTATTATTGTTTTTCATTTTTATATTCCGGCCAGTGTGGACAAGAAAGACAGCCACCGGAGTTTAGCGCTAACCGGAGCAAAGGCCATACCTGACATTCGTCTGCCACCGGCCCAACGGTGACGATGGCGCGCCAGTTGGGTCTATAGTCAATCAATCTCCAGAAAGGAATACGTAATGAGCGAACGCCGCCGCTTCGTACGAATCGAGTTCCATGCCAGGACCGAGCTGATTCAGGGCCAGTACAAATGGCCAGTGGAATTACTGGACCTGTCCCTCAAGGGCCTGCTGATCAAAAAGCCCGAGCCTTGGCTGGGTAATCCCGAGAAAACCTTTACCGCCGACATTCACCTGAGCAATGAGGTGGAATTGAAGATGGACGTTCGGTTGGCCCACGACGACCATGGCCACCTGGGCTTCGTCTGCGAGCATATCGACCTGGATTCCATCGCTCACCTGCGCCGGCTGGTGGAACTGAACCTGGCCGATCATGATGAGCTGGAGCGGGAGTTGGCGGCGTTGATCCAGATCTGAAAACCCTGACACAGCCTGTGGCGAGGGAGCTTGCTCCCGCTGGATTGGTAGCAGCCCCAAAAGCAGCGACTCAATCAGCCTGACACACCGAGACGCAGATTTCAGGTCTGCTGCGCAGCCCAGCGGGAGCAAGCTCCCCCGCCACAGGAACCGCACAGGCCTTGGGGTTATTCGAACAGCGCATCCAACGCCTGTTCCAGACGGGTCACCGCGATAATCTGCAACCCCGGCGGCGCTTCCTTCGGCGCGTTGCCCTTGGGCACGATGGCGCGTTTGAAACCGTGTTTGGCCGCTTCCTTGAGCCGCTCCTGGCCACTGGGCACCGGCCGCACTTCGCCCGACAACCCGACTTCACCGAACACCAGCAGATCATGGGGCAACGGACGATTGCGCAGGCTGGACATCACCGCCGCCATCAACGCCAGGTCGGACGCGGTCTCCAGCACCTTGACCCCGCCGACCACGTTAAGGAAAACGTCCTGGTCATGAGTAGGAATCCCGCCGTGTCGATGCAGGACGGCCAACAGCATCGCAAGCCGGTTCTGATCCAGGCCCAAGGTGACCCGGCGCGGGTTCGCCAGGTGGCTGTCATCCACCAGGGCCTGAACTTCCACCAGCATCGGTCGGGTCCCTTCCCACGTTGCCATGACCACGCTGCCCGGTACTTCTTCCTGGGCCCGCGTCAGAAAAATCGCCGAAGGGTTGGAGACCTCTTTCAGACCTTTGTCAGTCATGCCGAACACACCCAGCTCGTTCACGGCACCAAAGCGGTTTTTCACGGCTCGTAACAAACGCAGGCGCCCATCGGATTCGCCCTCGAAATACAACACAGTGTCGACCATGTGCTCCAGCACTCGCGGTCCCGCCAACGCGCCCTCCTTGGTCACGTGGCCCACCAGGAAAATCGCCGTGCCGCTCTGCTTGGCGTAACGCACCAGCAACGCCGCACTTTCGCGCACCTGAGACACGCCGCCCGGCGCCGACTGCAGTTGTTCGGTGAAGATTGTCTGGATCGAGTCGATCACCATGACCTTGGGTTTTTCCAGACGCGCCGTGGCAATGATGGTTTCGATGCAAGTCTCGGTCATGACCCGCAGTTGGTCCTGGGGCAACCCCAGGCGCCGGGCACGCATGGCGACTTGTTGCTGGGATTCCTCACCGGTGACGTACAACGCGGGCATGCGGGTGGCGAGGTTGCACAAGGTTTGCAGCAAGATGGTGGATTTGCCAATGCCCGGGTCGCCGCCGATCAGCACCACCGAGCCGTCCACCAGACCACCGCCCAACACGCGGTCCAGTTCACCGGAGGCGGTGGAAAAGCGTGGGATTTCTTCAACGCTGACTTCAGCCAGGGTCTTGATCTGCGCCTGCTGGCCGGCCCAACCCGTACGACCGGTGGGGGCCGCCGCACCGCCGCTTTCCACCATGGTTTCGGTCAGTGTGTTCCAGGCCCCGCACTCACTGCACTGGCCGGCCCATTTGGGAAAGGTCGAACCGCACTCGGTGCAGCCGTACATGCGCTTTGCCTTGGCCATCTGAACTCCGGGGTAAAAACCGCGATGATAGCCCACGCAGGCATCAGCGAGGGGCCGGCATTCTGATTTCACCCTTGGCCAGATCTGCCGCCGTATTGCCCAACGGGTCCTGGGCCTGCAGGTCGGCGCCCTTGGCCTGCAAGGCATCGAGCAACTCGGCGCGCTTGAACAGGCCGGCGTACATCGCAGCAGTTTGCCCGGCACCGTTGCGCTGGTCCGGGCTGCAATCGGTGGACAACAAACGGCGGGCAATCTGCACTTCGCCCTTGAAAATGGCGCCCATCAGCGCCGTATTGCCACGCTTGTCCTGGGCGCAGGCATCGGCGCCGGCGGCCAACAGCTGCTCCACCGCTGGGCCGTGACCGTGATACGCGGCCAGGATCAGCGCGGTGTAGCCCTTTTCATCCTGGGTGTCGAGCGAGTAACCGGCCTTGATAAAGGTCTCGAGCATCGGCACGTCGCCCCGGCGAGCGGCGTCGAAGTAATAATTTTGCAACTGCTCTTGTACAGCAGCCGGGTCGGTGGGCACGGGCTGATCGGCCCATACGCCCAATGACCAGGTTGCGAGCATCGAAAACAGGAAGTTACGCAGCATGACGTCTCCTTGGCGCAAGGCTGTAGATGCAGGGTTGTGGGCGCATGGCTTGCCCGCGATGCAGACGACTCGGTCAGGCTTCAGACCGCAGCGCCTGCTTCGCGAGCAAGCTTTGCTCCCACGGGTTATGCACTTGCCAGGCTGTGGATCAGTCGCTCAGTTTTTCCGCCAGCGCCTTGACCCGGGCCAGATCGCCTTTGGCGACACGGGCTACACCGGTACCGTATTCAGGATCAGCCTTGTAGAGGAACGACAGGATGATGTGCTTGCTCTCCTCATCGGTGGTCGCCAGCGATCCGCCGAAACTCTCGATCAGGTCATTGCGCTCCTTCTGGTTGAACGAGCGATACAGGTCACCGGCCTGTTTGAAGTTCTGCTCGCGCTGGATCTTCGCCTGCTGGGTGCTGCCGGTCAGCGCGGTCTGGCTGTAGCGGGCCGATTGCGGCTCCTCGCGAGGCGTCAGGCGGCTCGGCTGGTAATTCACGCCGGTGCTGGTGCTGCCTGGGTTCATCGCACCGTCCTGGTTACCGTTGTTCACCGGCACCTTGGGGGCGTTGATCGGCAACTGCAGGGCATTGGCGCCGATCCGGTACATCTGCGTATCGGCGTAGGAAAACACTCGCCCCTGGAGCAAACGGTCTTCCGAAGGCTCGATCCCCGGCACAAGATTGGCCGGCGCCATCGCCACCTGTTCGGTTTCCTGGAACACATTTGCCGGATTGCGGTTCAAGACCATTTGTCCGACTTTGCGCTCAGGCACACCCGGCCAGATTTTGGTGGCGTCCAGTGGATCGAAATCAAACTTGGCAAGGTCCTGCGGGGTCAGCACCTGGACGTACATATCCCACTTTGGAAAGTCGCCTTTATTAATATGACTGACCAAGTCGTTGGTCATATGGCTGTAATCTTGCCCCTGAACTTTCACAACTTCTTTCGGATCGAGATTTTTCAGCCCCTGCAAACTTTTCCAATGAAACTTGACGTAGTGAACTTCACCCTTGGCGTTAACTAATTTGTAAGCATGCACACCGTTACCGTCCATTTCACGATAACTGGCCGGTGTACCAGAGTTGGAATACAACTCGGTCAGGGTGCGGGTCGACTCGGGAACATGGGAGAAGAAATCGAAACGACGTGAATCATCGTCCAGGTTGGTACGCGGGTCGGGTTTGAACGCGTGAACCATGTCGGGGAACTTGATGGCATCGCGAATGAAAAAGGTCGGGAAGTTGTTACCCACCAGGTCCCAGTTACCGTCAGCCGTGTAGAACTTTGTGGCAAAACCACGGGGATCGCGCAAGGTTTCCGGCGAATGATTGCCATGCACCACCGCTGAAAAACGCACAAACACCGGGGTGACCTGGCCAGCGGCGAAGACCTTGGCCTTGGTCAGGTCGCTGAGGTCGTCGGAAACCGTGAAAGTGCCGTGGGCGCCAGTACCACGGGCATGCACCACGCGCTCAGGGATGCGTTCGCGGTCAAAACGCTGGAGCTTCTGGATCAACTGCACATCTTGCAGCAGGGTCGGACCGTTGGGACCGGCCGTTTGCGAATTCTGGTTGTCGCCAACAGCAGCACCGTTGTCCCGGGTCAAGGTGGCGGCATTGACGGACAAGGACAGCAGGCTGGCGGTCAACACAAAAAGAGCGCGGTTCTGGGGAAAAGCTCCGCGCCCAAGGGAAGTATTCATAGGTGTGTTCCTCTGATGTTATAGAGCGCATCCATGTGCGCCATCCAGAGGCTAGTGCTCTAGGATCTAAAACCTAAATAGAAATGCCGTACCGCTTCGATAGAAAAAACGTTGTGGGGAATCGGGTTGAAAGCGCGTATCACGCGCGATTGGTGGCACTTTGTAAACTTTTCGCCAGGGGTCGGGTCGATAACTGAAGCTTTGTAAGCAAGCGTTTCGAGCGGGACGCGTCGGGCTGATTTACACTGCCACTACCCACTTCATCTGTCACAAGGAACAACTCATGGGCGTGCTAAGCGAGTTCAAGGCCTTCGCGGTCAAAGGCAATGTCGTCGACATGGCCGTCGGGATCATCATCGGTGCCGCTTTCGGCAAAATCGTTTCGTCATTCGTTGGCGACGTGGTCATGCCGCCGATCGGCCTGCTGATTGGCGGGGTCGACTTCAGTGACCTGGCCATCACACTAAAGGCCGCCCAGGGTGAGGCGCCCGCCGTTGTACTGGCCTACGGTAAATTCATCCAGAGCACCATAGACTTCCTCATCGTGGCGTTCGCCATTTTCATGGGCATCCAGGCCATCAACCGCCTCAAGCGCGAAGAGGCCGTCGCCCCGAGCGCGCCACCCGTTCCGACCAAGGAAGAACTGCTGCTGACCGAAATTCGCGACCTGCTCAAGGCGCAGAACGAGAGGCCCTGAGGCGGTCGGCCACTGACATAACCCTTACCAATAGTTTTCCACCGCCACCTGACCCGGCCGGCGGGTAAGGCTCAGTTGCAGGCCCCGGGTCTTGAGCAGCTTGCGGGTGTCGTCGATCATTTGCGGGTTGCCGCATAGCATCACCCGCGAGTGTTCTGGCGTCAGCTCGATGCCAGCCACCCGCTCCAACTCGCCATTTTCGATCAGCGTGGTGATCCGTCCACTGAGCGCACCCGGATGCGGCTCACGGGTCACGGTCGCGATGAAACGAAACTTATGGGCGTACTCGGCCAGGTAGTCGCGCTGGACCAGCCCTTTGATCAGCTCCTGATACGCCAGCTCCTGCGCCTCGCGCACGCTGTACACCAGGATGATGCGCTCGAATTTTTCCCAGACTTCGAAATCCTGGAGAATCGAAAGGAACGGCGCAACACCCGTGCCCGTGGACAACAGCCACAAATCGCGCCCATCAACGAAGCGATCCAGCGTCAGGTAGCCAAAAGCCTGGCGATCCACCAACAGGCTGTCACCTGGTTTTAAGCGGCTAAGTTCGCTGGTGAACTCGCCATCCGGAACCACGATGGAAAAAAACTCAAGGAACTCGTCGAAGGGCGAAGACACCATGGAGTACGCTCGCCAGACGGTGGTCCCATCCGCCTTGACCACGCCCAGCCGGGCGAACTGACCCGCGCGGAAACGAAAACCGCGATCCCGGGTGGTGCGTAAAGTAAACAAATGAGATGTCAATGGCTGAACATCGAGCAGGGTCTGGCGGGTGAACTTCTCTGCGCTATCGGTCATGAGCCACTCCGTTGAGACTAGGAATACAGTGTCCCGCAAAGTGAGCCGTTTAACCACCGACCCGCGAGTAGTGGCATTTCGTCATAAGCGCCAACCTTGCCCACCTGAATCTTCCACCGAAGTTATACAAGTGCAAGACACTTGTAAAAATAAACAACTAAACAAACTGAGCCTGATATTACGCAAATGTAAGTAAACATAAAAAATTCAACTACAAGTTAGGAATAGTCCTACACTGAATTTTCGCATCATGGATTGGATCCGCATGGACGACTCAACCCAGGAGAGAGCGATGGACAAGTGGAAAGACTTGCAGCTGAGGAAGTTATCCTGTGAGAAAGACCTGCAAACAGCCTATCGGCTGACCCTGAATTTCTTTAACAATCAGGGATTTGAATACTGCGCATTTGCGGCCTACCTCGGGACTCCCGATAAGCACACCGGCAAAGTGAACCTGAATAACTACCCGTATGGATGGGACAGGTTTTATGAACAGAACGGCCACGCTTCGAATGACCCAGTAATAGCACATTGCAATCAATCCCCTCTCCCCATCCTCTGGGACGAACAGGTTTTTGCCCGTGCACCGAAGTTATGGCGCGAACTTAATCGACAAGGACTCAAATACGGTTGGACCCAAGCGGTTCATGATGAGCTGGGTGCGCATTACAGCCTGTTCAGCCTCGCACGGACTCATCGCGCCATCGATATCGAGGAGCACTATGGAAATCTCGGCTACGCCATTTTCGCCAGTCGAAGGCTGCATGCACTGGCGAGCAAAAAACTATCCGAGTCCATCGCCGACACGCGCAAATATCACCTGTCGCCAAGAGAGATCGAAGTGTTGAGGTGGTCTGCCGAAGGGAAGACCGCGTCGGAAGTGGGCAGGATCCTCTGTCTTTCCGAGCGCACGGTGAACTTCCATGTCTGCAGTTGCATGCGCAAGCTGAACGTCAGCAACAAAATTTCTGCAGTGGCCAAAGCGGCCCATATCCACGTGATCTGAACAGCGAGCCGGCCTTGCCATCTTAAAAACCCGCGAGTAATGCACAGCAAAAAAACGTACCATTTACGGCTCCACTTGAATGATGCCGCTTCTTGCACACGGCGCAGTTCATTCAGGCGGTCCCGCTGAAACACCTGCCTCAGGGGCAGCGGGACATTCGTTGATTTCCAGAGTCCCAGCCATGCCCTTGCTCGACAGTCCCTTTGCCCAACTCGACCTGATCCGCCAACCCGAACAGCAGAACGAACCGCTGCAAGCCTTCGACGCGGCCGATGAATACCTGCTCGCGTATCTGGCCGAACAGCAACCAGCCGCGCAGACCCGGGTCCTGGTGCTCAATGACAGCTTCGGCGCCCTGGCAGCCAGCCTGGCCGGCAAGGTTGAAGTGATCAGCAGTGGCGACTCGTTCCTGGCCTTGCAGGCGCTGGAGAAAAACCTGGTGCGCAACGGCCGTCCCTTCGATGCAGTGCCGGCATTGCCCGCCAGCGAGGCGTTCACCGGGCCTTTTGATCGCGTGCTGATCAAAGTGCCAAAAACCCTGGCCCTGCTGGAGGAACAACTGATTCGCCTGCAAGGCCAACTGGCGCCTGGAGCCCAGGTGATTGCCGCGGCAATGGTCAAGCATCTGCCCCGAGCCGCTGGCGACCTCTTGGAGCGCTACATCGGCCCGGTGCAAGCCTCCCTGGCGGTGAAAAAGGCTCGCCTGCTGATCGCTACACCAGACACCAGGACCCCGGCCGTATCGCCCTACCCCACCCGATACTGGCTGGACGAACCGAAGATCGAACTGCTCAACCACGCCAATGTGTTCTGCCGTGAAGGCCTGGACATCGGTACCCGGGCATTCCTGCCGCACCTGCCGAAAAACCTGGGAACGGCCCAGGTCGCGGACCTGGGCTGCGGCAATGGCGTGCTGGCAATCGCCAGCGCCCTGCAAAACCCCGAGGCCCGCTACACCCTGGTGGACGAGTCATACATGGCCGTGCAATCGGCCGCCGAGAACTGGCGAGCCGCCTTGGGCGAGCGCGAGGCGATCATCCGAGCCGGTGACGGTTTGGCCGGGCAGGAGGCGCAGTCCCTGGATGTGGTGCTGTGCAACCCACCCTTTCACCAACAGCAAGTGGTAGGTGACTTCCTCGCCTGGCGGATGTTCCAGCAGGCTCGCGAAGCCTTGGTGGTCGGTGGTGCGTTGTACATCGTGGGTAACCGGCACCTGGGCTACCACAGCAAACTGGCGCGGCTGTTCCGGGGCGTCGAGCAAGTGGCCGCCACGCCGAAATTCGTGATTCTCAAAGCCCGGAAATAAATCATCCGCAGTGGGAGCAAAGCTTGCTCCCACCGGCACATCAGTGAGTGGTCAGGCCCGCGGCGCTCATGAACATCCGCATCAGGCTGGCGACGATAAACAGCGCCAGCACACTCCCCGCCCAGATCAGCGCCAGCCAGCCGAGCCGTTGCCAGAGCGGCTTGCGCTCGGCCGCTTCGATGTCTTTCAAATCAGGTCTGGCCATGCTCAACACCTCGCAGGTCGATCAATGGTAGCCGTCGTCGTGGGTCACCTTGCCGCGGAACACGTAGTAGCTCCAGAAGGTGTACACCAGGATCAACGGGATGATGAACAGCGTACCGACCAACATGAAGCCCTGGCTCTGGGGCGGTGACGAGGCGTCCCAGATCGAGATGGACGGCGGCACGATATTCGGCCACAGGCTGATGCCCAGGCCGCTGTAGCCGAGGAAGATCAGCACCAAGGTCAGGATAAATGGCGTGTAATTGGCGTTGCGCGCCACTGCGCGAAACAAGCCGTACATGGTCACCAGCACCAGAATCGGCACCGGCAGGAACCAGAACAGGTTCGGCAGGGTGAACCAGCGGGCCGCGATATCAGCGTGGGCCAGTGGGGTCCAGATGCTGACGATA
Organism: Pseudomonas viciae; assembly: GCF_004786035.1. Lineage (NCBI taxonomy): Bacteria > Pseudomonadati > Pseudomonadota > Gammaproteobacteria > Pseudomonadales > Pseudomonadaceae > Pseudomonas > Pseudomonas viciae. The sequence goes on from NZ_CP035088.1 coordinate 5,787,904, forward strand.
CCGATCACTGCCAGCACGACGAACGCCAGCGGCCTGGCCAAGTCATGCATCTGCTCTTGCAATTTGCCTTCGGTCTTCATGATCAGCCAGGTGCAGCCGAGCAAGGCATAGGCCGCGATCAACGCCAGGCCGCAGAACATCGTGAACGGCGTGAACCAGTCCAAGGAGCCCCCGGCGAACTGGCGATTGACCACTTCGAAGCCATCGATGAACGCGCCCAGCGCCACGCCCTGGAAGAAGGTGGCCGTCAGCGAACCGCCGATGAACGCCTTGTCCCACAGGTGCCGCTTGTCAGCCTTGGCCTTGAAGCGGAATTCGAAGGCCACGCCCCGGAAGATCAGGCCGATGAGCATCAGGATCAATGGCAGGTACAGCGCCGAAAGCACCACCGAATAGGCCAGCGGAAATGCCCCGAACAGACCGGCACCGCCCAGCACCAGCCAGGTTTCGTTGCCGTCCCAGACCGGCGCCACGGTGTTCATCATCACATCACGGTCGCGCTCGCCCTTGACGAAGGGGAAGAGAATGCCGATTCCCAGGTCGAAGCCGTCCATGACCACGTACATCATGATGCCGAAGATGATGACCACGGCCCAGATCAGCGGAAGATCAATACCCATGACTCAATTCCCCTTGTTCGAGCGGTCGGTTGTGTCCACGTCTTCGCCGTCGTCGGCGGCCGACAATGGTCGGGCCGGCGTACGTTTCTGGCCTGGGCCACCATCGCTCGGCTCGGCTTCGTGGGCCTCAGGGCCCTTGCGCACCAGGCGCATCATGTAACTCAAGCCGGCGCCGAACAGCGCGAAATACACCACGACGAACAGCACCAGGGTGATGCTCATCTGCGCAAAACTGTGGCCGGAGGAAGCATCGGCCGTGCGCATCAGTCCGTAGACCACCCAAGGCTGGCGACCGATTTCAGTGGTGAACCAGCCGGCCAGGATCGCAATCAGGCCGGACGGTCCCATCCACAGCACCATGTAGAGGAACGGTCGGGATTGATAGATCCGATCCTTGCGGCGCAGCCACAGGCTGCACAGGCCGGTGAAAATCATCAGCAAGCCAAGGCCGACCATGACCCGGAACGACCAGAACACGATGGTCGAATTCGGTCGGTCCTCAGGTGGGAACTCCTTGAGGGCTGGCACCTGTTTGTCCAGGCTGTGGGTCAGGATCAGGCTCCCCAGGTAGGGGATCTCCACAGCGAACCGGGTCTTCTCGGCCTGCATGTCCGGCCAACCAAACAGAATCAGCGGGGTCGGCTCGTTGCCGACGTTCTCCCAGTGACCTTCGATGGCGGCGATCTTCGCCGGTTGATGCTTGAGGGTGTTGAGGCCATGGAAGTCACCGATGACCGCCTGGATCGGCGCCACCAGCAAAGCCATCCACATCGCCATCGACAGCATGCGGCGGATGGCCGGGGTATCGCGACCGCGCAACAAATGCCAGGCCGCTGACGAGCCCACAAAGAACGCCGTCGCGACAAACGCCGCCGTGGACATGTGCAACAGGCGATAAGGGAATGAGGGGTTGAACACCACCGCCAGCCAGTCCACCGGAATCACCCGGCCATCAATGATTTCGTAGCCCTGCGGGGTCTGCATCCAGCTGTTGGACGACAGAATCCAGAAGGTAGAGATCAGTGTGCCGATTGCTACCATCACTGTGGAGAAGAAGTGCAAGCCACGGCCGACGCGATTCCAGCCGAACAGCATCACGCCAAGGAAACCCGCCTCGAGGAAGAATGCCGTGAGCACCTCGTAGGTCAGCAGCGGCCCGGTTACCGCCCCGGCGAAGTCCGAGAAACGGCTCCAGTTGGTGCCGAACTGATAGGCCATGACCAATCCGGACACCACCCCCATGCCGAAGTTGACGGCAAAGATCTTCGACCAGAAGTGGTACAGGTCGCGGTAGGTGTCATCGCGAGTCTTGAGCCACAGGCCTTCGAGCACCGCCAGGTAACTCGCCAGGCCAATGGTGATGGCCGGGAACAGGATGTGGAACGAGATGGTGAACGCGAACTGGATTCGGGCGAGATCGAGCGCCTCCAAACCGAACATAAGTCTTCCTCTGTCAGGTAAAACCGGCTGCGGGCGGGGCCTGCATCACAATCCCCAGGGATATGGAGTGCGATGCTTTTCAAATCGTTCTTTTTAAAACCGTCACAACGCAGGACTCTGGCCGGATGGCCGCCAGCCCAACACTGCGAAGGGTGTTGATCTGGATCAAGCAATGCTCAAAGAGTAGCCGCATTATCGCCGATGAACGGCGTGGTCTTTTGTCGCGTGGCAGGTTGTCTCAGGCCGATCCAGAACGTTCCAGAGTACGCAGCTCCCTCGCCACAGGTGTCCACGATGTCCTTGACCTGAACAGTCCATAGGCGAAAGTAGATGTTTGGCTAACTATTTTTTCCGGCAAGCGTAATTTCCGGTTACAGCTCGGTGATAATCTCGATGCCTTCATCACCGGTCCCGTCATGATGCCCAGCCAAGCACCGCTGCTGCTCCGTCACCACCGCCCGTTCATCGCCTTCTGGCTGGCCCGGATATTCACCGCCAGCGGTTTCCAGATGCTCACCGTGGCCATCGGCTGGAACCTCTACCAACTGACCGGCAACGTCTTGGACCTGGGCCTTGTGGGCCTGGTGGAGTTCGCGCCACGGGTGCTGTTCATGCTGCATACCGGGCACGTGGCTGACCGTTATGACCGGCGCAAGGTCGCGGCCATCTGCCAGTCGCTACAGGCGTTGATTGCGCTGTCGCTGGCGATCGGCAGCGCCACCGACCATGTCACGCGGGAAATGATCTTCATCCTCGCCTTCCTGCTGGGCGCCGCCCGCTCCTTCGAAATGCCCACCACCCAGGCGCTGCTGCCGAGCATCGTGCCGGCCGCGCTGTTTCCCCGGGCCGTGGCCGCCGCCCAGTCGGCCCAACAATCGGCCACCATCGTTGCCCCGGCGCTCGGCGGTTTGCTCTACGCCTTCGGCAGCACCTGGGTCTATGGGCCGACCGTGCTGCTCTACATCATTGCCTGCTGCCTGATGCTCAACCTGCCTGCCCGGCAGACGCCGCTGAACAAAGGCAAGGCCACGATGGATTCATTGCTGGCCGGGATTCGCTTCATTCGCAGCCGCCCGGACATTCTCGGGGCGATCTCCCTGGACCTGTTCGCGGTGTTGCTCGGCGGCGCGACGGCGCTGCTGCCAGTGTTCGCCAAGGACATCCTGCTCACCGGCCCCTGGGGCCTGGGCCTGTTGCGTTCGGCGCCAGCGGTCGGGGCCTTGCTGATGTCGCTGTGGCTGGCGCGGTTTGCCGTGGAACGCAAGGTGGGCCGGGTGATGTTCACCGCCGTGGGCGTGTTCGGCGTCGCCACCATTGCCTTCGGCCTCTCCACTTCGTTCTGGTTTTCCCTGGCGGTGTTGGTGGTGCTGGGCGCGGCGGACATGATCAGCATGGTCATCCGCGCCTCCTTCGTACAGCTGGAAACGCCGGATGAAATGCGCGGTCGGGTCAGCGCGGTGAACGGGTTGTTCATCGGCGCTTCGAACCAGTTGGGCGAGTTCGAGTCCGGCCTGACCGCCCACTGGTTCGGCACCGTGCCAGCGGTGGTCATGGGCGGCGTCGGCACGCTGTTGGTGACCGGGGCCTGGATCAAACTGTTCCCGACCCTGGCCAACCGCGACCGGATGCACGAACCGGCGGAAACCGCAAAAGCCTAGAGCAACTTGTCGAGGGTGATCGGGAAGTCCCGTACCCGCTTGCCGGTGGCGTGGTAAATCGCATTGGCCACCGCCGCCGCCACACCGACGATACCGATTTCACCGACGCCCTTGGAGCCGAGGGCGTTGACGACTTCATCGTGTTCATCGACAAAAACCACGTCAATATCGCCGATGTCGGCGTTAACCGGCAGATGGTACTCGGCCAGGCTGTGGTTCATGTGGCGGCCCAGCCCATGGTCGGTCAGGGTTTCTTCGTGCAGGGCCATGCCGATGCCCCAGACCACGCCACCGAGAATCTGGCTGCGAGCGGTTTTCGGGTTGATCACCCGCCCGGCCGCAATGGCGCTGACCACTCGATTGACCTTCACCGTGCCCAGGTCTTCATCCACCCACACTTCGACAAACACCGCCGAGTGGGTGGCGGTGGCGTAGGCCTGGCGTTTTTCGTCCGGCTCGGCGGTGACCTGGGCCTGCAGCGGCGTCTCGCCGCTTTTTTGCGCCAGCTCGGCCAATGCCACGCTCGCCTCGCCCAACCGCAGCTGACCATCGACAAACGTCACTTGCTCAAGGGTCGCGCCGCTGAAGGCCGGGCAGGTCTGCCGGGCCACGGCCAACAGTTTTTCCTTCAAGGCTTCACAGGCCTGCTGCACAGCGGTGCCCACCGACGAGACGGTGAACGAACCGCCCTGCAGCGGCGCCGTAGGCAGCGACGAATCACCGAGGACAAAGCTGACGTCTTCAAGAGAAACACCTGACGCCTCGGCGGCGATCTGGGTCATGACTGTGTAGGTCCCAGTACCGATGTCAGTGGTGGCGCTGCTGACGGTCAGCTTGCCGTCAGCCGCCAGCGAAGCCTTGGCGCTGGCCTTCTGCTGCATGGCTTCCCACACGCCACCGGCCATGCCCCAGCCCACCAGTTGCCGGCCTTCACGCATGCTGCGCGGCTCCGGGTTGCGCTTGTCCCAACCGAAACGGCGGGCGCCCTGGGCGTAACACTCACGCAATTGCTTGCTGGAATACGGCTTGCCTTCGTTCTCGTTGCGCTCGGCGTAGTTGATCAACCGCAGTTGCACCGGATCGATCGCCAGGGCACAAGCCAGTTCATCCATGGCGCACTCCAGGCCAATCAAGCCCAGGGCGGCGCCCGGCGCGCGCATGTCCAGCGGCGTGTAGACGTCCAGCGGCACCAACTGGTAGGTCAACGCCACGTTGTCGCAGTGATAGAGCATGCCGCTCCACTCCACCACATGCTCGGTGAAATCTTCGAAACGCGAGGTCTGGCCGATGGCGCTGTGGGCCACGGCCAACAACCGACCGTTGGCCGCCGCACCCAGTTGCAAGCGCTGCAAGGTGCGCGGTCGGTAGCCGAAAGTAAACATCTGCTGGCGCGTCAGGCTGACCCGCACGGAGCGCTTGAGCGCCAGGGCCGCCATCACGGCCAAAGGTAATTGATATTGCGGTCGCAGCCCGGAACCGAAGGCGCCGCCGACAAACGCGGCGAACACGCGCACCTGTTCTTTCTCGAGCCCGAACACTTTTTGCACATAGGCCTGACAGTTTTGCGTGCCTTGGGTCTTGTCGTGGATGTGCAGGCTACCGTCGGGTTGATACAGCACAGTGGAGGCATGAGGCTCCATCGGGTTGTGGTGTTCGATCGGCGTGCTGTAGGACACATCCACATTGAGCGCCGCACTGGCGTACTCACCCTGAAAATTCCCACGGGGCTTGGGCAATTCCGCCGGTGCCGAACGGGCTTCGTTTTGCAGGATGGTCAGATCGGTCTGATGGTCCTGGGCTTCATATTCGATTTCAATCAGTGAGCCAGCATAGCGGGCCAACTCCAGGTGTTCGGCGACCACCAAGGCCAGCGGCTGGCCGCTATAGAGAACCTGGTCGTTGTACAAGGGCCGAAATGGTGAACCGTCCGCGGCGTCGGCGTCCTGATAGGGCTCATCGTAGCTGGCGATCCTGGGCCGGTTGGTGTGGTCGATCACCGCGACCACCCCGGGCAGCGCCAAGGCGCGGGAAGCATCAATGCGCAGCACACGCCCGCGGGCGATATTGCCGGACACGATGCTGCCATGCAGCAGGCCGTCGGCGGGATATTCACCGGCATATCGGGCCTGGCCCGTGACCTTGAGCAGGCCATCGACCCGGTCCAGTGGCTGCCCTATGGATTTGCTCGGAGCGTTCATCAGGCTTGTCCTCCTCGTGCAGCACCCAGTGCGGCATCGCTCAAGGCGCGGACAATCGCCCGGCGCGCCAGTCTGACCTTGAAACCGTTGTGTGCCAGCGGCTCGGCGTTTTGTAGCAGCGCATCGGCGGCGGCAGTGAAGGTTTCGCGGCTGACGGCCTGGCCAACCAACCCACTCTCCACGGCCCGGTCGCGCCAGGGTTTGTGCGCCACGCCGCCCAGGGCCAGGCGCGCCTGGCGGATCACCGGCCCGTCCAGTTCCAGCGCCGTCGCCACCGAAACCAGCGCAAAGGCATAGGAGGCCCGGTCGCGAATCTTCAGATAGTGGCTATGGTCGGCGAAACCGGCGGCAGGCAATTCGATGGCGGTGATCAATTCGTCATCGGCCAGTTGGTTATCCCGCTGCGGAGCATCGCCGGGCAGGCGATGGAAGTCAGCGAACTCGATGGTCCGCGCGCCGCCCCGGCCCAGCACATGCACCACGGCTTCCAGCGCGGCCAGGGCCACGCACATGTCAGAGGGATGGGTGGCGACACATTGATCGCTGGCGCCGAAAATCGCGTGGATCCGGTTCAAACCATCCCGGGCCGGGCAACCACTGCCGGGGCGGCGTTTGTTACATGGCACGCTGGCGTCGTAGAAGTAATAACAGCGGGTGCGTTGCAGCAGGTTACCGCCGGTGCTGGCCATGTTGCGCAATTGCGGCGAAGCGCCAGCCAGGATCGCCTGGGACAGCAGCGGATAACGGTGCTCGATCCACGGGTGCCAGGCCAGGTCCGCATTACTCACCAATGCGCCGATCATCACCCCGCCGGAAGGGGTTTCACTGAGGTCCGCCAGGGGCAGGCCAGTGATGTCGATCAGGTGTTCGGGACGGGTGAGGTTTTCTTTCATCAGGTCCAGCAGGTTGGTGCCACCGGCGATGAAACGCGACGCCGGACTCGACAGGTCGATGGCGGCCTGCACGGTGTCGGGCTTGCTGTACTGGAAGGGATTCATTGATCACCTCCCGGTGGCTGGCAGAGCGGCAATGCCTCTTCGATGGCATCACGAATGTTGTTGTAGGCGCCGCAGCGGCAGAGGTTGCCACTCATCAATTCGCTGATCTGCGCAACGGTCCGCGCCCTACCCTCGTTGACCAGACCCAGCGCCGAGCAGATCTGCCCCGGCGTGCAATAACCGCACTGGAACGCGTCATGCTTAATAAAAGCCTGCTGCATGGGGTGCAATTGATCGGCGCTGGCCAGGCCCTCAATGGTGGTCAATTCGGCGCCGTCGCACATGACGGCCAGCGTGAGGCAGGCGTTGATCCGCTTGCCATCGCGCAGCACCGTGCAAGCGCCACACTGGCCGTGGTCGCAGCCTTTTTTGCTACCCACCAGGTCCAATTGCTCGCGCAGCAGGTCCAGCAACGTGGTCCAGGGCAACACCTGCAGTTCACGCACCAGGCCATTGAGGGTCAGACGAATCGGATGACGGACGAAGGACGCCGGCGTCGCTTCGGACAGGGTCGCGCTCATGGAACACCTCACGGTTGGTCGTACTCGCGGCGTTTTGGGAAACCGCCGTCATAAGGGGTACGACTTCTGGGTGGAGTGAGCGTTCAAGGCAAGTTAACGACGCAAGATTGCCTGCGTCTGCTGCGCAGCCGAGCGGGAGCAAGCTCCCTCGCCACAGTGAAGCGTGTCAGGCCAGCAACTCCGCGGCCACTACGCCTCTCACGCCCTTGCCACAGAGTTGCTCCACCAGCGTCAAGGCAAACGCCAGGGCGGCGGCCGAGCCTTGGGCGGTGATGCAATTGCCGTCCACCACCACCGGTTGATCGACGAAGCTGCATCCGGACAACTGCTGGCTCACGGCGGGCAGGCAGGTCATGCGGCGCTGGCGCAGTACGCCAAACCTCTGTAGTGCCAGGGCCGGGGCTTCGCCAATGGCGCAGAAAAACCGTCCAGTGGCAGCCTGGTCCTTGATCAGTTGTTGCAACGGTTGATGGGCCGCCAGGTGTTGGGTGCCGATAATGCCGCCGGGCAGGACGATCAGGTCGAAATCCTGCACAAGCATGTCCACCAACATGCCATCGGCGGTCAAGCGTGTACCGCGGGCGCAGGTAAGCATCCGCCGTGCCTCGATACTCGCCACCACCACTTCGACCTGAGCCCGGCGCAGCACATCGATCAGGGTGACCGTCTGCAAGTCATCGACACCTTCGGCGACAGCAATCAGGGCTCGGGGGATTTTGGTTCCGGGAATCATGGGCGCTCTCCGCTGGGGTGTTCCTGAAGTGTAGGAGCTGCCGAAGGCTGTGATCTTTTGATCTTTTGATCTTTCGCTTGGGACTCAAGTGACTGGGGTAAAGATCGCAGCCTCGCTTCGCTCGACAGCTCCTACGCGGCTGCTACCGGGGAGCGGTGGCTATTTGATGGACAGTTGGGTCGACATCCGATTACCCGGTGCGTTAATCGACGTGTTGCTGAAGCTGAAGGTGCCTTCCTGCTTGCCCTTCAGATCGAAGATGTACAGATAGCCGACAATTTTGGTCGTGGCCGAACAGTCGTTGAGGTTGCCATTACTGTACGCACACACCGGCGAACGGGTGCCATCGACCTCGAAGCCGTCCAGGGTGACCTGGGGCTGGCGGCCGTACCCGACCTCCAGCACGTAGACCTTGATATTCGGCCCGCTGTGATCGCAACGAGTCTGCGCCTGCCCTTGGGCGATGTCCTCGAAACCACAGGCCGGCGATTCGACCTTGAGCACCTTGACCTCACTCAGGGGCGGTGCCGGCGCGGCATTGACGGCCTGCCCGGGCCACCACAGGCCCAGCGCACAGGCCAATGCAGCCATCAGGTTTTTATTCATGCGATACATAAAGATCTCCCGGAACCGCGCGCAGTATGGCCCACTTGGCGCGCCGGCAAAACATCGACGAGGATCGCAGCCACAGCGCCACGCTGCTGGTATGATGCGCGGCTTTTTCCGACCCACAGAAAATTCCCGGGCGCCGCTGGCGACCTGTGCTTTGCTGTTGAGGTCGATACATTCACGGCGCCCGGCGCGCCACGGGGAGCAGACATGCTGGAAAGGCTGTTTCAACTCAAGGCACACAACACCAACGTGCGGACCGAGATCCTGGCGGGCGTCACGACCTTCCTGGCCATGGCCTACATCCTGTTCGTCAACCCGAGCATCCTCGGCGAAACCGGCATGGACAAAGGCGCGGTATTCGTCGCCACCTGCCTGGCAGCGGCCATCGGCTCCACGGTCATGGGGCTGATCGCCAACTACCCGATCGCCCTCGCGCCCGGCATGGGCCTGAACGCCTTCTTCACCTACACCGTGGTCCTGCACATGGGCCATACCTGGCAAGTGGCGCTGGGCGCGGTGTTCATTTCCGCCGTGCTGTTCTTCATGTTGTCGATCTTTCGCATCCGCGAGTGGATCATCAACAGCATCCCGCTGCCCCTGCGCTCGGCCATTGCTGCCGGTATCGGCCTGTTTCTGGCGCTGATCGCCCTCAATAACGCCGGCATCGTGGTGAAAAACCCAGCGACCATGGTCGGCCTCGGCGACTTGAAGCAACCGGCGCCGATCCTCGCGACCCTCGGCTTCGTCCTGATCGTCGCCCTCGAAGCACTGAAAGTGCGTGGCGCCGTGCTGATCGGCATCCTCGCGGTGACCATCGTCTCGATCCTGATGGGCTTCACAGCGTTCGGCGGCGTGATCTCCATGCCGCCGTCCCTGGCCCCAACGTTCCTGCAACTGGACATCAAGGGCGCCCTGGACATCGGTCTGGTGAGCGTGATCTTCGCCTTTCTGTTCGTCGACCTGTTCGACAACTCCGGCACCCTGATCGGCGTCGCCAAGCGCGCCGGGCTGATGGGCAAGGACGGCCACATGCCGAAAATGGGCCGCGCGCTGATCGCCGACAGCACCGCCGCCATGGCCGGTTCGCTGCTGGGCACCTCCACCACCACCAGCTACATCGAGTCGGCGGCGGGCGTCAGTGCCGGCGGCCGTACTGGCCTGACCGCCATTGTCGTGGCGATCCTGTTCCTGCTGGCGCTGTTCTTCTCGCCACTGGCCGCCAGCGTCCCGCCCTTCGCCACCGCGCCGGCCTTGCTGTTCGTCGCCGTGCTGATGACCTCGGGCCTGGCGGAAATCGATTGGGACGACATCACCGTGGCCGCCCCCGTGGTGATCACTGCCCTGGCGATGCCGTTCACCTATTCCATCGCCAACGGCATCGCCTTCGGTTTCATCGCCTGGACCGCCATCAAACTGGTGTCCGGCCGTGGCCGTGAGTTGAACCCGGCGCTGGTCATCCTGTCGATTCTGTTCGTGATCAAGTTGGGTTGGTTCAACGCATGACTTTTGATTCCCACGCCTACGCCGCTCAGCTCCAGGACAAGGTCACCCGCTTGCGTGACCTGCTGGCCCCGTTCGATGCTCCGGAGCCTGCGGTGTTTGACTCCCCGCTGGAGCACTTTCGCCTGCGCGCCGAATTCCGCCTGTGGCGCGAGGCCGGCGAACGGCATTACGCGATGTTCTCCCAGGACGACAAGCGCACGCCGATCCTCATCGAAGCGTTTCCCATCGCCAGCCTGCGCATCAACCAATTGATGCCGCAACTCAAGGCGGCCTGGCAGGCCAGTGCGCCCCTGAGTCATAAACTGTTCCAGGTGGAGTTCCTGACCACCCTGGCCGGCGATGCGATGATCACCCTGTGTTATCACCGCCCGCTGGATGAACACTGGCACGCCGCGGCCTCGAAACTGGCAAGTGACCTGGGCGTGAGCATCATTGGTCGCTCCAAAGGCAAGCGCGAAGTGATCGGCCATGACTATGTAGTGGAGAAACTCGACGTCGGCGGCCGCACCTTCAGCTACCGCCAGCCTGAAGGCGCCTTCACCCAGCCCAACGGCACGGTGAACCAGAAGATGCTCAACTGGGCCTACGAGGCCTTGGGCGATCGCAGCGACGATCTGCTGGAGTTGTACTGCGGCAACGGCAACTTCACCCTGCCCCTGGCCACCCGCGTACGCAAAGTGCTGGCCACCGAAATCAGCAAGACCTCGGTGAACGCTGCGTTGAGCAACCTCAGCGAGAATGCTGTGGATAACGTCACGCTGGTACGTCTGTCAGCCGAAGAGCTGACCGAAGCCCTGAACGAAGTCCGCCCGTTCCGTCGCTTGCACGGTATCGACCTCAAGAGCTACGAATTCGGCAGCGTCTTCGTCGATCCGCCCCGCGCCGGCATGGACCCGGACACCTGCGAGCTGACCCGACGCTTCGAGAACATCCTCTACATCTCCTGCAACCCGCAAACCCTCGCCGCCAACATCGCGCAACTGCACGACACCCATCGCATCACCCGCTGCGCGATGTTCGATCAATTCCCCTGGACCCATCACATGGAGTCCGGGGTGTTGCTGACTCGGCGCTGAGAGAGTCAGCCCCCCTGTGGCGAGGGAGCTTGCTCCCGCTCGGCCGGGCTGGCGCTCCAGGGTGCAGCAACCGCAAAAAGCTTGGGGCTGCGGCGCAGCCCAGCGGGAGCAAGCTCCCTCGCCACAATTTCTATCTCCAAAACTTACCGAGTCTAAGGTGGTGTTCGATCATCGAACACTTATTGGCCCGCGACGTCGGCTTTATTTGACCAAATTAACCATCTAGTACAATTTATCTCCACCGGCCGAAACCTGGCCGACGCCAACAATAAAAATGTGGAGAAATTGCGATGCCTCCGATCGTTCTGGTGCTCAACGGCCCGAACCTGAACTTGCTCGGCACCCGCGAGCCGGCGACCTACGGTCACGAAACCCTGGCTGACATCTCGTCGCTGTGCGGCCGCGCCGCTGAAGAATTCGGCCTGGGCGTGGAATTTCGCCAGACCAACCAGGAAGGCGAATTGCTCGACTGGATTCACGGTGCCCGTGGCCGGTGTGCCGGTATCGTCATCAACCCGGCGGCCTGGACTCATACATCCGTGGCGATCCGCGATGCGCTGGTGGCCAGCGAAGTGCCGGTCATCGAAGTTCACCTGTCCAACGTCCACTCCCGCGAGACCTTCCGCCATCATTCCTTTGTCTCATCCGTCGCTATCGGCGTGATGTGCGGGTTTGGCAGCCATGGTTATCGCCTGGCCCTGGAACATTTCAGTCAGCGGTTGAAGGGTTGATAAGCATGTCGAATATCACTGTGCTCGCCGGCCTGATCGGCGCGGGCATCCAGGCCTCTCGCACACCAGCCCTTCATGAACGCGAAGGCGATGCCCAGGGCATGCGTTACCTCTATCGGCTGATCGACCTCGATGCCTTGCAACTCGACAGCGGCGCCCTGCCCGATTTACTCAGCGCCGCCGAGCGCATGAACTTCACCGGCCTGAACATCACCTTCCCCTGCAAGCAGGCGATCATCCCGTTGCTCGATGAGCTTTCACCCGAGGCCCGGGGCATTGGCGCAGTGAATACCGTGGTGTGGAAGAATGGCAAACGCATCGGCCACAACACCGACTGCCTGGGGTTCGCCGAAGGTTTCCGTCGCGGCCTGGGTGATGTTTCCCGTCGACGCGTGGTTCAGATGGGCGCCGGTGGCGCTGGCGCGGCCGTGGCCCACGCGCTGCTGGCAGAAGGCGTACAGACGCTGAGTATTTTTGATGTCGAGGTCAGCCGTGCCGAGGCCCTGGCAAATAACCTGAACCAACACTTCGGCGCCGGCCGCGCCCGGGCCGGGCATGACTTGACCAGCGCCATGGCCGAAGCCGATGGCTTGGTGAACACGACGCCCATGGGCATGGCGAAACTGCCAGGCATGCCGGTGCCGGTCGAATTGTTGCGGGGCGAGTTGTGGGTTGCGGAAATCGTTTACTTCCCGCTGGAAACCGAACTGCTGCGCAACGCCCGTGCCCTCGGCTGCCGCACGCTGGATGGCGGCAACATGGCGGTGTTCCAGGCGGTGAAGGCCTTCGAGCTGTTCAGCGGCGTGGCGCCGAATGCGCAGCGGATGCTGGAGCATTTCCAGAGCATGAATCACTAAAAAACCTGTGGGAGCGAGCTTGCTCGCTCCCACAAAGGGTCAGGGCTGCAAGTACCGCAACACCGACTCACACACCATCTCGCGATGCCGCTGCTTGATGGCCTCGTCCGACAGGTCGATCTGAAAGATCTCACCGAACGTCTGGCGGTTGGACACGCGGTAAAAGCAGAAAGAACTGATGAGCAAGTGCACGTCCAGCGGTTGGAGATCAGGACGGAACACGCCCTCTTCGGCGCCCCGCCGCAGGATCACGCCCAGGGAATCAAGGATGTTATTGGTCATCGCCTTGATCGCGCCTGACTGTTTCACGTACTCGGCGTTGTGGATGTTCTCGATACAGACGATGCGCACGAAATCCACATTGCGGTCATGGTGGTCGAAGGTGAACTCCACCAACCGCCGGATCGCGTCGACCGGGGCCAGTTCCGCCAGGTGCAAGCGGCTCTCGGTGTTGCGGATATCCCCGTAGAGTTTTTCCAGCACCTCGACGTACAACTGCTCCTTGCTGCCGAAGTAGTAGTAGATCATGCGTTTGGAGGTGTGGATGCGCTCGGCGATGGCATCGACCCGAGCGCCGGACAGGCCCTGCTGGACGAACTCGACGATGGCTTCCTGAAGAATGTTCTCCCGGGTTTTCTCCGGGTTGTTCTTGCGACTCTTGCGCGGCTCCACGACGGGTTCGTCGAGGGCTGCGGAAAGTTCTGGATTCATAGTCATTGCGGGGCTCACGGCCATCACTGCACAGGTTGGCGATTATGGGCCGCACCGTGCAGTGAAGGAAGCCACGGCATTGCCCATTACCGCCGCATTTACGATTTCTCTACAACTTGGCGTGCCGCAAGCCACCGCTGCGGGACTTGGCCATGGCCGCCAGCCGCACTGCGACGTTGGCCGCGCCGTAACCGGCGTAGCCGTTCTTGCGCTGAATGATCTCAAAGAAAAACCGCCCCTCGAACGGCTCGGTGTAGACGTGAAACAACTCGCCGCCCTGGGCGTCACGGTCGTACAGCACGTTGAAGTACGCCAGTTCGCTGAGAAACTCATCGTCGAAATCGAAACGTGCCGCCAGGTCGTCGTAATAGTTGAGCGGAATGTCCAGCAGCGGTACACCGGCCTCTTTGGCACGGCTGACCTGGGCAAAGATGTCATCGCAGTCGAAGGCGATATGATGCACGCCGGAGCCGCGATAACTCGACAGCGCGTGTGAGATTGCGGTGTTGCGGTTCTCGGAAATGTTCAGCGGCAGCCGGATCGAGCTGCAGCGGCTACGCAGGGCGCGGCTTTTTACCAGGCCATAGGGGTCAGGCAACACCACTTCGTCGTCGGCCTCGAAATCCAGCAGGCTCTTGTAGAACAGCACCCAGCTGTCGAGGCTGTCGGCCGGCAACGCCATCGCCATATGGTCGATGCGCTTGAGCCCGGCGCCGATGACAGCACCGGGCTGCAGGTTGAAATCGGTGCCATAGACGTCGGCCTGCTGGTCCACCAGGTAGATCAGGCTGCCATCCGGTGCGCGCACCGCCGCCAGTTCCAGTTCATTGGGCCCCACCAACCCGCGATAGGGCTGACCTTTGTAGGCCACCGCGCGTTCCAGGGCGCTGGCGCTGCTTTTCACCCGCACGGCGGTGGCGCACAACGACGGGCCGTGGGCTTCGAAAAAGCTGTGGGCAAAAGAATACGGTTCACTGTTGAGGATCAGGTTGATATCCCCCTGGCGCAACAGGCTCACGTTCTTGGAGCGATGCTGACCAGCCTTGACGAAGCCCAGTCGCTCCAACCAATGGGACAACTTGGCGCCGAGATTATCGTCCACGGCGAACTCAAGAAACTCGATGCCGTTGTATTCACTGGCCGGCGGTGTAGCGAACAGGATATCGGCATTGCTGATGGCCGGCGCTTCTTCGGCCAGACGTTGGCGGGTCTTTTCTTCCAGGTACAGCAGCGAGCGCAGACCGTCGGCTGCATTGGCCCGTGGCGGCGCGGCGCGGAAGCCGTCGTTGAAGATTTCCAGGGACAATGGCCCGGTGTAGCCACTCTTGATGATCGGTGCCAGGAAACCCGGCAAGTCGAACTCGCCCTGGCCCGGGAAGCAACGGAAATGCCGGCTCCACTCCAGTACATCCATCGCCAGGATCGGCGCGTCGGCCATTTGCACGAAGAAAATCTTCTCGCCGGGGATCTCGGCAATCGCACGCGGATCGCCCTTGAGGGACAAGGTGTGGAAGCTGTCGAGCAAGACGCCGAGGCTGGGATGATCGGCCTGACGCACGATGTTCCAGACCTGTTGATACGTATTCACGTGCCGGCCCCAGGCCAACGCTTCGTAACCGATGCGCAAGCCCCGCGCACCGGCCCGTTCGGCCAGCAGCCGCAGGTCATCGATCAGAATCTGTTCGTCACCGACGCTGTCGGCCGAGGCGTTGCTGCACACCAACACCAGGTCGGTGCCCAGCTCCTGCATCAGGTCGAACTTGCGCTCGGCCCGCTCCAGGTTGCGCGCCAGGCGATCGCGGCGGCAGCCTTCGAAATCACGAAACGGTTGGAACAAGGTGATGGCGATGCCCAGGTCAGCGCACATCTGCCTGATTTCCCGAGGGCTGCCATCGTAATAGAGAAGGTCGTTCTCGAAGATTTCCACCCCGTCAAAACCGGCGGCGGCAATGGCTTCGAGTTTTTCCGGCAAGGTACCGCTCAAGGATACGGTGGCAATGGAACGCTGCATGACGTCGGCTCCCGGGACAGGCATCGGCTACAAAAGGTGCGCCGCTTTTGAAAGAGTCAGCCGATTATTGAGCTGTCGGTTCCTTTCAGCAATTTAATATGTACCATCTGGTTAGTTTTTTGGGCGATTATCGAACAAAATGCCGATTGCCGAATTGACGATTTTTTGCTCACTGCGCACCATCGCTTCCACATTGACGCTGGCCCTGGCCGCCGGCATCAATGGACAGACCCAGACCAACCATAAGAATTTCAAAAACGGGTACACGCTATGATCCCTTCCCAAAGTTCCCGCCTGGCCCCCGGCCTGGGTGTCTCGACCAGTGGCATCGGCGACAAGATCCGTGGCGCCATGGCCGTGGGCAAGACCCGCTGGGGCATGCTCGCCCTGGTGTTCTTTGCCACCACCCTGAACTACATCGACCGCGCCGCCCTGGGCGTGATGCAGCCGATCCTCGCCAAGGAGATGAGCTGGACGGCGATGGATTACGCCAACATCAACTTCTGGTTCCAAGTCGGCTATGCCGTCGGTTTCATCCTGCAAGGCCGGCTGATCGACCGGATCGGCGTCAAGCGCGTGTTCTTCTGCGCGGTGCTGCTCTGGAGCCTGGCGACCGGCGCCCATGGCCTGGCCACCTCGGCGGTGGGCTTCATGATCTGCCGTTTCATCCTCGGCCTCACCGAAGCCGCCAACTACCCGGCTTGCGTGAAGACCACGCGACTGTGGTTCCCAGCGGGCGAACGGGCCGTGGCCACCGGTATTTTCAACGCCGGGACCAACGTCGGCGCGATGTTCACCCCGATGCTGCTGCCATTGGTCCTGCACGTATGGGGCTGGCAGGCAGCGTTCCTGTGCATGGCCGCACTGGGCGGGATCTGGCTGCTGTTCTGGGGCCTGAAATACTTCAACCCGGAAGACCATCCCAGCGTCAAACAATCGGAACTGGATTACATCCAGGCCCAGGACGAACCGGAGCAGGTCCGCGTGCCCTTCTCCCGGATCCTGCGCATGCGCGGCACCTGGGCATTCGCCCTGGCCTACTCGATCACCGCACCGGTGTTCTGGTTCTACCTTTACTGGCTGCCGCCGTTCCTGAACCAGCAATACAACCTGGGCATCAACGTGACCCAGATGGGCATCCCGCTGATCATCATCTACCTCACGGCTGACTTCGGCAGTGTGGGCGGCGGGATCCTGTCTTCGTTCCTGATCGGCCGCGGCCTCAACCCGATCAAGGCGCGACTGGTGTCCATGCTGCTATTCGCCTGCTGCATCATCGGCGTGATCATGGCCGCCGGCGCAAGCAACCTGTGGATGGCGGTGTTTGCCATTTCCCTGGCCATCGGCGCGCATCAGGCCTGGACCGCCAATATCTGGAGCCTGGTGATGGACTACACGCCCAAATACATGATGAGTACGGTGTTCGGCTTCGGCGGCATGTGCGCGGCCATCGGCGGGATGTTCATGACCCAGTTGGTCGGCCACATCCTCACCGTTACCAACAACAATTACACCGTGCTGTTCACCTTGATCCCGGCGATGTACTTCATTGCCCTGATCTGGTTGTACTTCATGGCGCCGCGCAAGGTGCCGACGCTGGAGAACTGACTGATTACCTGTGGCGAGGGAGCTTGCTCCCGCTCGATTGCGCAGCAATCGCCAAAGCACAAGGGCCGCTTCGCAGCCCAGCGGGAGCAAGCTCCCTCGCCACAGGGGGTGTATAGCCAGTGATTACACCCGTCGCTGCTGCCACGCCGCCGCCAACCCACTGAGGCAAATCAGGACGATGCCGAACACCGTGGTCAACGTCGGCGTGTGATTGAACAGCAACCAACCCAGCAACCCGGCAAACACGATCTGGCAGTACCCGAACGGCGCGAGCAACGCCGGGGCGGCAAAGCGGAAGGCTTGGGTCAGCATCAAGTGCGCGGTCATCCCGCAGGCGCCCAGCGCCAACATCATCACACCATGCAACAGACTCGGCACTTGCCAGAAGAACGGCACCAGTGCGCTCATCACCAACGTATTGCACAGGCCGGCGAAGAAGTTGCTGGTGGTCGGGCTGTCGATCTCACTGAGCTTGCGCGTGAGCAGTTGGTAGAAGCAGAAAAACAGCGCCGAACAGAACGGCAACAACACCGCCGGCGTGAACAGATCCCCGCCGGGATGGACGATGATCAACACCCCGATAAAGCCGAAGATCACCGCGATCCATTGACCGCGCGTCACGTGCTCACCCAGCAACGGCACCGACAACGCAGTGACCAGCACCGGGGCCAGGAAGTTGACCGCGGTCGCCTCGGCCAACGGGATATACATCAGGGCCGTGGTAAAGAACAGGCTGGTGCCCAGCAGGCAGAGGGCCCGAGCCAATTGCCATAGGGGACGCTTGGTGCGCAACACTCGCAGCCCTGAACGCGGCAGGAAAATACCCGCCATCAATAGCGTATGCACCACATAACGCGCCCACACCACCATGATGATCGGGTAGAAACCCGAGAGATATTTCGACAAAGCATCATGGCTGGAGAACAGGAACGTCGCGCAGAGAATAAGCAGGATGCCCTTGAAGGCCTGATTGACGCCGGAAAGCGGGGTGCTGACGGTCATGTAGAAATCCTGCGTTGCGTGATGTAAGGACAGCCAATACCTGCGAGCGCAGACTCAGCTGAACAACTCCGATGCCTGACTGGCGTGCGACAACTCCTCGGCAAACGCCAGCAAGGTCGGTGCCAGCGCCTGCAGCCGCGCCCGTGTCATCCGCGCACTGGGCCCGGCAACGCTGAGCACGCCGACGACCCGGCCATCCAGCGGATGTCGCACCACGGCGGCAATGGCCGAGGTGCCGACCGCCGAGCTTTGCTCGACACAGGCATAGCCTTGCTCGCGGGCCCGTCGCAGGTACTCGAGCAATTCATCCGTATTGCGTGGCGCGTTCGGCCCCAGTTCCTGCGTTGGCACCTGGTTCACCTGCCGCTCCACCAGGGCCAACGCCTCGGCGTCGCTCATGCACGCCAGCCAGGCATGGCCCGACGCGGTATAGAACAACGGAGCCTCGCGGCCCATGTCCGGGTCGTAGCGCAAACCGGAGCGGGCGCCCTGGGACTTGGCGATCCAGGTCTGGCAATCGCCCTCGATGACGCCCAGGCGCACCAGTTCGCCAGTGTCCCGGGCCAGGCGATCAAGCACCGGCTGCACGATGTCCGCGCCACTGCGCGACAGGTAGCGAAAGCCCATGGCGACCAGACGGGTCGACAGGTGATAGCGCAGGTTCTCCGGGTTCTGGCGCACATAGCCCAGGCGCATGAGTTCGGCGAGCAGGCGGTGGGTGGCGCTCTTGGGGATCTGCAACTGTTCGGCCAGCCCTTGGAGCGGCCAGCCATGGGGATCGCTGGCCAGGCTTTCCAGCACGTTGAAGACCCGTTCGATTTGACTGCCGGCCATGGGAAATCCAGATGAGAGGTTAGTCGATTCTAAAATATGCTAAGTGTAATGCAAATTCTGGAACCAGATACCTTTCATGCCCCGATGAACCAAAACCCGCGGCGATTGCCTGAAAGCTCAAGCATGGCGCGCACCTTGAGCCCCCAAAAAGCTAGACTCACCCCACAACAGCACTACTCAGCAACCGGTCAATCAGAGGACTTCCCCCATGTTATGGAAAAAAGGTCGCCGCAGTGACAACGTGGTGGACGCCCGCGGTGACGGTGGGGGCGGCGGCGGGATGCGCTTTGGCGGTGGCAAGGGCTTGAGCCTGACGGCCATTATCCTCATCGTCGGCATCGGTTGGATCACCGGTCAGGACCCGATGCAGATTCTCGGGCAACTGGCCGGGCAGATGGACCAGTCCGCGCCCGCCACGTCACAAACCCGCCAGGCGCCACCGGCCAATGACGAGCAGGCCGAATTCGTCCGTTCGATCCTCGGCGATACCGAGGACACCTGGGGCCAGGTCTTCCAGCAAGCCGGGCGCCAGTACCAGCAGCCGAAGCTGGTGCTGTTCAGTGGTCGGGTCAACTCGGCCTGTGGCCTCGCCTCTTCGGCAACCGGCCCGTTCTATTGCCCGGCTGATCGGCAGGTCTACCTGGACATGAGTTTCTTCAAGGAGATGTCCCAACGCTTTTCGGCCGCCGGCGACTTCGCCCAGGCCTACGTCATTGCCCACGAAGTCGGCCACCATGTGCAGACCCTGCTCGGCGTGTCGGCGAAAATCCAGGAGGCTCGCCAACAAGGCCGGCAGATGGAAGGCGACGGTGGCTTGCTGGTCCGCCAGGAATTGCAGGCCGACTGCCTGGCCGGCGTGTGGGCCAACCACGCGCAAAAACGCCTGAACTGGCTGGAACCGGGAGATATTGAAGAAGCCCTGAACGCCGCCAATGCCATCGGCGATGACCGTTTGCAGCAACAAGGCCAGGGCCGCGTGGTGCCGGACTCGTTTACCCATGGCACCTCGGCGCAGCGGGTACGCTGGTTCAAGACTGGCTTCGCCCAGGGCCAGGTCAGCCAATGCGACACGTTTGCGGCAAAAACCCTGTAGATGAAGTGGGGTATGTTGATCGGGCTGGTGCTGTGCTGCACCGTTGCCCAGGCGGACGAACATGGCGTGAACGTAGTCGCCCAGGGGCGCCTGCAGTTCAAGGGCGGCGCCATGGCCGTCGGCGTGAGCCCGCCCCCGGCGTCGATCCAGCGCGTGCTGATTATCCTCCATGGTCGACGGCGCAATGCCGACACCTACCTGCACAGCGCCGAAAAAGCGGCCGAGCAGGCCGGACAACTGGCCACGACCCTGATCATCGCCCCGCAGTTTCTCAACGAACAGGACGTGGCGCGCCATCAATTGCCCAACGACCTGCTGCGCTGGCGAGGCAACGAGTGGATGGCCGGCGGCTTATCCACAGGGCCGAACCCGGTCAGTTCCTTTCAGGTACTCGACGACATCGTTGCGCGGGTCAGTGACCAACAGCAGTTTCCCGAAGTACAGGCGATCGTCATCGCCGGCCATTCCGGCGGTGCCCAGGTTGTGCAGCGCTATGCCCTGCTCGCCCACGGCCAATACCGGATCAACCCGCGCTTTGTCATCGCCAACCCGTCGTCCTATGCCTACTTCGATGCACAACGGCCCATGGCCTTCGCCCCTGCCAGTTGCCCCGGCTTCAATAATTGGAAGTACGGCCTGCAGAACCTGCCGGCCTATGCGGCAGGGCAAACACCCGCGCAACTGGAAGACGCCTACATCAAGCGCGACATTGTCTATTTGCTCGGGCAACAGGACATCGACCCGGAGCATCCGGCGCTGGATAAAGGTTGTGAGGCGCAGACCCAAGGGCCGTATCGGTTACTGCGTGGGCAGTTCTTCTTCGACTACCTGACCCGCCGTCACCCTGAGGGGTTGAACCAGCGGTTGATCGAAGTGCCGGGGGTGGGGCATAACGGGGATGGAATGTTGACTTCGCCTGAGGGGTTGAAGGTGTTGTTTAGTCAGTAAGCCTTGTGTCGACTGGGAAGGCCCTTTCGCGAGCAAGCCCGCGAAAGCGATTAGCCAGTCAACACAACTCTCAAGCCAACAGCATCCGCCGCAACTCCGAACAATCGCGCGCATGCCAATCCGTCAGCTCCGGCCACGGATTGTCCGGCAGATTCACCAACACCGTCCGCGCGCCCGCCGCCCGACCGCAGTCCAGGTCAAAACGATAATCACCGACCATCACCATCGCTTCAGGCGCCACGCCCCAGGCCTCGGCCAGCTTCAACAAACCACCGGGATGAGGCTTGGGCGGTGCTTCGTCGCGGCCCAGCACATCTTCCACGGCGAAACAGTCCGCCAGGCCGATGGCTTCGAGAGTCACGTGGGCCAGCTCGCGGGCGTTGCGGGTCAGGATACCCAGGCGAACACCACGCGACGCCAGTTCGCGCACCAACTCGACCGCCCCCGGTGCAGGCCTGGAGCCCAGCGCCAGGTCCCGCTCGTGTTCCAGCAGCCAGGCATGCTTGGCCGCAGCGTCATCAGCCGGCAACGCCGCCAGATGGGTGAGGATGTCATCTTCGGCCGGGATCGCCAGGGCCACGCGGATCGCCGCGAAATCATGCACGGCGATGGTCAGCGTGCCGTCCATGTCGAATACCCAGTGCCGGACGTCGGCCAGGCTCATGCCCAGTCCTTGCGATGGCGGATCAGGCCTTCCTGGGTCACCGATGCCACCAGTTGCCCGGCGCGGTTGAACACGCTGCCCCGGGAGAACCCCCGGGAATTGCCGGCCCACGGGCTGTCCATGGCGTAGAGCAGCCAGTCATCGGCGCGCAGGTCGGCGTGGAACCACAAGGCGTGGTCGAGGCTGGCAACCTGCATATCCTTCTGCCACACCGATTTACCGTGGGGCAACATCGAGGTGGTCAACAGGCCGAAATCCGACGCGTAGGCCAGCAGGTATTTGTGCAAGGCCGGCGAATCCGCCAGGGCGCCATCGGCGCGGAACCACACGTATTTGATCGGATCGGCCGGCTGCGGGTTGTAAGGGTCTTTTTCGGTGACCGGGCGCACCTCGATCGGCTTGGGGCACAGCAGTTTTTCACGCATGTGCTCGGGCAGCAGGTGCGCGCGCTGCTGGGTCAGCTCCAGCTCGGAGGGCAGGTTCTCCGGCCCGACGACCTGCGGCATGCTGCTCTGGTGCTCAAAGCCTTCTTCGTCGTACTGGAACGACGCGCTGCAGGTAAAAATCGGGTTGCCCTTCTGGATCGCCGTCACTCGTCGGGTGCTAAAGCTGCCGCCGTCACGCACCCGGTCCACCTGGTAGACCACCGGCAACGCCGCGTCGCCCGGACGCAGGAAATAACCGTGCATCGAGTGCACATGACGGGCCGGCTCCACGGTCTGGCTGGCCGCCGACAGTGACTGGCCGAGCACCTGGCCGCCGAACAACTGGCGGAACCCCAAGTCCTGGCTACGACCGCGAAACAGGTTCTCTTCGATCGGTTCCAGGGTCAGCAGGTCGACCAGATCTTCCAACACGTGGCTCATTCAGACTTTCCTCACACAGCGCAACACCGCGCAGTCTGTGCTGCGGCGGTGGATCGATTGTTGGCCCGGGCCATTGTGGCAGGCATTGTAAACGTCCGTGTCGGCTAACCGTGCAGGGTCTGTAGCCACTGTTCACGGTTGATGCGATAGAGCACATGGTGACGCAATGGATGATCGACCGCGAGCTTTGGGTGTTCGAAGTCGTCAGCCGGATCGTGGTGCATGCCGATGGCCTGCATGACCTTTTGCGACGGCAGGTTATCCACAGCGGTAAACGCCACCACTTCGTCCAGTAATAACTGGTCGAAGGCACACCGCAGTGCCGTCCACGCCGCTTCGCTGGCATACCCCAGGCCCCAGTGCTCCCGGGCCAGGCGCCAGCCGATCTCGATGGCCGGCGTGAAAGGTGCGTCGAACCCGACCACGCCCAGCCCGGTAAAACCAATGAAGGCCCCAGTGTCCTTGCGTTCCAATGCCCACAAGCCAAAACCATGTTCGGCAAAATGCCCACGCACACGGCCGATCAAGGCGGCGCTTTCCAGCCGGCTCAGGGGCGCCGGGAAATAACGCATCACCTGCGGATCGGTCGACATGGCCGCAAACTCCGGCAAGTCAGCATCGCGCCACTGCCGTAATATCAGCCGTGCGCTTTCCAGTTCCAGTATCGGCTCCATCTTCACTCTCCTCCATGCCCCTGAGTCTACATCGCAGGCAAGATCCGTCACTCAATCACCGCTGAAAACCTGGCCCACGACCGCGCTCATATCGAACGTTACAAGGGCGCTGAGTTGGCTCGCGAAGACCAACGGCGACTTGGCGTGCCCAGTGCCACACGGCCGCCCCGGGAAATCACCAATCGATACCCGAAACTATAAGGTGGGTGTGTGCCCGAGCGGAAAAATCGATAGATGTGGCTTTGCTTCTGCGCTATCGGTTCATGCAGCGTTCGTAGGCGGCCAGAACGGTGCGCTCCGATTGCACCAGATAGGCTTCGAGCATCTGGGTGGCTGCCTCGGGTCGCCCTTCTTCGATACAGCGCAGGATTGAAACGTTCATGTCGACATAGGGCATATGCAGGAACTCGGGATCATTGAGCAGGCCGAAGGCCAACCGCAGCTCGGCAGATATCTGCCCGTAGAACACCACTAGGCGCGGGCTGTCGGCGAGCTCGACGATAGCCTTGTGGAACATCATGTTAGCGGTACCGACTGCGATCCAATCCTTGGCCTCACGCGCTCGCATGCCCGCTTCCACCGCTTCGCGCATATGCAGTGCTCCCGGGTGCAGTGGATAGCCCTGGGCAATGGCCTTGCATTCGATAAAACGGCGCACACGATAGATGTCAATGATCGACGCCATATCCGGCTCTGCCACGGTCACCCCTCGATTGGGTTCATGCTTGAGCAACCCCTCCCGCGTGAGGACCCTGAACGCTTCCCGCAAGGTGTTGCGTGAAATCTGCAGGTTTTCGGCCAGGGCCGCTTCGGACAGCCGCTGGCCCGGAACCAACTCACCTTCGACCAGCATTCTGCGGATCTCCTGGGTAATGGATTCTCCCAGCGAGCGAGGGAGGGAAGGTGAAACGTCGTTCATGTGCAATCCAGAATAAGAGAAAGTCACTTTGATGTTCCCTGAGAGCCCCGCCCATGGCAAGGAGCACGGGTGTCGCCTGCATCATTAAGTAACACCCACGAGTGACAAGGTTACAATTTGGTGCAAATTGTAGCCTCACATCAAATTGATTGTTGAACAATCCAAGCGCTATAGATCAACACTTTTAGGCCGATGTTTGAGTCCTGGCACGCTCGTTGCTCAATAAAAAAATATCTCCCACCGTAGGAATTGATGCCGTGACACAGACAGCCGTGACACAGACCGCTCAAGATTTTACAAAGACGCGACGCGCTTCCCTGATCGCAGCAATTTTCATGATGGCAACGTCCGCCATCGGCCCTGGCTTCATCACCCAGACCGCCACGTTCACGGCCAAGATGGGTGCGGCATTTGCGTTCGGTATCCTGGCGTCGATTCTGATCGACTTCGTGGTTCAACTTAACGTCTGGCGTATCGTCACCCTGACCCGAATGCGCGCCGCAGACGTGGCCAACAACGCGATTCCAGGCAGTGGTTACCTGCTGGCGGTGCTGGTGATTTTCGGCGGGCTGGTGTTCAACGTTGGCAACATCGCCGGTGCCGGGCTGGGCCTGAATGCGCTGATGGGGCTTGATGCAAAATGGGGCGGCGGTCTCAGCGCCCTGCTGGCCATCGGCATCTTCCTCTCCCACCGCGCCGGATTGGCCGTGGACCGGCTGATTGTCGTGCTGGGTCTGGTGATGATTGGCCTGACGCTGTTCGTGGCCTTTGCCTCTAACCCGCCACTGGGTGAAGCCCTCTACCAGACCATACTTCCAGAGCAGATCAATTTCGCCACCATTACGACCATTGTCGGCGGCACGGTCGGTGGTTACATCACCTATGCGGGGGCTCACAAACTGTTGGACCGCGGTACTACCGGGGTAGAAAATCTCCAGGCAGTGACCAAAGCAGCCCTGGGCGGCATCCTGGTCACCGGCCTCATGCGCTACATCCTGTTTCTCGCCATCCTCGGCGTTGTTGCCAGCGGCGTAGTCATCGACACCTCGGGCCAGGGCGCCAACCCGGCCGCACAAGCCTTCCAGGCAGCAGCCGGGCAGTTCGGCCTGCGCGTCTTCGGTCTCATCCTCTGGGCCGCCAGTATCACCAGCGTGATCGGCGCCGCTTACACCTCCATTTCCTTTATCACCGTCTTCAAGCCGGACATCACTGAGCAGGGTCGCAACCGCGCCACCACCGTATTCATCGCCCTATCGCTGCTGATCTTTGTCCTGATGGGGACTGCTCCTGCCGCACTGCTGCTCTTCGCGGGCGGTTTCAACGGCCTGATACTGCCAATCGGCCTGAGCATCTTTATCTACGTCGGCTGGCGCCGGTCCGACCTCATGGGCGGTTACCATTACCCACGTTGGCTGCTGGTACTGGGCGTCCTGACCTGCCTGCTGACCTGGTACATGGCAATCAAATCCGTTGGGCCGATCTTCGCCTTCCTCAACGTCGCCTGAGCCCGATAACGAACAAGGAGTCACGTGAATGCCAACCATAGATATCAACAGCGACCTGGGCGAAAGCTTTGGCGCCTGGCACATGGGCGACGATGCCGCGATGCTCGATGTCGTGACCAGCGCCAATGTCGCCTGTGGTTTTCACGCCGGTGACCCCGCCGGCATCCTGCGGACACTGAAAGCGGCGGCGGCAAAAAATGTCACCATTGGCGCCCATGTCGCTTACCCGGACAAAGTGGGCTTTGGCCGCCGAAACATGGACGTGGCCAGCGATGAGCTGACTGCCGACGTGATCTACCAGATCGGCGCGCTACAAGGCCTGGCCAAGGCCGCCGGCACCTGCGTGCGCTATGTGAAGCCCCATGGCGCCTTGTACAACACCATTGCTCACGATCGCCGTCAGGCGCTGGCCGTGATCGAAGCCATCCGCGCGATCGACTCCAACCTCATATTGGTTGCCCTGGCCGGCTCAAGCCTGATTGAACTGGCCCGTAACGAGGGTTTGCAGTGTATCGCCGAAGCGTTCGCTGACCGGGCCTATACGCCACAGGGCACCCTCGTCTCTCGCCGCGAACCAGGTGCGGTGCTGCACGATCCCAAGCTCGTCGCCCAACGCATGCTGCGCCTCGTTGAAGACGGCTGCCTCGAAGCGATCGATGGCAGCCTGACCAAAATCCAGGCCGACTCGATCTGTGTCCATGGCGACAGCCCCGCAGCGGTGGAAATGGCCCGCGAGCTGCGCCGCGTGCTGGAACAGGCCAACATGTCCTTGCAGCCCTTTGCCGGAGGACGCCCATGAACGCCCTTGATCTCGCCCGCCAGGCGGCCATCGCCGCTGCCCGCGAAGCACGCGCCGCCTACCGTGGCGGCCTGGTCACCCCCACCGCGGGTGTCGCGCCGGGCATGACCCAGGCCAACCTGATCGCCTTGCCGCGCGCCTGGGCATACGATTTTCTACTGTATGCCCAGCGCAATCCAAAAGCCTGCCCGATCCTTGACGTCAGCGACGCCGGCAGCCCAAGTACGCTGCTGGCTGAATGGGCCGACCTGCGCACCGATATACCCCTGTACCGCATCTGGCGTGACGGGAAACTGGTGGAGGAAGTCAGCGACGCCACTCAGGCCTGGGCCGAACACGACGACATGGTGGCCTTTCTGATTGGCTGCAGCTTTACCTTTGAAACGGCCCTGCAAGAGGCCGGCATCGAAGTGCGGCATATCACGGATGGCTGCAACGTACCGATGTACCGGACCAACCGTGCCTGCCGTCCGGCGGGACGTCTACAGGGTGAAATGGTGGTATCGATGCGACCGATCCCCGCCGATCGCGTGGCAGAGGCGAGCACTATCTCCGGACGCTATCCCTCAGTCCATGGCGCCCCGGTGCACATCGGCGAACCCGCGCTGCTCGGGATCCAGGACTTGAGTCGACCCGACTTCGGCGACGCCGTGCGCATCGAACCCGGTGAGATCCCGGTGTTCTGGGCCTGCGGTGTAACGCCCCAGGCAGCGGTCGTGGCCTCGGGCGTGCCCTTCGCCATTACCCATGCGCCCGGTCATATGTTTATCACCGATGTGCCTGACAGCACCTATCACGTCTAGGAGTTTCCTGTGCGTTTTCTACCCGTCAACCTGGACGCCCTGCTCGTCGAATTGAAAGACCTGGACGAGACCCTGGCGTTGTTCGACGCCCTGATGGCCGAGCCGATTGCTGGCGTGGAGGAAATCATTCCTGCCGCACGAACGCTGCTGATCCAATTTCGCCCCAGCGCCATTGCGCAGCAGGCGCTCGTCAATCGTATCGCTGGCCAGGACCTGAGCCAGCGCCGCGCGATCGAGCATCGCCGGGTGGAAATTCCCGTCCATTACAATGGCGAAGACCTCGACGAGGTCGCCACGCTGCTGGGGATCAGCCGCGCCGAGGTGGTCCAACGCCACACCGCCCATGACTACAGCGTGGCCTTCTGCGGATTCGCGCCGGGCTTCGCCTACCTGACCGGCGGTGCGGGTTTCCAGGTGCCTCGCCGACAAACTCCACGCACCCGCATACCCGCGGGTGCGGTTGCCCTGGCGGGGGAATTCAGCGGTGTTTATCCCCAAGCCAGCCCCGGTGGATGGCAGATCATCGGCGTCACGCCTTTGCAGATGTGGGACCTGAACCGCGCTGAATCGGCCTTGCTGCGTCCAGGCTATAAAGTGCGCTTCACCGATGCAGGCCCGCTCCCGGCGGGTGGCCTGCCCGCCCCCACGGCACCGGCAAGTGCCGCCGCGCCCAGCGGCGCCTATCTGGAAATCATCACCCCCGGTTTGCACAGCGTACTGCAGGATATGGGCCGTCCCGGCCAGACCGGCCAAGGCGTATCCCGTTCCGGCGCGCTGGACCTGGGCGCGCTGCGGGCCGCCAACCGCGCGGTCGGCAACCGCTCGGACATGGCCTGTGTGGAATCGGTCCTCGGCGGCCTGAGCTTCGTTTGCCATGGCCGTGCCGTGATCGCGGTCACGGGGGCGCAAACCCCGGTCACCATCACCAACGCCAGTGGCCTGCAATGGCAGGCAAGTCACTACCAGCCCATCGAGCTGGACGCGGGTGACCGCGTCAGCCTGGGTTCCCCCCTCGCGGGGCTGCGCAGCTACCTGGCGATTCGCGGCGGCTTTGACGTCACTCCGGTGCTGGGCAGCCTGTCCACAGACACCCTGGCCCAGGTCGGCCCCCCGGCGCTCGCCGTCGGCGACCTATTGGGCTTTACGACACTGACAACGGGAACCAGCGTATCGCTGAACGAAGCCCCAGCCTTTGAGCTGCCTACTGCTGCCAACATCGTCACCCTTGACGTGGTCATGGGACCGCGTACCGACTGGTTTACCGAAGACGCCATCCAGCGTCTGAGCAGCCAGCTCTGGCGCGTCACCTCACAGTCCAACCGCGTCGGTATTCGTCTGGCCGGTGAAATACCGCTAGCGCGCAGCAACCACCATGAGTTGCCCAGCGAAGGCACCTCCGTGGGCGCCATTCAGGTTCCGGCCAGCGGCCAACCGGTTCTGTTTCTCGCCGATCACCCGTTGACCGGTGGCTATCCGGTGATCGCCGCAGTCGCCAGCTACCATCTCGACCTGGCTGGCCAGATCCCTATCAATGCGCAGATTCGCTTCAACCCTGTGGACGGCTTCAAAGAGATTCAACCCGTTACGCAAGCTTCTTCAACTGCCGATGTGAAAAAAATCCCATGAAAAAATTACTGATTGCCAACCGTGGTGAAATTGCCGTCCGCATCGCCCGCGCCTGCCGCGACTACGGCGTGCAGTCTGTCGCGGTCTATGCCGACGCGGACATCGACGCCCTGCACGTGCGCCAGGCCGACGAAGCCTACTCACTGAATGGCCAGCGCCCGGCCGAAACCTACCTGGATATCGGCAAACTGATCGCCGTGGCCAAACGCAGCGGCGCCGATGCCGTGCACCCCGGCTATGGTTTTCTGTCTGAACGGGCTGACTTCGCCCGGGCGGTGATCGACGCAGGGTTGATCTGGATCGGTCCCAACCCGCAGACCATCGACGTGCTCGGCGACAAGGTCGAGGCGCGAAAAATTGCCCAACTGGTCGGGGCGCCTCTGGTCGCCGGTACGCCTGGCCCGGTCGAAAGCGCCGCCGAAGTATTGGCCTTTGCCGAACAGCACGGCCTGCCAATTGCCATCAAGGCTGCCTTTGGCGGCGGTGGACGCGGCATGAAAGTCGCCTGGCGCATGGACGAAGTGGCTGAGTTGTTCGCCTCCGCCGTGCGCGAAGCGCAAGCAGCCTTTGGTCGTGGCGAATGCTACGTCGAACAGTTCCTCGACCGTCCTCGGCACATCGAAGCGCAGATCCTCGCCGACAAACACGGCAAGGTCGTCGTCGTCGGCACGCGTGACTGCTCCTTGCAGCGGCGCAATCAGAAGCTGGTGGAGGAAGCGCCAGCGCCCTTTATCAGCGACGAACAGCGCCAGCGCATTCATCAATCCGCCCAGGATATCTGCGCCAAAGCCGGCTACGTCGGTGCTGGCACGGTGGAGTTCCTGCTCAGCCAGGATGGCACCCTGTCGTTCCTTGAGGTCAATACCCGCTTGCAGGTCGAGCACCCGGTGACCGAAGAGACCACTGGGGTGGATCTGGTGATCGAACAACTGCGGATCGCCGACGGTTTGCCGTTGTCCTTCAGTGAGACGCCGACCCCGCGTGGCCACAGCTTCGAATTTCGCATCAATGCGGAAGACCCAGGCAAGGGCTTCCTGCCCACCCCCGGTCAGATCACCGATTTCCTGCCACCGTCTGGCCCGGGTGTGCGCCTGGACAGCGGCGTGATAAGCGGCTCGCGAGTGCCCAGCACGTTCGACTCGATGATGGCCAAACTGATCGTCACCGGCGCCACCCGCGAACAGGCTATCGTCCGCGCCCGACGCGCCTTGGCGGAATTCAACATTGAAGGCATTGCCTCGGTGCTGCCGTTCCACCGGGCCGTGATGGACCATGACGACTTCACCGGTGCCGATAAATTCGCCGTGCACACGCGCTGGATCGAAACCGATTTCGCCGAACAGATCACGCTCGCCCCACGTACCGCGGTATCGGCCGACCCAGGCATCCTGCGCACGTTTGTCGAGATCGACGGCAAGCGCCACGAACTGGGCCTTCCGGCTGCGCTGCTGCGAGGCGTCAGCCTGAACGCAGCGGGTACCGCCAGCGAAAGCACGGCCCCCTCCGAGGTCACTGATCCGCAGGCGGTACTGACGCCCGTGGCGGGTAATCTGCATACCTGGGTCGTCGAAGACGGCGAGTCGGTGAGCACCGGGCAAGTGATCGCGGTTGTAGAAGCCATGAAAATGGAAACCTCGGTCCTCGCTCCTTGTGAAGGCCAGGTGCAGATCGCCAAACAGGCAGGCGATTATTTTGAAGCCGGCTCCGTCATTGGCCGCATCAAAACAGCTCTCTGATTTAAAACTTTTCTTTTCGCAGTCAGTACGCGCAACGGGGTAATAACCCGGTTGCCGCGTGCTGCCCGCAGAAAACTGTAGATGTAACTTTGCAATCAAAATAACGATAAAACCCAACACATAAATCTGCCGTTATCTGGAGCATAAAGAGCATGTCAATCAATAAGACTTTGGCTATTGCGGGTACTTGCGCGTTGATTTTCCCATTTACGGCATCTGCAGACTTTATTGCCGACAGTAAGGCCAGTGTGGAACTGCGTAACTTCTACTTCAATCGTGACTTTCGCAACGGTCCTCCCACGGCCCAGCGGGACTCGGCAAAAGAATGGGCCCAGGGCGCCATGTTGCGATTCGAGTCGGGTTATACCGCCGGCACCGTGGGCCTGGGCATCGACGCCGTTGGCATGCTCGGCCTCAAGCTTGACGGCGGTGATGGTTCCGGTGGCACGGGCCTGTTGCCGGCTGACCTTAGTTCGAAAAACGGCCGCGGCTCACAGGACGAATATTCCAAACTTGAGCTGACGGCCAAGGCGAAGGTGTCGGAAACCGCTCTAAAGGTAGGCTCACTCGCCTTCCGTACGCCCGTGGTATCGAGCAATGACACACGCCTGTTGCCCTCCACCTTCGAAGGCGCGCTACTGACCTCCAAAGACATTGATCAGTTGGTCCTGCAAGGCGGCAAGCTGGAGCAAATCAAGTTCAACAGTTCTTCGAACTATCAGGACTTCACGGGTAACCGCATCGGCGGTGTCAGTGATGACTTCCGCTTTGCCGGCGGTACTTACAGTTTCAACAAAGCCCTTAGCACAAGTCTGTTCTACGGCAATCTGGAAAATGTCTATCGGCAGTTCTTTGGCGGCGTCGTCTATGAAATCCCTCTTGCCGCGCAACAGTCGCTGAAGTTCGATCTGCGTTATTCGAAAAGTACCGATGACGGTAACTTCCGCCCCCTCGATAACCGCGCCGCGAACGGACTGGTTGCCTACACCCTGGGCGCCAACGTGTTCACCGCCGCCTATCAGCGCATGAGCGGTGACGATCCCTTCCCGTACATTGCCAATAGCGACCCATACCTGGTCAACTTCGTCCAGATCAATGACTTTGCCAACACTCAGGAACGCTCCTGGCAGCTGCGTTATGACTACAACTTCGCCGCGCTGGGCATTCCCGGGCTGACGTTCATGAGTCGTTATGTCCAGGGTGACAACGCGTTGGTCGGGGGCAGTAATACGGGCAAAGAGTGGGAGCGCGATACGGATATCGGTTACGTGGTCCAAAGCGGTTCGCTGAAAAACCTCGGGGTCAAACTCAGAAACGCTACGGTTCGTTCGAACTTCAGCAATGACCTGGATGAAACCCGCCTGATCGTCAGTTACACATTGGCACTTTGGTAATTCGCTGACGGCGACCTGTGACCCTGCGCAACCGATCCTTATTCAGAGAAAGTGCAATGAAAAATCTCAGGTTTAACCAGAAGATACTACTGATTGCTTCGTTGCTTATCATGACGGTGTTTTCCACATTCACCGTATTGAATGACGTTCGGTTGCGTGACGACAACGTAAAAAAAATCGAGGAACACACCCGCGCCCTCTCGACATCGATGGCACATGATATCCAGAGCTGGCTGGACGGAAGACTGATTCTGCTAAAGGGATTTGCCGAACTCATCGGCCACGATCCCTCGCCGCAAAACATACTCGACAAGTTGCAGAGCCAAGTGCTCATGAGCCAGTTTATCGCCGGTTATGTGGGCACCCGTGACGGTGGGTTCCAGATCCATCCCCCGCGGGAGATGCCAGCCGATTACGACAGTCGGCAACGGCGCTGGTACATAGACGCCGTAGACCATGGCGTGGCAATGACCGAACCCTACGTAGGGGCCGGGATCGACTACCCGATTATCACCCAGGCGGTCGCCCTCCACGCCGGGCAGCAAACGCTCGGCGTCCTGGGCGCCAGTCTGAACATCGAGACGATTTCTCAAACGCTCAACGCGCAAGCCTTCGAGGGCAGTGGATACGCTTTTCTGGTGAGTAAGGAAGGCAAAATACTGGTTCACCCCGACAAGGCACTGATCGGCAAGACACTGTCCGATCTGTTTCCGGGCAATACCCCGGCGCTCAATGATCGATTGGTGGAAGCCACTACGGTCGATGGCGTGAAATTCACACTGTTCTCTGCGATCAAAGGCCTGCCGATGAAAGACTGGTACATCGGCATCGTCCTGGACAAGCAGGCAGCCATGGCCAGTCTTGCTGCGTTCCGCAGTTCGGCGATCATCACCACAATCGTTGCCGGCCTGGCCACCCTGTTGCTGCTCGGGCTGCTTATTCGCGTGTTGATGAAGCCCCTGCGCCTTATCAGTCACGCGATGGAAGATATCGCCCAGGGCGACGGTGACCTGACCCGACGCTTGTCGATCCTGTCGAATGATGAATTCGGCCAGTTGGCCGTGAGTTTCAATCGCTTCGGCGACCGGATCCATGCCTCCATCACCGAAGTCTCATCAACGACGAACTCCCTGAAAGAGGCCACCCGCAAGGTCCTGACGGCCTCCAACTCCTCGGTTGGGAAGTCGGAACACCAATCCGGCTTTACCAGCAACGTGGCGGCGGCCATTGAGGAGCTTGGGGCGTCGGCGCAAGAAATCGCCTCGAGTGCCTCGGCGGCGTCCAGAGGCGCCTCGAGCGCCAGGGCGCAGATCGATTCGAGCTGCATGCTCGTCGAGAACACGGTCAATGCGATGAGTTGCCTGCAAGAAAACATCGAAGAAACCCGCGCACAGATCGAAGAACTCAACACCAAAAGCGCCAATATCGGCAAGGTGCTGGAGGTCATCTCGACGATCTCCGGAAAAACCAACCTGCTGGCCTTGAACGCCGCCATCGAGGCAGCCCGGGCCGGAGCGGCCGGGCGCGGGTTTGCCGTGGTGGCGGACGAAGTCAGAAGCCTTGCCCACCACACCCAGACAGCGACCGAAGAAATCAGGGCGGTGATCGAGGCGCTGCAGGAGGGGGCTACCCAGGCTGCCAAGACCATGCTGCGCAGCCATGAAATCGGCAGCCAAAGTGTACGTGTGGCGACCCAGGCCGGAGACAGCCTGCTGAGCGTGGTGTCACGCATCATCGAGATCGATGAGATGTGCCTGACGGTCGCCGCTGCAACCGAGGAACAAACCAGCGCTGTCGACCAGCTCACTCGGGATGTTCATGAGATCAGCCAGTTGAATCGCCATGCCACCGACAACTTGTGCTCGACCCTCACGGCGTGTGGAGAACTGGATTTTGAAGTCGGACGACTCCGGAGTGTGGTCGATACGTTCAAGTTGTAGACACACACGCCATGCCCCTCGGCCAGTGACCCGAACTGATAGAATGCTCGCCCTGATCCGCCAGACATAGCTCACCATGACCCAAGCGCCCAAGCCTTCCACCCCAAACGTCGCCATCATCGGCGGCGGCCCAGCCGGCCTGATGGCGGCCGAGGTGTTGAGTCGGGCCGGGATCCAGGTCGACCTGTATGACGGCATGCCCTCGGTGGGCAGGAAATTTCTGCTGGCCGGTGTCGGCGGCATGAACATCACCCACTCGGAAGCCTTTCCGGCCTTCCTGTCCCGCTATGCCGAACGCGCGGCGAACATCGCCCCGCTGCTGCGGGCATTTGGCGCAAATGAACTGTGCGAATGGATTCATGGCCTGGGTATCGACACCTTTGTCGGCAGTTCCGGGCGGGTATTTCCTACCGACATGAAAGCCGCCCCGCTGCTGCGTGCCTGGCTCAAACGCCTGCGCGATGCCGGCGTGATGATCCATACCCGCCATCGCTGGCTGGGCTGGAACCCCGACGGCAGCTTGCTAGTCACCGCTGCGGACGGCGAAAAAACACTGCGACCCACTGCGACATTGCTGGCGCTGGGCGGCGGCAGTTGGTCACGCCTGGGCTCCGATGGTGCCTGGATGCTGCCACTGGAACAGCGCGGTGTAGGCCTTGCGCCCTTGCAGCCGAGCAATTGCGGATTCGAAGTGCAGGCCTGGAGCGATCTGATGGTCAGCAAATTCGCCGGCGCCCCGCTGAAAAATATCGCCATCGGCCTGAATGACGATGTACCGCGCCTCGGTGAATGCGTGATCACCGCCACCGGCATCGAAGGCAGCCTGATCTATGCCCTGTCGGCGCCAATTCGCGAAGCCATCAACCAACACGGCAGCGCGACGATCCATCTGGACCTGCTGCCAGGCCGACCTGTGGATAAAATCCAGCAAGCCCTGAGCAAGCCACGCGGTTCACGCTCAATGGCCAAGCACTTGCACAGCCAGTTGGGGATCGACGGGGTCAAGGCCGCGCTGTTGCGCGAACTCACGCCCGCCGATTGTTTTAGCGACCCGGCGCGGCTGGCCCAGGCGATCAAGGCCTTGCCATTGACCCTGGTGAAAACCCGCCCCCTGGACGAAGCCATCAGCAGCGCCGGTGGCGTGACCTTCGAAGCCTTGGACGAACGGTTGATGCTCAAGCAAGTACCCGGGGTGTTCTGTGCCGGGGAAATGCTCGACTGGGAAGCGCCGACTGGCGGCTACCTGCTGACAGCCTGCTTTGCCAGTGGCCGGGCAGCGGGGTTGGGGATGCTGGAGTGGTTGCAGCGCAAGGATTGAAGACCTGTGGGAGCGGGCTTGCTCGCGAAGACGGCAGCAGGTCCAATATCAATGCGCGCTGAGCCACCGCTATCGCGAGCAAGCCCGCTCCCACATTGACGGGGAGACCCTTCAACTGTGGGAGCGAGCCTGCTCGCGATAGCGGTTTACCAGATAGAGCAGATCATCAAGGCTTACGCTTGCGCGGCCCAGTATTGAACACCGGTACCTTGCGCACAGGTTTGACCGAAGGCTCCACAGGCCCAGCGTCGCCGCTGTCCACCCACTTGCCCAGGTTGCGCTTGCCGCCACCGCCCGAGGTCTTGGGTTTCTTCGGCTTTTTCGGTTTCTTGATGACCTGGCCACTGGCATCGGTCTCCGGCACTCGATGCTCTGGCTCGAAGTCCTGTTCCATCTGCCGGGGCAATGTCTGACGGGTCAGGGTTTCGATGGCTGACAGCAAATTCACTTCGTCAGCGCAGACCAGGGAAATCGCCTGTCCCGTGGAGCCCGCCCGGCCGGTACGACCGATACGGTGGATGTAATCCTCGGCAACGATCGGCAGGTCGAAATTCACCACCAACGGCAAATCTTCGATATCCAAGCCACGGGCAGCGACGTCGGTGGCCACCAGGATCTGCACTTCGCTGGCCTTGAAACGGTCCAGTGCCCGCTGACGGGTGGCCTGGGGTTTGTCACCATGGATTCCGTCGGCGTTAATGCCCATGCCCTGGAGTTTTTCCACCAACGCGTCGACACCGTTACGAGTCTTGGCGAATACCAGTACCTGTTTCCACTTGCCCTTGCGCATCAAGTGAATGAACAGCTCCGGCTTGCGCTTCTTGTCCACCGTCACCACCCATTGCTTGACGGTGTTGGCGGCAACGTTGCGCGGGCTCACTTCAATGCTCAGCGGGTCGTTGAGCATCTGCCCGGCCAGCAAGCGGATCGCGTCGGAAAAGGTCGCCGAGAACAACAGGGTCTGACGCTTTTTCGGCAGGGCCTTGTAAATATTCGCCAGTTCCTCGGAGAAACCCAGATCGAGCATGCGATCGGCTTCGTCCAGTACCAGGGTCTGCAACTGGTTGAACTTCAGCGCGTTCTGCCGGAACAGATCGAGTAGGCGACCGGGCGTGGCGACCAGCAGATCGACGCCCTTGCGCAGCTTCATCATCTGCGGGTTGATACTGACACCGCCGTACACGGCGTAGGTGCTCAGCGGCAGGTTTTGCGCGTACTGACGCACGCTTTCATGGACCTGTTCGGCCAGTTCACGGGTCGGCACCAGGATCAGTGCCCGCACCGAGTTGGCGGTCACCTTGGGCCCTTCGGTGGTCAGCAGTTGCAACAGCGGCACGGCGAAACCGGCAGTCTTGCCGGTGCCGGTCTGGGCGGCGGCCATCAGGTCGCGACCGGCCAACACCGCCGGCATGGCTTGGGCCTGCACCGGGGTCGGGGTCTGGTAACCGAGCGTCTCGAGGGCGCGCAGCAAGGGTTCGATCAGGCCAAGGGTGGCGAAAGTCATGGAAGTACCGTAGGAGAAATCAGCGCAAGGTGTGTGCAATGCGCGGCAGTTTACCCTAAATCAGGATTCGGCCGACGCAGGCTTGGGTTTGCGCCACTGAGGCAGCCCGATCAACACCACGGCGCTGATGATCACCAGCATCGCCACGGCCTCTTCAACGCCGATGGTTTCACCGGCGAATACGATCCCCAGCAACACCGCCACCGCCGGGTTGACGTAGGCATAACTGGTGGCCGCTGCCGGGCGCACATGCTTGAGCAGGTACATGTAGGCATTGAAGGCAATGATCGAACCGAAGCACGTCAGGTAAGCCAAGGCGAGCCAGCCTTCCAGCGGCGGCAGGCTCTCCAGGTGTTCACCACTGGCCACGCTGCCGATCAACAGCACCACGCCGCCCACCAGCATTTCCACAGCACTGGCCATCGCCCCCGCCGGCAACGGCAAGTGCTTGCTCAGCACCGAACCAAAGGCCCAGGACGCCGCCGCGAACACCAGCAAGGTCGCACCCAGGGGGCTCGATTGCAGGTTGGAACCGAGGTTGAGCATGGCGATGCCGATCAACCCCAACACAATCCCCGCCCATTCCAGACGGGTATTACGCGCGCCCCAGAAATAGCCGCAGAGCAAGGTAAACAAAGGCACCGTCGCCACGGCCAGCGCCGCTACCCCGGATGCCACGCCGGTGTGCTCGGCCACACTCACCGCGCCGTTGCCAAAACTGAGCAACAGCACGCCAATGATGGCCCCGGCCTTCCATTGCGCCCAGGTCGGCGCCGGTGCCCCGCGCCAGCGCAGGAAACCGTACATCAGCGAGCCGGCCAGCACGAAGCGAATCCCCGCCAGCAACAGGGGCGGCCAATGCTCGACACCGATGCGAATCACCAGGTAGGTCGAACCCCAGATGACGTACAAGGCGAAAAAGGCAGCGATCAATGGCAAAGGGAAACGGCGTAGGCCCGGCATGGTCGGCTCGAAGTCAGGACAATGAGAGGCGTTATTCTAGAAAGGCGATAAGCGGAAAATAAGTTACAAAACCTGTTTATCCGAACCATACACTTTTCAAAACACGGATATCGGCGCTATAAACCATGCTTTCGAAAGTCACGCCATTTGGAAGCCAAACCGTGGATAAATACGACCGCATGCTGCTCAGCGCCCTGTTGGAAAACGGTCGTGCGTCCTACGCCGAACTGGCCCGCAAAGTGAACCTGTCGGCCCCAGCCGTGGCCGAGCGGGTCAGCAAGCTGGAAACCAGCGGCGTGATCACCGGCTACCAGGCGAAAGTCGATATGGCGAAAATCGGCCTGCCGGTGCAGTGCGTCATCGAACTGCGGATGAACCAGCACGGCAACCAGAAGACCTACGACGAACTGTGCAAAATCCCGCAACTGACCGAATGCCATCGGGTGACAGGCGACCCCTGCGTGATCATGCAAGCGGCGGTCGGCTCGATGCCGGAACTGGAAGAGCTGATCAACCGCATCGCCAAGTTCGGCTTCAGCAAGACCTCGATCGTGTTGTCCAGCGCCATTGAAAAGCGCGTGCCGTTGGGGCAGTTGGAAGGCAACGGGAAATAAGGATCAAACACTGAACAAGCCCGCTCCCACAAGGGTTTTGTGGTGTGTTTAGAACCCACGATGCCGCTTGAGATGCTCATTGATCTTCGCCGCTGGCACTTTCTGCAGGCTGCACAGCAAATCATGGGACAACGCCCGCAGCCCATGCTTTTGCCGCAGTTCCGCGGCCAGGTGCGCGGTGAGGTTGGCGGCCATTTCGGCGTCGGCCATGGCCCGGTGAGCCTGGCCGGTGTGGGGCAAGCCGGCGAACGTGTTGAGCGTGCCGAGCTTGTGGTTCGGTGCCGTCGGCATCAGGCGCCGGGCCAGCAACAGTGAACAGGCAAAATTCTGCAAGCGAGTACGCTTGATTCGCCCCAGCTCGAAGTCCCAGAACTTCTGGTCGAACGCGGCGTTGTGGGCCAGCAGTGGCGTGATGCCGACGAACTCATTGACCTCGTTCATCACCTTTTCCGCCGGCGGCGCGCTGCGCAGCATGGCGTTGCTGATGCCGGTCAGTTGCTCGATGAAGGCCGGCACGCGCACGCCAGCATTCATCAGGCTCTGGTAGCGGTCGACGATTCGGCCCTGCTCGAGAATCACCACGGCGATTTCGGTGGCCCGGCAACTGCTGCTGGGTGTGATGCCGGTGGTTTCAAAGTCGATGACTGCGATGCGTTCCAAACCTGTCTGAACTCCGTAAAAATCAATTCTTGAGCAGCAACGCGCCTTCGATGGGCACATAGCGACTGGCGGCGCGGATCAGCGAGTTGGCGGTCAGCCCCGGCACGCCATAGGCCACCGCCTGCACACCGTGCTTGCTGATGATGCGTTCGAGCAGCATGTCGAAATCGCCGTCACCGGAGGCCAGCACCACTTCGTCGACGTGATCGGCGGCGTCCATGATGTCGAGGGTGATGCCCACGTCCCAGTCGCCCTTGGCCGAGCCGTCGCTGCGCTGAATGTAGGGTTTGAGCTTCACGATGAAGCCCAGGTTGCGCAGGATCTGCTGGAATTGCTGCTGCTTGCTGTCGCCGCGATCGATCGCATAGGCATAGGCCTCGACAATCTGCCCTTGCTTGCTGACATCGGCCCACAACGCCGCGTAGTTGAAATGGCAACCGTAGGCCTGGCGCACGGTGTAATAGAGGTTCTGGACATCGGCGAACACTGCGATTTTTTTCACCGCGTTTCCTCTTGGATGCACAAGCGCAGGCCGTCGGGCCCGAAAAGTTGCCCAGTATGCCAGCCCAGAGGAATGTTCCGCGAATAATCGACCCGAGGCGCCTGGGCGCCCCGGACGAATGGCAGGTCAGACGAAGGAGTCGTCGTCGCCAAAGGAGGACGAATCGTCGCTGAAGTCCGCGTCGCTGAAACCGCCCTGGTCGCTGCCGTAGGCATCGTTGTCGGCGACGCGCTGGTCATCGCCCCAGCCACTGTCACCGCTGTTGTCGTTGAC
Source organism: Pseudomonas viciae (assembly GCF_004786035.1). NCBI lineage: Bacteria > Pseudomonadati > Pseudomonadota > Gammaproteobacteria > Pseudomonadales > Pseudomonadaceae > Pseudomonas > Pseudomonas viciae. Next base: position 5,827,818 of record NZ_CP035088.1, read on the forward strand.
CGGTTGCGCCGGTTCTTCCTTGATGACTTCAACGATCTCCTGGGGTTGTTGATTGCTGTGGAACAGGCTGCTGATGCCTTGGGCCAGCATTACACCGCCGGCCACGCCCGCGGCGGTTTTCAGGGCACCGCCCAGGAAACTGCTCGCTGCAGGCGCCTGCTGTTGAGGCGCGCCGTAGTTGGCAGGTGGGGCGCCGTAGTTGCTGGGCGGTGCACCAAAACCCTGCTGGGCCGGGGCATTGAAGGCGGGCCGCGCCGGCTCGCGCCAACCGCCACCACCAGATGCCGGGGCGCTTGGGGCAGGTGCCGGCCGTGAATCACGGGGACCGCCACCGAAAATACTCGAAAGGAAACCACCGCCGCCACTTGGCGCCGAAGTCTGGTTCCGGGCCTGTTGCAGCTCAGCCTGCAATTGCTCGACTTGTTGGGCGAGCTGCTTGTTCTGCTCGTCGAGGCGCTTGATCGCAGCCTCTTGCACCAGAATCGCCTGGGCCATGAAATAGCCCGCCGCCGGCTGGTTGGCCAGGTGCTCCTTGATCCGCGTCTCGGCCTGGGCGTCGCGCGGGGCTGAATCCTTTTCGGCCTGTTGCAGCCGTGAAAACAGTCCATCGATCAGGGTTTGTTCTTCGCTGTTCATGGCGACCTCATTAGATTGCCGGGTAGAAAACCATTCCGATCCTGAGGACCGGCGCCCACCAGTAATGGGGCTCGCCGGGAAGGTTTCAATGCTCTTTACCAGATGTTTACGTTTGCTTGTACGGGCGCCTGATCGGTTAAAGTGTCGGACCGCTTTTGAACTGCGATACCGACCCATGAATCCGTTTGACGTGCTGCGCGACTCTTTGTATTTCTTCAAGCGCCATCTGGGCCGGATCGCCCAGCTATGCCTGCCACTGGTGATACTCGAGGCCGTGTTGCAGCAGGGGGTGGACAGCGTCGTCGGTGCCGAAGGCTTTCCCGGCTACAGCGTAATCGTCGGGCTGCTGGTGTACCCGCTGTATACCGCCGCGTTGATTCTGTTTCTCGACGCCCGCAGTCGCGGCGAATCGCCGCGCCCTCGTGACCTGCTCGCAACCGCCCTGACCCTGTGGCCACGCTTTGCCTTGCTGACCGCGCTCAACACGCTGCTGATCCTGATCGGCATTTCGTTGTACTTCCTGCCGGGCCTGTGGCTGATGGTGGTCCTGGCCTTCGGTGAATACCTGCTGGTGCTGCGGGGCCTGGCACCATTGGCCGCGATGAAGGAAAGCCTGCGCATGAGCCGCGGCCATTTCTGGCGGATCCTGTTGTGCATTCTCTGTGTGATGGTTCCGCTGTGGCTGCTCAAGGGCGCCAGTGTCTCGGTGTATCCACCGCCTCAGAACCCCTTGATCAGCTTGCTGATCGAGAGCATTCACAGCTTCTTGCAACTGTTCACCAGCGTGGTGCTGTTCCGGATGTTCATGCTGATCGAAGCCACGCCTGACAACCGCTGATCGCATGCTGCGACGGCTATGGGCTTGGGCTCGGGAACCGCTCTCGGTTATGCTCGGGATCACTTTTGCGTTTCGCCCATAAGCCGAGCCATGACCCGACTACTGCGTTACACCTTGCTGGGCCTGCTGTTGATCCTCAGCCTGGCCGCCCTGTCGATCTACGGCCTGACCTGGCGTCCACAACCCAAGGAAGCATTGCCGGTCAGTTGTGCCGCCAACGCGGCGCCGCTGATGCCCGGCCAGGCTCTGAAGGTGATGACCTGGAACGTGCAGTTCCTGGCCGGCAAGCGCTACGTGTTCTGGCACGACCTGGCCCAGGGCACCGACGAAAACCCAACCCTGGAAGACATGGCCTTCAGCCTCGACGAAGTGGCACGGGTCATTCGCGACGAGCAGCCGGACATCGTGTTGCTCCAGGAACTGGACAACGGCGCCAAGGCCAGTGACTACCAGGACCAACTCAAGCTGTTGCAGGAACGCCTGGCCGACCTCTATCCGTGCAGCACCAGCGCCTTCGACTGGAAAGCCGATTTTATCCCCTCCCCGCACATCTTCGGCAGCGTCGGCCGACAGCTCGCGACCCTGAGCCGCTACCGCATCGACCACGCCGAACGGGTGCAACTGCCGGTGGCCGACGCCAATTTCATCAGCCGTCAGTTCCAGCCCAAAGATGCCTTGTTGGTGAGCTATCTGGCACTGAGCGATGGCGGCCAACTGGCGGTGCTCAACACCCACCTCGAACGGGCCACTGAGCCGGATGACACCTTGCCGAACCAGGTCACTGCCGTGACCAAGGCACTGGACAAACTCGAGTCCCGAGGCACGCCGTGGCTGATCGGCGGCGACTTCAACCTGCTGCCCCTGGGCCAATACCGGCGCCTGCCTTCCGAACAGCGCACGCCCTACTCCGCCGACAGCCCGTTGCACCTGCTGTGGGACAAGTACCCGATGATCCCCACCAACAACGAGGCCAGCGGCATCGACCGCGAACATTGGCTGACCCACTACCCCAACGACCCCGGCCTCAACGGCCCCGACCGCACCGTCGATTACCTGTTCTACAGCCCGCGGATCAAACGGGTCGAAGCCCAGGTGCGCCAGGACGATACGTTGCGCATCTCCGATCATCTACCGGTGATTGCGCGGTTCCTGTTGCCGGCTACGCCTTGATCTGAGCATCACCACCAAACAAATGTGGGAGCAAGCCCGCTCCCACAAAGGTTTTGTGTCGGACCCAATTACTTACGCGGCTTGACCCGCGCCGTCGCCTGCGCCACCAGCGGATCGTCCGGCCAGTAGTGCTTGGGATAACGCCCCTTCAAATCCTTCTTCACCTCGGCATAGGTGCTACGCCAGAAGTTCGCCAGATCCTGGGTCACCTGCACCGGTCGACGTGCCGGTGACAGCAGGTGCAGCTTGACCACCTGGCGTCCTCCGGCGATGCGCGGGGTGTCGGCCAGACCGAACAGTTCCTGCAGGCGCACGGCGAGAATCGGTGGGTATTCGCTGTAGTCCAGGCGGATCGACGAGCCCGAGGGCACGCTCAAATGATGGGGCGCCAGTTCATCCAGGCGTTGCGGCAAGGGCCAGGGCAACAGATTGTGGACGATGCTGGACAGGTCCAGGTTAGCGAAATGACTGAGGCGCGAGACCCGCCCCAGGTACGGCATCAGCCAGTGTTCAAGACTGCCAAGCAACGCGGTATCGCTGACGTCAGGCCATTCGCTCTCGCCCTTGGCCTCCAACTCAAGCCGGCGCAGCAGCGCCACCCGCGCCTGCCACTGCCGCAGTTCCGGAGTCCAGGGCAGCAGCTCCAGGCCCTTACGGCGTACCAGGTTCACCAGCGCCTGACTGCGAGCTGACTCATCCAGGCCAGTCAATGGCTCGCGGCTGAGCACCAGTTCGCCGACCTTGCGCTGGCGCTCGGCCCGCAGCACGCCTTCACGCTCGTCCCAATCCAGTTGATCCACCGTACGTACTTGTTCAGCCAGCACCGAATCGAACAGCGCCGGGTCGAAATCCGTTGCCAGGTAGATCCGCTCTTCCCGTTGGCCCTGACGGCTGCCCAGGTCGGCAATCACCAGCCATGCTTGTTTCATCAGGCTGTCGGCCTCGGCAAACAGTGCCGCACGGCCGTTGGCCAGACGATATTCCGCGCCGCCGGGCCGGCGCTGCTGGGCGACACGATCCGGATAGGCCAACGCCAGCAACGCGCCGAGCCAGCGCGGATGCTCGGGGTCGGCGACGGCTGCTTCGGCCTTGCCCCGCAGGTAACCGCGATACTGCCGGGCCAGTTGCCGCGCCCGCTGCACGCCACCCTGAACGCCGCGCGCCGCACGTTCTTCGCCGGACAGCAACACCAGGCGACTGTGCAAATCCGCGCCGCCCCCCCTGAGAATGTCGCGCTCGCCCAGCAGGGCCGCGACGTTGCACGCCATGTCCGCCAACCCCAGCGACTGACCACGCAGCAACAAATGAGCGATGCGCGGGTGAGCCGGCAGCTCGGCCATGGCTTGGCCATGACGGGTCAGTTGCTCACCCTCCAGCGCGCCCAGGCGTTGCAGCAGATCCTGGGCCTGGGCATAAGCGGCGGCGGGTGGAATGTCGAGCCAGACCAATTGCTGCGGCGTCACGCCCCAGCGTCCCAGTTGCAGGGCCAACCCGGCGAGGTCCGCCGAAAGAATTTCCGCGCTGCCATAAGCGGCCAATTGTTCGTGCTGGTCTGCGGACCACAACCGGTAACACACCCCTGGCTCCAAACGCCCGGCCCGACCGGCCCGCTGTGTGGCGCTGGCGCGGGAAATGCGCTGGGTGTCGAGACGGGTCATGCCGCTGCCCGGATCGAAACGCGGCACTCGCGCCAGACCGGCGTCGATCACCACCCGCACGCCGTTGATAGTCAGACTGGTTTCGGCAATGTTGGTAGCCAGCACCACTTTGCGCTGGCCGGGCGGTGCCGGGTCGATGGCCGCGCGTTGGGCGGCGAGGTCCAGCTCACCATGCAGCGGACAGAGCAGCACGTTGCCACCCTCGCCCAAAGCGTCGGCCAGTTGCTGATGGACTCGACGGATCTCCGCCTGCCCGGGCAAGAACACCAAGACACTGCCTGTTTCATCGTGCAGCGCCTCCAGCACGGTCTGTACCAGTCGCGGCTCAATGAATTCACCAGGCTGGAACGGACGGCCCCAGCGCATCGTCACCGGGAACATACGCCCTTCGCTGCGCAGGATCGGCGCATCGTCCAGCAGCCCGGCCAGACGCTCGCCTTCCAGGGTGGCGGACATCAGCAGAATCTTCAGCGGTTGGTCTTCGCGAAACAGCTCCCGGCCGTTGAGGCTCAGGGCCAGGGCCAGGTCGGCATCGAGGCTGCGTTCGTGGAATTCATCGAAAATCAGCAGCCCCACACCCTCCAGTGCCGGGTCGTCCTGCAAACGGCGAGTGAGGATGCCTTCGGTGACCACTTCAATGCGGGTATTGGGCCCGACCTTGCTGTCGAGACGAATACGATAGCCAACGGTTTCGCCGACCTTTTCCCCCAGCTCACTGGCCAGTCGCTCGGCCGCCGCCCGCGCGGCCAGGCGCCGTGGCTCGAGCATCAGGATGGTCTGCCCGGCCAGCCAGGGCTCGTGCAACAGAGCCAAGGGCACGCGGGTGGTTTTACCGGCACCGGGCGGCGCTTCGAGCACCGCTTCATGGCGCGACGCCAAGGCTTGACGCAGGGCGGGTAAAACTTCATCAATCGGCAAAGAAATCATGCTGGCTCCAAAACAGAGGGCCGAGTATAACGGCGAACTGTTTAGCGTGGTCTGGACTCCAACCAGCAACGCCTTTATCTGCTCAGGAGATTGCTATGCGTATTCCCTTTCGCGTGATCGGCGGCGTCCTGGTCGCCACCCTGCTGACCCAGGTCAGCGCCTGCGGCTCGATCTTCTATCCGGACCGTCGTGGCCAGATCGACGGCAAGATCGACCCGGCGATTGCCGCACTCGATGCCGTCGGCCTGCTGTTCTATATCATCCCCGGCCTGATCGCGTTCGCAGTGGACTTCGCCACCGGTGCCATTTACTTCGAACCGGGCAAAAGCGTCCAGATCGAGCCGGAGAAACTCAAGCCGGCCATCAACGCCGACGGCAGCGTCAATAACCTCAAGCTGCAGGCGATCCTGGAAAGCGAACTGGGCCGCAGCTTCCCGCTGGACGATCCACGGCTGATCCAGCACAAGGGCAACGCCCAGCAACTGGCCGCCCTCGGTCTCAAACCAGCCGCATAACTGGCGCCACGCAAGGAACGACCGCGCCATGACCACCAGCACCGAACACGCTCGTCTGTTACGCCTGGCCACCCGTGCTTCGGTGGCCGTGGCACTGATCCTGGTTGTTGCCAAGGCAGTGGCCTGGTGGCTGAGCGGTTCGGTGAGCATGCTCGCCGGCCTGACCGACTCGGCGCTGGACGGCGTCACTTCACTGCTTAATCTGCTGGCGGTGCATTACGCCCTGCGCCCCGCCGACGACGATCATCGCTACGGGCACGGCAAGGCCGAATCCCTGGCCGGCATGGCCCAGGCGCTATTTATCGGCGGCAGTGCAGTATTGATTGCCTTGCAGGCGTTCGAGCGTCTGAAACACCCGATTCCGGTGGAAGCGCCCTGGCTCAGCGTCGGCGTGATCGTATTTTCCCTGGGGCTGACCCTGGCGCTTCTGGCGTTGCAACATCGGGTCATCCGCGCCACCGGCTCCAACGCCGTGCGCGCCGACTCCCTGCACTATCGCTCCGACCTGTTGCTCAACGGCAGCATCCTGGTCGCCCTGGTGCTGGCGGGGTTCGGCTGGTATCAATTGGACGCCTGGTTCGGCCTGGGCATCGCTGCGTACATTCTGTGGAGCGCCGTCCAGATCGCCCGGGAAAGCTTCGCGGTGCTGATGGATCAGGAACTGCCACCCGACGTCAGCCAACACATGCTGGAACTGGCCTGTGCGGTGCCCGGCGTGCTGGGCGCCCATGACCTGCGCACGCGGATCTCCGGCAACCATTGGTTCGTGCAACTGCACCTGGAGTTGCCGGGGGAGCTGACCTTGTCAGTGGCCCATGGCATCAGCGACCAGGCCGCCGACGCTATCCACAACGCTTATCCAAAGGCCGAAGTGCTGGTGCATGCCGATCCGTCGGAAGTGGTGAAAGGCGCTAGCGCTTGATACTCAAGGCTTAACGCAGAACCTGTGGCGAGGGAGCTTGCTCCCTCATCACAAGGAACTGTGTCCTCTGCCGAATACTCAGTAAGTCACCTGATACCCACGACTGCTCAAGCAACTGCCCTGGGCCTGGCGATAGGTCTGCACCACTTCCGGCGCTGGCGGGTAGGTGTAGTTGCGCGGATCGAAACCACTCTGCTGCACCGCCCAGCGATAGCAATCGTACCCGTCCTGATTGACCTGCTCGGGCGACTGGCCGTTGGCCGGGTAAGCCACCACGTCAAAGCTGTTGCCTTGGGGCTGGGGCTGCGGGTTGGCCACCGGCGGCTCGACCACGACGTAGTCCCGGGTGTTGGCTTCGTAGACGTAATAGGCACCGGCGGCGAGAAAGAACAGCGAGCTGCCGATCCAGACTTCCCGGGCATAATCAGGCAGATAACGGATACGGATTCCGCGCGGCGGCTCGACCACAACATAGCGCGGGCCTTGAGGGCGATACCAGTAGCCGCCCGAGTAGAAATAGTCATGGCCACGATAAGGTACGCGGTAGTTGCGGTCCGGGAACCGGTCGATCACATAACCCGGGCGATATTGCGGTCCCGGGCCCCAGCCGGTGCCATGACCGCTCGGCCGGCCGGACCATTGCTGGTCGGGGCGATTGTCATGACCTGGGCGTGGCCCGCCGTTCGGATAGCCATCGCTGCGGCGCGGGATATCGCGGTAGTAACCCGGTCGCGGTTCCTGGGTCTGGGTCACGCTGTCAGGCCGGCCCTGTATCGGCAGGTTATTGCCGGGTTGCTGCTGTGGACGGCCGGGACCGTTGGGGTCTTGAGGCGGACGGTTATACGACTGGCCGCCCTGATATTGCGGCAGTGGCTTGACCTCGAACTGACGACTGTTGTCGCCACGAATGATTTCGTTGTTCTGTGGCCGCGGCTGGCCCGAATAACCCTGGCCGTTGCCATCGCGCCCGTCCTGACCACGACCGCCGTCCGGTCCGCCACGGTTTTGCTGATCGTCGGCCATTCCCTGCGCACTGACACTTGCCCACAACAGACCAACACCTGCCAAACGCCAGATGCGCGACTTCATGAAATTCCTCACAACGGTTCAGGGCCTGATGATAAGACTGGAAAAGCCCAGGCCGGTTCTGCAACAGGTTATCAGTCACGGGGTTTATTTCGCAGGCATTTGCTGATCCCCCAACCAGGCCACCACCTTGCGCAGGGCCACGTCAGATAAAGCAAAGTGCCATCATCAAAAAATGACCTGACAACTACCGTTCGTCGGATTTACAAGTAATTCTTCAAGACAGGAAGCGTTACCACTTAAGATGCCCACCGTTTTCGCCAGGCGACAGGGACTTCTTATTCGCCTGAAACAACCGCCGGCATCCGCCGCAGTTAGCCATTCAAGGGAATGAAGGCATGTCACGTTTTGGCGTTACGCACGTTTTGGCTTGTTGTGCGGTGTTTACATCCCTGGTCCATGCCGCGCCCATCCAAACACCCGGTGACCGCGATCTGATTCGTGATCGTCAGCAGCAACTGCTGCAAGAACAACAAAAACGCCTCGACGAACTCCAACAACTGCCCGGCAAGACCTTGCCCGCGCCTGCCCCTGCCACCCCCGACGACAAACGTTGCTTCGACATCAAGACCATCGAGCTTGAGGGCGCGGCCCACCTTGACGCGGGCATGCGCGAGCAGTTGCTCAAGCCCTATCAGAACCAATGCCTGTCGGTCGGACAGATCAATACCCTGCTCAAGGCCTTGACCCATCACTATCTCGAGCGCGGTTTCGTCACAACGCGAGCCTACCTGCCGCAGCAGGATCTGTCGGGCGGCGTGTTGAAAATAGTGGTAGTCGAAGGGCGACTTGAAGGCTTCGACAGCTCCGCCCTGGCCACCCCTCGCGAATTGGCCATGACTTTTCCCGGTCAGACCGGCGAGCCACTGAACCTGCGGGAACTGGAACAATTGGTGGATCAGCTCAGTCGCTTGCCGTCCCGTCAGGCCCAGCTCGAACTGGCACCAGGCGAGCAGGTCGGTGGCAGCCGTATCGGCCTCAAGGGCGAGCGTGAAAAACCCTGGCGCGTATCGGCCACGCGTAACAACGACGGCGACCGCAGCACTGGCCAGCAGCAAATGGGTCTGGGCCTGGACTGGGACAGCCCATTGGGCCTGGCCGACCAATTGAGCCTGCGCGCCAATCAGGACGCGGTCAGCGATCACTGGCGTCACTCCGACAATCAGAGCCTGTATTACAGCGTGCCCTACGGCTGGTGGACCTTCAATTACGCCTACAGCCAGAGCTTCTACCGCGCCAGCGGCAACGCCCAAGGCTACACATTCGGTTATGACGGTACCAGCAAGAACCACGCATTGCGCGCCGAGCGCGTACTGCATCGCGACAACGTGAGCAAGACCGGCGTCAGTTTCGGCCTCAGCCAACTGCGCACACGCAACTACGTGGACGATAACTTCATCGACACCTCCAGCGTGACCATCACCGAGACCCAATTGAACCTCAACCATGGTCGGCGCGTCGGCTCGGCGTTCATCAACCTGGATGCCGGCTGGCAACAGGGGATTGGCATGCTGGATGCCCAACGGGACAGCTCCCACCATGGCCCCCAATCGCGCTACAACAAATACAGCCTGACCCTGAGCTACCTGCAGCCGTTCCGCTTATGGGGTGAAAACTTCAGCTTCGACAGCCTTGCAACGGGTCAGCGCAGCGAAGATGAACTCTACAGCCCGCAACGAATCAGCCTCGGTGGTGTCAGTTCGGTACGTGGCCTGCAAGACCAGACTTTGACCGGCGACAGCGGCGGTTACTGGCGTAACCAGTTGCGCTGGCGCCGAGCTGTGACCTGGCAGCCCCTGCAACCGCTGTTGCAGGAGTACGGCGTGGCGTTTGCCTACGATGTCGGGGTGATCGAGGGAAGATCCTCGAACCCCGACGAGCGCGGTCGCCTCACCGGTAACGCCCTGGAGTTCAACGCCAGGGGCAAGAACCTCGCAACTTCCGTGAGTTTTGCCCGCTCACTGGAACGCCCGGGGATTATCGAAAAACGTGAACGCCCGGTGTATTTCCGCGTCGATCTGTTTTTCTGACACCCGACTCGCTCTTGTAAATGGAAGACTTTCACATGGACGTTCGTAGCCCCCTGTCTCAGAGTATTGCCCTGTCTTTGGCCTCGATTGTGTTCCTCAATCCCATCGTCGCGGCGGCGGCAGGTCTTGCGGTCGACGCGGCAGCGGGGGGTAAGACGACCATTGGGGCGGCGGGTAACGGCGTGCCGGTGATCAACATCAACGGCACCAATGGCAGCGGGCTTTCCCACAACAAGTTCACCGACTACAACGTCGGCAAGAACGGCGTGATCCTCAACAACGCCACCGGCAAGACGCAGAGCACCCAACTGGGTGGCATCATCGTCGGCAACAGCAATCTCAAGGGCCAGGCCGCACAGGTCATCCTCAACGAAATCACCAGTGGCAATCGCAGCCACTTGGCCGGCTATACCGAAGTGGCCGGGCAAGCGGCACGCGTCATCGTCGCCAACCCCAACGGCATCACCTGCAGCGGTTGCGGCTTTATCAACACGCCACGCGCCACCCTGACCACCGGCAAGCCCATCATGGACGGCCAGCGCCTGGACAGCTTCCAGGTCGACGGTGGCGACATCAGCATCGAAGGTGCAGGCCTGGATGCCAGTGACGTCGACCAGTTCGACCTGATTACCCGCAGCGCCAAACTCAACGCCAATATCTATGCGAAGAACCTCAATGTGGTGACTGGCCGCAACGACGTCAGCGCCGACAATCTGAGCGCCACCGCCCGCGCCGAGGATGGTAGCAAAAAACCCGAGCTGGCCATCGATAGCTCGGCCCTGGGCGGCATGTACGCCGGTGCGATTCGTCTGGTGGGTACCGAAAAAGGTGTGGGCGTGCGCCTGGCGGGCGACATGGCGGCCAGCGTGGGCGACATCCAGATCGACGCCAGCGGCAAGGTCAGCATGAACAACGCCAGCGCCAACCAGGCCATCACCGTCAACGGACAAAGCCTGGACGTACAAGGCAAGGTCTACGCTGGCACCCAGGTCAGCGTAAACACCCGCGCCAATGTAACGGTGGGCAAGAGCATTGCCGCTCGCGACAAAGTCACCGTCACCAGCGCCGGCAAGGTCATCAACAACGGAATCGTCGAAGCCGGGGTGAACCCGGACAACACCCGCAACCAGGGCGGCGACGTCACCATCACCGCCAAACAACTGACCAACACCGGTAACGTCGTCGCCAGCCGCAACCTCGCAGTAGACGCCAGCGAGGTGATCGACAACCAGAACGGCATCATCCAGGGCGCCAACGTTGGCCTGACCAGTGCTCGCCTGGTCAACCAGGGCACCTCGGCGCGGGTGCTGGGTCTGAACACGCTGTCTCTGTTGACTCCGGCCATCGTCAACCTGGGCGCTCTGATCCGCTTCGGCGACGGCCAGTCCACCACCCTCAATCTCGACAGCCTGGACAACACCGACGGTCATCTCGAACTGGCCGGTGGCAACCTCGAACTCAACACTCGACAACTGACCAACCTGCGCGGTTCGGTGATCGCCGATCAACTACAACTGACCGCCGAGCGCCTGGACAACCAAGGTGGCCTGATCGCTTCCAGTGTCGGCCAGTCCAACCTCAAGGTCAGCGGCCAACTCGACAACACCGGCGGCGTGCTGCAAGCCCAGAGCCTGCTGGATGTCAGCGCCGCCAGGGTGCTGAATCAGGGCGGCAAAGTCGTCGCCGATCACCTGAAACTGACCGCCGAACGCCTGGACAACAGCGCCAATGGCCTGATCAGTGCCGAACTTGGCAACAACGCATTGACCGTGACTCAAGACCTGATCAACCAGGGCGGTCGGATCCAGGCGGCCTCCGTGCTGACCGTCAAGTCCGGGACTGTGGACAACCTGGGCGGCACACTGGTGGGCCAGCAGTTGACCCTGGTCAGCCAAGGTGCCCTGAACAACCAGCAAGGCAAGATCAGCGCCGATCAACTGGACCTTACCGCCCAGGACGTCAACAACACCGAAGGCCTGCTGCAGGGCACAAGTGTCGCCACTCTCTCTGCCCGGGATCTGAACAACCTCAAGGGCAACGTCAACGGCGGCCAGCTCAGCGTGGGTTTGGACAGTCTCAGCCAGAACACCCAAGGCGTGCTCAGCGCCGAGACCGGCAAGCTGACAATGGTCGTGGCCCAGCAACTGAACAACAGCGCCGGTCATCTTCAAGCCAAAGTCGGCGACCTCGACGTCAGCGCAGCCGCGTTGAACAACCAGCAAGGCGTGATCGTCGGCAAGCAACTGCTGTTGACTCAAAGCGGTTTGCTGGATAACCGCGGCGGCCGCGTGGTGGGCGATCAACTGACCGTTGGCGCAGGGCGCATCGACAACAGCGCCAACGGCTTGCTGCTGGCCGGGACCGGGGGTGCGCTGCTGACGCTCAAGGACCAGGGCATGACGCGGGGGCAATTGCTCAACAACCAGGGGCGTGTGCAGAGCGACGGCCATTTGCAGATCAATGGCAGCGACATCGACAACCACGGCGGCGTGCTGCTGGGCAGTAGTGTCGGGGCCAATGCCTCCAGCCTGGACAACAGCGCACAAGGTTCGGTGATTGCCTCCGGCGGTACGATTGAACTGGTGGTCTCAGGTGTATTGAACAACGCCCTGGGCCTGATCGACGGTGGCGAGTCGGCAGTTCGCGTGACCCAGGCCACACAGTTTGACAATCAGGGCGGTACCCTCGCTGGCAAACGCCTGGATGTGCAGGGTACGGTGGTGGATAACCGCAAGGGCCAACTGCTGTCCGGCACCGAGGGTTTGAAAATCACCGCCACCACCGTGAATAACAGCGAAGGCCTGGTGCTGGCGCGCGGCGGCCACGCCGATCTACAGCTTAATCAAGGCACACTGAACAACCAGGGCGGTGCTTTGCAAGGTGACAGCGCCGAAGTGGTGGCCGCCTCTGTGGACAACAGCGCACTGGCAGGCAAGGCCGGGCTCATCAACGCCCAGGTCGGCGACCTGAAACTGCTGGTCGACAACCTGACCAACCAGGCGGGCCGCCTCTATGCCCAAGGTCTTCTCAGCAGCCAGGGCCAGGTTCTGGACAACCGCGCGGGCGGTGAAATCAGCGCCAGGACCCTGAGCCTCAACGCTGTGAGCACCTACAACCAGACCGGCCTGATCGAATCGGGCGGCAACCTGTTGCTAACCGGCGACAACCTGAATAACAGTACTGGCCGCATCCGCGCCATTGGCGGCAACCTGAGTCAGATTCTGCTCACTGGCGACCTGAACAACCAGAGCGGCTCCATCGGCGTCACCAGCCAGGCCCTCAACCTCAAGGCTGGCGCACTGAACAACCTTGCCGGCAGCGTCGAACACACCGGAGCAGGCCTGCTCAAGATCGACCTCGCCAGCCTGAGCGGCAACCAGGGCAGCATCACGGGTCTGGGCCACGGCGATGTGGACATTAGCTCGATCAATGGCACCGGGCGCCTGCAGTTCAATGGCGCTCTGGATGTGGCCGTGGGCAACAACCTCAACCTGCTGGCCGGTGACCGCATCGCCAGTGCCAGCAACCTGATGTTAAGCGCCACAACCCTGAACAACAGCGGCGAAGTACTCAGCGACGGCGACCTGAGCCTGACGCTCACCGGCGACCTGAATAATGACGGCCTGCTGTCGGCGGCCAAGGCCGTCAGCCTCTCGGCGGGGAACCTGACCCAAAATGGCGGACGTATCGCCAGTGCCGGTGATACCACCCTCAACCTGCGCGGCAACCTGGACAACCTGGGGCGCCTGATCGCCAGCCAGAATCTCAAGATCCACGCGGCACAAGTCAGCAACCGCGGAACCCTCGGTGCCCTTGGCCAGGTGGACATCTTCGCGGGCAACGGCATCAGCACCTCAGCCGATACCCTGATCTACAGCGGCGCCGACATGAACCTGCGCGGTGCCAGCCTGAGCAACCTCTACGGCGACATCTACAGCAAGGGCAACCTGAGCTTCGCCGCCCTCGACGGTGGCCAGGCAAACAGCCTGAGCAACCGCTCGGCGAACATCGAAAGCGAAGGCGACATGAACCTCAATGTCGCCAACCTGGAAAACACCAAGGACACCTTCGAGATCGGCGAATCCCTTGTCAGCCGCCGCATCGACATCAACTGTACCGACTGCTCCGGCAAGCACCACACCGCGACTTTTATCGTCAACAGCACCTACCTGGGAAAAATCATCCAGGACTCTCCGGGCGCACGCCTGATTGCCGGACGTGACCTGCTGATCAATGCCGGTACGGTGGAAAACAAGCAAAGCCTGCTCGCCGCCAACCGCGACGCATTCGTCAACGCGACAAACTTCTACAACCGTGGGGCGACCCTCGACCAGCGTGTCGAAAGCACCACTTACTTCCTGCACGGGGTGAAACAGGGCGACTTCCGTTGGGCAGAGTCCAACGCCAATGCCTGGAACGCGGCCAACGCCGGCAGCGCCCCGGACCAGCAGCAACCGATTCCGACGGCGATCACCCAGTACCCGCTCATCGGCCAGAGCAGCGTCGTACACAACGGCACCCAGACGGGTTACGCCTCGACCTTGCAGTCCGGTCGCCAGTTGAACCTCACCGTCACCGGCAACCTGGAAAACGGCACCTTGACTCAGCAGGCCAGCGCCCAGTTGACCGGCCAGAGCCTGACTAACACCGTTGGCCTGGTCGGTGGCCAGACCATCACCGTCAATGCCCTGGGCAGTGGCGGCAGCACCCAGGTGGCGGCGGATGTACGGCGCGTCGAGCGTGTCGCTGCCGACGGCAGTACCCAGCTCAGCTTTGTACCGGTGGACTTTGCCGGCGTACCTTTCGCCGCCGTCGACCCCACAGCGCTCGCCACCTATCGACTGCCGGAAGGTGACTATGGCTTGTTCGTGCGTAGCCAGAACCCGGACAGCCGCTACCTGATCGAGACCAACCCCAACCTGACCAACCTCTCGCGCTTCATGAGCTCCGACTACATGCTGGGCCTGTTGGGCTACAACGACGACCGCAGCTGGCGTCGCCTGGGTGATGGCTTGTACGAAACCCGCCTGATCCGCGAAGCGGTGCTGGCTCAGACCGGGCAGCGCTTCCTCGCCGCCAGCCTGACCAGCGACTACGAGCAATACCAGTACCTGATGGATAACGCCATCGCCGCCAAGAACTCGTTGCAACTGAGCGTCGGCGTAGCCCTGAGCGCCCAGCAAGTGGCGGCGTTGACCCACGACATTGTCTGGATGGAGACCCGCCAGGTGCAGGGCCAGCAAGTCCTGGTGCCGGTGCTCTACCTGGCCCAGGCCGAGTCGCGCAACCTGCGCGGCGGCAGCCTGGTGCAGGCCCGGGATATTAACCTGATGGCCGGCAACGACCTGACCAACGTCGGCACCCTGCGGGCCAGCAGCAACCTGGTGGCAGAGGCGGGGAACAATCTCTATCAGGGCGGTCTGACGCAAGCCAGCGAGCGTGTGAGCCTGATGGCCCAGAACAGTATTCGCAACGCCCTGGGCGGCGAAGTACGTGGCAATCAGGTCGACCTCACCGCCGTCAAAGGCGACGTCGTCAACGAGCGCGCCGCCATGGAAGTGCTCTACGGTTCCGGCTCGCGGACCAACCTGGATCAGGGCAGCCTGATCAGTGCCCGCCAGCAATTGAATGTCAGCGCCGGACGCGACCTGACCAACAAAGGCCAGATCAACAGCGACGGCAATGCCACGCTCAATGCCGGCCGCGACGTGGAAATGCTCGCGGTGCAGGATCACACCTTCACCCAGAATGCGATCCGCCGTGGCCTGGTGACCAACAACACGGTTAAGACCCTCGGCTCCAGCGTGACCACTGGCGGCAACCTGGAAGTGAACGCCGGACGTGACATGGCGGTCGTGGCGAGCCAGGTCAAGGCCGGTCATGACCTGGCCCTCAATGCAGGCAATGACATAGCCATTGTCTCGGCCCAGGACGAACAGTCCTCGACCTTCTACCAGAAGAAAAAAGGTTCCTGGGGCAAAAGCAAAACCACCCAGAGCGCGGACTCGGCGACCAGCAACGTGGCTTCGCAGATCGAGGCCGGACACGACCTGACCGTCAACGTCACCCAGGACAAGGACGGACGCATCGGCCTCACGGGTGGCCGCGACGTAAGCGTGATCGGCAGCCAGCTCAAGGCCGGCAACGACTTGCTGGTGGGGGGTGCCGGCGACGTGAACCTGATGTCGGCGCAAGAGCAGACCGACAGCAGCTACAGCATGAAGAAAAAAGGCAGCTTCGGCCTGAGCAAAAGCGGCAATAGCCGCAGTTCCAGCAGCATCACCCAAGTGGGCAGCGAGCTGAGCGCCGGAAACGATGCCGTGGTGGTCGCTGGCGGTAACGTCAACCTGTCCGCCAGCCGTGTCGACGCCAAGCGCGATGCGCAATTGCGCGCCGGGATGGTCGACAAGAACGGCGACGTCAACCTGATGGACGCAGCCAACGAGTCCACCAGTCAAAGCGAGAAGTACAAAAGCAAGGTTGGCTTCAGCACCTCCGGCAACTTCATTTCCATCGCCTCGGCGAAGAAATCCGGGCAGGCAAACCTGCAGACCCAAAGTGTCGGCAGCCAAGTCACCGCTGGCCGCGATGTCACCGTACAGAGCATCCGTGACGTGAACATGATCGGCAGCACCGCCCAGGCCGGGCGTAACCTGCAAGTGGGCGCAGGGCGCGACGTCAACGTACTGGCCGGCAGCAACAGCCAGGACCAGAGCAACTGGAAATCCACGAAGCAGAGCGGCCTGTCCCTGGAAAGCGATCGCAACGGCTTCACTGCGTTTGCCGGGCGCGAAGCGACCAAGGAAAAATCCCGAGCCGCCCAGCAGACTGCCGCCGGCAGCCAACTGGTGGCCGGCCAGGACATGACCGTCCAGGCCGGGCGCGACCTGACCCTCGAAGGTGCGGGCCTGGACGCCGGGCGCGACATCAGCCTGCAGGCCACACGCGACATCAATGTCGATGCCGCCGATGAAACCTTCATCCAGGAGCGCAGCAAGACCCGCGACCGCAACGGCCTGACCGCCAACATCAGCCACAACTATGGCAACACCATGGACGCCATCAACGGCACCGGCAAAGGTGAAGACAACGTCAGCAAGGCCTCCAGCGTGCTCAGCACCGTGGATGCCATCAACTCCTTCACTTCCGGGCCGACCAGCGCCACTCACCTTGGCTCGGCCAGCCAGGGCACCAGCTCGCGTTCGGAAATTCGCGACAACGTCCCGTCCACTTTGAGCGCCGGGCGTGACATCAACGCCATGGCCGGTAACAACCTCAATGTGCGCGGCAGTCAGTTCGAGGCCGGGCGCGACATCACCCTGGTGGGCAAGAACGTCAACCTCGACGTGGCCCGTGGCGCAATCAACCAGGAGAGCCAGACCACCCGCAGCCAGGGCGGCATCAACGGCCAGAGCGGCGGCGGCAGTGCCCGCGCCGGGATCGGTGGCAGCAACGGCGTGGCCAGCGAAGAAATGACCCAGGGCACCAACAACCCGAGCGTACTGCTCTCCGGGCGTGATACCAACATCGAGGCCAGTGAGAACCTGACCATGATCGGTACCCAGGTAATTGCCGGCCACGATATCGATTTGCGTGCCGGCAAGGACCTGACCATCCGCGCCGCACAGAACGACTCCGACAGCGAATCCACCCGGCGCAGCGGTGGCGGAGAAGTCGGCATCGCCTTGGGTGGCAAGGACTTCATCGCTGTCTACGCCAGCGTCGACATGGGCAAGGGCAAGCTGGAGCGGGAAACCGAGAAACAACAGACCGCCTACCTGTACGCAGGCAACCAACTGCGCTTCAACAGCGGCAACGACACCACCATCGCCGGCGCCAACCTGCGCGCCGACGAAGTGGTTGGCCGCGTCGGCGGCGACCTGCTGGTGTCGTCGGTGCCAGACACCGGCAAAGTCAGCGGCAAGCAGTTCGATGCCAGCGTCACCGTCAGCATCGGCCTGGCCGGTGGCGGTGGCGTCAGCGGTTCAGTGGGGGCGGGCAAGACCACCGGCAAGACCAACTGGGTTGAACAGCAAACCAGCATCACCGGTAAAAACGGTGTGGATATCCGCACCGAGAAACACACCCAGATCGATGGCGCGCTGATCGCCGCCGACAACGGCAAGCTCAAGCTCGACACCAACACCCTGGGCTTCCGTGACATCAATGGCGTAGACAAGGAGCACAGCTACTACGTCAACGTTGGCGGTGCCTTTGGTTGGGGTGCGGAAGCAGGTAACGGCGCCAAGGCCACCGGCGGCAAGGACGTGGCCTTCACCGGCGACAAGAGCCTGAGCGGCGCGCCCAAGGAAGGCTTCAATGGCTGGAGCGTGAGCGGCTACGACTATCGCAAGGAGCGCGAGCAGGATGTGCGCGCCACCGTCGGCGCGGGCAACATCATCGTGCGCAACGACGCGATCACAGGCCAGCATTCAACCAGTGGCCTTAACCGTGATCCATCCAAGGCGTACGACATTACCCGGGACAAGGAAAAGCGCACCGACCTGTACATCAGCGAGTCGTCGCTCAACTCGGTGGGCAGCCCGATGCAGACCCTGGACAGGTGGAAAAAGGGCCTGCAGGACTATGGCAAGAACAGTTCCGATCTGTTCAAAATATACGGTGAGTTGACCGGGGCTACTGAGAAAGCACTGGTCGAAAATCCGAATCTGGCACCATTGGCGTGGGTTCCGGCCGTGCTGGAGCGCGCCATGGACACAACCAGCTTTTGGACGGGCGGTCTGATGCCGGGCGTAATCAGCCATGGTGGTGTGGCCACGCAATTGCCTGTGTTGCTCAGCGGCGACATGAGTTTCTACCGCACTACATTGGTCTACCAAATGGATACCAACAACAAAATCCTTATGGACCCAGAAACGGGTAAGCCGCTCCTCAAGAGCATCGACGCCCAAGTCATCCTGCGGCCCGACGGTTCGGGCCCGATAGCGACCAACGGCATTCAGAACGCATTTGGGGCCGCGATGGTCAACGGTGGCATGCAAACCGGCTCCGACAATTACATACAAGCCTACAATCCGGAGCACGGTTTCCTGGGCGATCTGCTGGAGTCGGCATGGGATGTGAACTTGGGTGACATCGTGCGCTCCGGTAACGCCCGGCAATTGAGCGACTTCTATCAAGCGGGGATCGATCAAGGCTACAAATTGGACTTGGTAGGCCACAGCCAGGGCGCGCTGCTGACCTATCGGGCAATTCAGGGCATGAACTTCGGCACAAGCGCCGGTAGCATTCAGCTTTCCGGGGCACCCGTCTACGCACAAAACTTCTACGACAGTGCCAAGGAAGCGGGTTTCAGTATTCGGAACGGGAATGCGGTATTCCAAGTGAACCGTCCCGACAGCCAAGTGTTCTTTGGCATGTTGCCCATGACCGACACGGTATCCGATCTGTTGGGGCGTAACTCCATGAACGCGAACGATACATTCACTCGCTTTCTCGGTGCCATCTTCACCGTGCCCTATCTAAAGGGTAATGCCAGTCCCCACTCAAATTACCTGTGCCAAGTGAAATCGATGTGCGCTACTGGGGCCAGTCAACTGCAGCAGGACTTTAAGAACGGCACGACCACCAACAAGGACGGGACCAAGAATCGGACCTACATCGTCCCGACCTTTATCGGCCCGGATGGCAGCTCCGGTAGCACTCCATTTTGAAGCCACAGCTAGTAGCTCTGGTACCGCTTCTCGCAGGCCTGTCGGCCTGCGGGCATGCACCGCTGGTGCAGGAAAACGACAGACGTCTAAGCCGTATGTTGTGTGAAGTAGGGGAGCAGCGGGTAACGTTGAGTCCGCGTTTTTCTTACGACCTGCCTGGACCGCTGCGCCATACGCCATGTGGCACCTTGGAAAGCGGTTTCGACTATGACAAGCGACGTGATGTGCAAACGGCAGGTACCACCGGCAGCTTTCGGGCCGGAGCGCTTGAAATACTGGCCTCATCATTGTCCATCGTCGTAGAGGGTTGGCTCGATGGGCGGGAAGAAGGCACCTTGTATACCCCGGAACAATTTCTCCAATACCAACTTGCCTTAATGGATGTGACTTCAAGCAAAGCACGGCCGCAGGACATCAACTGGGTCACTCACCGGAGCATGCAGTGCCTTCGCTTCCACAACGTCTGGCATGGCCCGTCGGGATCCTGGGAAGAGGACGTAAAATACTGGTGTTGGGAAAACCAGAGCGGTCTGAAACAACCGTTCTCGGTCAGCGCCGGCCAACGCTTACCCGAAGGCACCAAGGGCTACGACCTGGATCAGGCCTTTATCCTGCCCTTCTTCCAGAGCCTGAAAATCAATCGCCTGTCCGATACCGCCCTGGCCGAGGCTGACGCAAAAATCAAAGCCGCCTGCGCCCACGTCAAATCCCGCTATGACCAGCACCTGAACTGGGGCGACGACTACCCGGACAAACGCCTGACCCGCCAGCGCCTGCGCGCCTGCGGGTATGACGTGCCCTAGGCAAAACAGAACCTGCGCCCAATAAAAAAGGGAGACCCGTCGGCCTCCCCTTGAGAATTTCGTCCGTGCTCGACGCTTTTGACGTCGGCTCACCTCACGCCGTCTTCTGGACAGTGTGCAGCTCGGGGGTCTGCCAGCGCCGGTGGGCGCTGCGACCGCAGCCGGCCTGATTAGGCGGGCTGCACTGGACTGTTTGTCCGAGCAGTGATCTTGGTGATAAGAATAAGCCTGGGGCGCCGACAGATGATTGCGAAGATTGCGTAAATAAACAGCTCTTGCGCAATTTTTAACCCTAGATAGATAATCCACCGCAATTATCAAGATAAAGGCCCGACTGATGAGCAAACTCGACCGTTACGACCTGAGCATTCTGGCGGAATTGCAGCGCGATGCGCGCATCTCCAACCAGGAACTGGCCGAACGCATCGGCCTGTCACCCTCACCTTGCTCGCGACGAGTCAAGCAACTGGAGGACGACGGCTACATTTCCCGCCAGGTTGCCCTGCTCGACCGCAAGATGCTGGGCCTGAGCCTGACCGCCTATGTGCTGATCGGCATGGACCGCCACACTCCCGAGCGCTTCGAGAACTTCGAAGCCGCCATCCGCAACCTGCCGCAAGTGCTCGAATGCAGCCTGGTGACCGGCATGGATGCCGACTATCAGCTCAAGGTGGTGGTACCGGACATGGATCATTACCAGAAGCTGCTGCTGGGGCACCTGACCCGGATCGATGGCGTCACCAGCGTGCGTTCGAGCTTTGTGCTGAACCAGGTGCTCAACAGCACCGAACTGCCGTTGACTCATCTGCGTAGCTGAAGCCCCCATCGCGAGCAAGCTCGCTCCCACAAGGATTGGGTGTGAACGCGGATTGGTGATTACAAAAAAGTTCAAATGTGGGAGCGGGCTTGCTCACGATGGCGTCAGCCCAGCCGATGAATAGCTGCGACACACCGCCGCAGGCCAATCCCTCGCCCTCCCCCCATGCCGTATACTCGCCACGCCTTTTCAACCTCGACCACGCCGGAGTGCCCGATGGATCCTGCTGTTTTCGAAGAGTGGATGATGACCGGCCTGGTCAGCATCCTGATCATTTTCATGGGTTTCATCGTCTGGGACCTGGCGAAGAAGTCCAAGGCCGGGCGTTTCGGCTCGTTCATTCTGTTTTTCGTGCTGGGGCTCGGCGTGGCGGCGTTCGTTATCAAGAGCGTGGTGATCGGCCTGATCGAGACCGGGACGCTATAAGCGCGCCGGCACTTCTTTCCACTGGCCCTGATCGAGCCCTTCGATTGTCCAGTCGCCGATCCTGACCCGCACCAGGCGCAATGTCGGCAAGCCCACCGCAGCGGTCATGCGTCGCACCTGGCGGTTGCGCCCTTCGCGTATCACCAGTTCCAGCCAGCTGGTGGGCACGCTTTTACGAAAGCGTACCGGCGGGTTGCGTGGCCATAATTGCGGTTCATCCAATTGGCGCGCCTCGGCCGGCAAGGTCATGCCGTCGTTCAACTCCACGCCGTCACGCAGACGCTGCAATTGTTCGGCACTCGGCTCGCCCTCCACCTGTACCCAATAGGTCTTGGCCAGCTTGTGCTTGGGGTCGGCGATGCGTGCCTGCAATTGCCCATCGTTGGTCAGCAACAGTAACCCTTCGCTGTCGCGATCCAGCCGCCCGGCCGGGTAGATGCCCGGCACATCGATAAAATCCTTGAGCGTCGCCCGCCCCTCGCCGTCACTGAATTGCGTCAGCACATCGAAGGGCTTGTTGAACAGGATCAGCTTCGGCTCGGCTGGCGGGGCCTTGGCCACGCGGCGCGGGGCGGAGGCTGGGGGCTTCGCGCCAGGACGGCGGGAAACAGGGCGTGGGGGACGAGACATGGCGAACACAACATCTAACGGTCAGGACCGACCATGCTAGTGGCCCGACCGTTAAATGACCACCATCCGATCAGCGGAACGGTGGCTCGTCGAAGCTGCGCAGTTTGCGCGAATGCAGCGAGTTGAGCTCGGTACGCAGCAGGTCCAAGGCCGCGATACCGATCTTCAGGTGCTGGTTGACCGCCCGCTCATAGAAGGCGTTGGCCGAACCCGGCAACTTGATCTCGCTGTGCAACGGTTTGTCCGAGACGCACAGCAACGTGCCGTACGGCACCCGCAGGCGATACCCCTGGGCGGCGATGGTGCCGCTTTCCATGTCCACCGCCACGGCGCGGGACAAGTTGATCAGCGGACGTTCCTGGGCCCAGCGCAATTCCCAGTTGCGATCATCGTAGGTCAGCACGGTGCCGGTACGCAGGCGTTTCTTCAGCTCGTCGCCCTTTTCTCCGGTGACATTGGCCGCCGCTTGCTGCAAGGCCATCTGCACTTCGGCCAGGGCCGGAATCGGAATGTTCGGCGGCACCACCCGGTCGAGGATGCCATCGCGGCGCATGTAGGCGTGGGCCAACACGTAGTCGCCGATGGTCTGGGACTGCCGCAACCCGCCGCAGTGGCCGATCATCAGCCAGCAATGCGGCCGCAGCACGGCCAGGTGGTCGGTGATGTTCTTGGCGTTGGACGGACCGACGCCGATGTTCACCAGGGTCACGCCATGACCATCATTGGCTTGCAGGTGATAGGCCGGCATCTGGTAGCGGTGCCAGACCACGCCAGCAGCTATGGCCGAGGCTTCGCCGTGGTCCATGTCCTTGTCGATGATCACGTTGCCCGGCAGCACCATGCGTACAAAACGCGGATCGCTGCGCAACTGCTCCAGACCATGGACGATGAACTGGTCGACGTAGCGGTGATAGTTGGTCAGCAGGATCCACGGCTGCACATGACGCCAGTCGCTGCCGGTGTAATGCACCAGCCGGCGCAGGGAGAAATCCACCCGCGCGGCGTCGAACAGCGCCAGGGGCAGCGGGTCGGTGTTTTCCCAGTCATAGAGGCCGTCGGCGATGCCATCGGTGGCGGCCGACAGGTCAGTGCTGGGGAACACCCGCGCCAGCACCGCGGCGGTTACGCCGGAGCCGGCCAGTTCATCGCCCTGCTCCACCACGTACGGGTACGGAATGTTCTGCTCGCTGACACCCACTTCCACGGTGACGGTAAAGTCGTGCATCAGCGGGACCAGCTGTTCCAGCAGGTACTTACGAAACGCAGCAGGATGGGTGACGGTGACGCTGTAGGTGCCCGGCAGCTGGACCTTGGCGTAAGCGCGCGTGGTTTGCGGGACCTCGCCATGGCAGTGATAGGTCAGGCGCAAGGCCGGATAGCGAAACAACGCACGTTGCTCGGCATCCGGCTCGACGCGATCCTTGAGGTAACGCTTGAGCGCCTGGTTCAGCGCGGTGGTCGCACGCTCGTGCAGGGCGGCCAGCCGGTCCACGGCTTGCTCGGCGGTTTGAACGACAATAAACGCTTCGGTCACGATCAGCTTCCTGTGTTCTGACTTGCAGGCCTTCATCTTGCCTGCATCGCCGCCCGACGGGAACAGTGGCGTAGTGGACTCGATCGATTCCCTGTGGGAGCGAGCTTGCTCGCGATAGCTGAGTATCAGTCACCACAAATGTTGGATGTGCCGACGCCTTCGCGAGCAAGCTCGCTCCCACAGGGGTATGTGTCGTTTCTAAAAGCCGTGTGGGGTGGAGCGCGTCACGATGGCTTCGACCTGCAAGCCCCGAGGCAAGGCGCCATACGCCCGGCCAGCCGAGCCAAGGCGGCTGGCGATGAAGGCATCGCTGACATCGCTGTTGCCCGCTTCCAACAACAACTTGGCTTGCAAACCGACGGCGATGTCTTCAGTCAATTGCCGGGCGCGGTACTGGATGTCATCGGTGTCCTTGAACGCGGCGTGCAACTGATCGATGTGCCCGGCCAGACGCTTGTCGCCATGGCCGTCCCCCAGTTCGGTGAATAGCACTTCCAGCACACCGGGCTCCTTGGACAAGGCCCGCAGCACATCCAGGCACTGCACGTTGCCGGAGCCCTCCCACGTTGAATTGACCGGTGCTTCCCGGTACAAGCGTGGCAGGATGCTGTCTTCGACGTAACCGGCACCGCCCATGCATTCGGCGGCTTCGTTGATCATCGCGGGGGCACGCTTGCAGATCCAGTACTTGCCCACCGCCGTCACCAGCCGGGCGAATTTGGCCTCATGCTCGTCATTCAAGTGATCCAGCGCCTGGCCCATGCGCAGGCTCAAGGCCAGGGCGGCTTCGCTTTCCAACGCCAAATCAGCCAGGACGTTTTGCATCAATGGCTGCTCGCTCAGCAACTTGCCAGCGACCTTGCGGTGCGCGCAGTGGTGGCTGGCCTGGGTCAGGGCCTGGCGCATCAGGGCGCTGGAGCCGACCATGCAATCGAAGCGGGTCATGGCGACCATCTCGATGATCGTCGGCACACCGCGCCCTTCTTCACCGACCATCCAGGCCAAGGCGCCGCGAAACTCGACTTCGCTGGAGGCATTGGAGCAATTGCCCAGTTTGTTTTTCAACCGCTGGATGTAGAACTGATTGCGGGTGTCATCCGGGCGATGGCGCGGCAGCAGGAAACAGGTCAGGCCCTTGTCGGTCTGGGCCAGTGTAAGGAAGGCGTCGCACATCGGCGCCGAACAGAACCACTTGTGCCCCACCAATTCATAGGCCTGGCCCGGGCCGCTGGCGCCCACCGGATAGGCCTTGGTGGTGTTGGCCCGCACATCGGTGCCGCCCTGTTTTTCGGTCATTGCCATGCCAAGGGTAACCCCGGCCTTGTGGGCCATGCCGATGTTACGCGGGTCGTACTCGGTGGCGAGCACTTTTGGCACCCAGTGCTCGGCCAGGTCCGGTTGCAGGCGCAGCGCCGGAACGCTGGCGAAGGTCATGGTCAGCGGACAGCCGGTGCCAGCTTCCGCCTGGCTGTGCAAATAGGTCATCGAGGCACGGGCGACATGAGCACCGGGTTGCGGATCAGCCCACGGCAAGCTGGGCAAGCCATGCTCGACGGCGGTGCGCATCAACTGGTGATAGGCAGGATGGAACTCCACCAGGTCGATGCGATGGCCATACCGGTCGTGACTGGAAAATACCGGTTTGTTCTGATTGGCCAGGAACCCTGCTTCCATCAGCGGCCCACCGGCCAGCGCACCGTATTCATCGATCCGCGCCTGCGCCCAGCCAGCACCGAAACGCTGCGACCACTGCTGCAGCGGCAGGTCGATGCGATACAGGTTGGCGCCGTCCAGGGACGGCGGCTGATTGGTGACGTCGTGGGTTTCGGCGAACTGGTGCAGGTTCATGACGGGGCTCCTCGGTCGGCCAGCAGAGTTCAGTTAAGCACCGCCCCCCAACCGAACAAAGTGTCATACCCGCCTAAATGCCGGCGCTTTCACCCTGCTTCGGGCAAAGCACCCGGCGCTGCAGAGTCGCCTGCAATGCCTCGAATTTCACCGGCTTGCCCAGGTAATCAATCAAGGCGCCCGACGGACAATGCTCATGATCCAGGTTCGGGCTGACCACCAGCACCGGCAAATCCTCGCAGCCGGACAGCGTGCGGATCTGGCAACAGACCGACACACCGTCCAGCGGTGGCGACTGGCAGTCAAGCAACACTGCATCAAAGCTCTCGCCCTGCAACAAGTCCAAAGCCGCGCGCCCACTGTCAGCGGTGCGCACCCGGTAACCAAGCTTGAGCAACATGCCGCGCATCACCAGTCGATCGATACTGTTGTCATCCGCCAATAGCACCGTGCAATCCTGGGGCAGGCGCGAGCCTTGGCGCCCACCGAACGAAAACGCCGTGGGGACCGCCGCTGACAAGGCTATTTCAAACTCGACGTCCAGCTGAAAACGACTGCCGCGACCTGGCTCGGAGGTGTGGGTCAGGCGTCCGCCCAGCAGTTCCACCAATTGCCGGCAGATCGCCAGACCGACGCCGAGACCGCCATACTCACGGGTCATTGAACCGTCGAGCTGGAAAAAGCGCTGGTACAAGGACGCCTCTCCAAGGTCGGTAAAGCCGATACCAGTGTCGATCACGGCGAACGACAGCACCAGGTGATCGCGCCCCATCGGCCGGCCGCTGACCCGCAACGCCAGGCCGCCAACCCGGGTGAACTTGATGGCGTTGTCCAGCAGGCACTCCAGGCATTGGGCCAGTTTGCCGCTGTCACCGAGCAATCGATCCGCCAGGCCCGGGCTCACTTCGACCTTGAAATCCAGCCCCTTGGCCTCGGCATTGGCGGCGAACTGTACCTCCAAGGCATCGATCACACTGCGCAGGCTGAACGGCGCCGGATAGACCTTGAGCTTGCCGGCCTGCAACTCGGTAAGGGTGAGGATGCCGTTGACCATACGCATCATGTCCCGCGCCGAACCGGCGGCGGTTTGTTGGTACTGGGTCAGTTCCTCGTCCATTTCGACGGTTTCCATCAACTCCAGGGAACCGATCACACCATTCATTGGCGTCCGCAGCTCGTGGGTCAACGTGGCGAGGAATTCGTCCTTGAGCTTGTTGCCGTGGGCCAATTGCCGGTTGAGCACTTCGAGTTTCTGTCCGGCATCGAACAGGGTCTGGGCCTGCTGCTCGCGCAGGGCATTGATGCGGTCGGCCAGGGCCAGGGACAACAGCGCCACTTCGATGGCCGAGCCGATCTGGCTGGCATACATGGTCAAGAACACGTTCGGCAGATAGCCAAGCACCATCATCGTGTTGACGATGCCGCCCAACAGAAACGCCGACCAGGCGATGATGAAATAGCGCGCCACTCGCAGGCCGCGCCACCAGACCAACACCCCGGCGGAAAAAATCACCACGGTGAATACCAGCGCCAGCGCCGTTGCCAGGCGCAGCGCCAGAGCGTAGCTGGTCATCAGCGACAGCCCCACCACCACCGCGCTGTAGGCAATCAGCGCCAGCAGCAGGCGGTCAAGCCAGCGACTGTATTGCGCGGTTTGCAGGAAGCTGCGGGCGAACTGGCTGCCAAACAGGCCCGCGCAGCCGATGAAGAACGGCGTCGCGGCGTTAGCCCACCAGGGGTTGTCCGGCCAGAAGTACTCCACCGCCGCGCCGTTGACCGACAACTGATACAGGCCGAACGAGGCAATATAGACGATGTAATAAAGGTAGCTGGTGTCCCGCACGCTCAGGTAGATGAACAGGTTGTAGACCAGCATCCCCAGCAAAACGCCATAGATGATCCCCAGCACGTACAAACGCAACGGCTGTTGTTCGAGATAAGCAGTGCTCGACCACAGCGTCAGCGGTGCCTGGATCGACCCCTGGCTTTGCAGGCGCAGGTACACGGTCTGCTGTTGATCGGGTTTGAAAGCCAGGCTGAACAGGTAGTTGTTCTGGTGAATTTCACGACTGGCGAAGGGCAATGCATCACCCGTCTGGCGCACCAGGCGATAGGCCCCTGCGGCGTCTGGCAGATACAAGTCGAGGTGGTCCAGCGGCGGATACGCCAGTTCCAGCAGCCACGTGCGTTGGGCCTCCGGATTGCCGGGGCGGTAATGCAAATCGACTTTCAGCCAGAACGCCGACCGTGAATAGCCAGCGTTCAGCGTCTCTTTATCATGGGGTTTGAAGCCACCCGCCGCAGCCTGGGCGAGGACATCATCGAGGGTGGCCGTGCCTTCTGTGTCTTCGAATACTTGCAGGGCATGACCCAAAGGCAGGCTTTGAGTGAACTCATCGAATTCGAGGGCGCTCGCCAAGGGGGACAAGCACAGCAGCAATATCAGCAAATAGCGCATTTAAGCCCCAGCGTGGCCTGTCCGGTTGAGTCAGGAAGCCCCCCATTCCCTGAGTAGACGTAAAACCGGCATTACCTGTTATGAGTTGGATCCATCTCTAGCATAGCCGTTGATGGCCAATTTGCACCATTGAAATCTTTCCCGCAGAAGGCTCTAGAACGGGCGTTCCAGCGGCAAGCATTGAGATAGAGCTGTTGCTTTGGTCAACTTGCGAAACAAGCCTGGCGCCGGGCCCGACCCTGGCGAGGGGATTTATCCCTTCGTCACGGATAAACCCCTCCATCGCGTAAATTTCCCCCACCACAGGTGTGCGCCGCTTCAAGGGGTTTGGTGGTAAGCTCGCGCACCATGAATATCTACAGCTCTCGCCCCGTTGTCCTCTGCCTCTCCGGCCACGACCCCAGTGGTGGCGCCGGCTTGCAGGCAGATATCGAAGCCCTGCTCGCCCAGGGTTGCCATGCCGCCCCGGCAGTTACCGCGTTGACCGTGCAAGACACAGTCAACGTCAGCGATTTCCGCGTGCTCGATCGCGAGTGGGTGCTGGCACAAGCCAACGCCGTGCTCAACGATTCGCCAGTGGCGGCGGTCAAGCTGGGCATGCTCGGCTCACTGGAAATGGTCGACACCGTGGTCGAACTGCTCCAGGCACACCCGCATCTGCCAATGGTCTGCGACCCGGTGCTACGCGCCGGCGGTGGCGGGCGACTGGGCAAGGATGAAGTCGGCTACGCCATGCGCGAACGCCTGCTGCCCCTGGCCATCATCGCCACCCCCAACCTGCCGGAAGCACGCATCCTCGCCGAACTGCCCGAGGGCAGCGCCGACGAGTGCGCCGAAAAACTGCTGCCCTTCGTCAAACACCTGTTGATCACCGGTGGTCACGGCGACGAACATGAAGTCCATAATCGCCTGTACAGCCGCGACGGTCGCCGCGAAACCTATACCTGCCAGCGCTTGCCCGGCAGCTATCACGGCTCCGGCTGCACCCTGGCCAGCGCCCTGGCCGGTCGGCTGGCCCAGGGCGAACAGCTCGCCAGCGCCGTCAAGACCGCACTCGATTACACCTGGCGCACCCTGCGCGACGCCGAACAACTGGGCAAAGGCCAGTTCGTACCGCGTCGCCTGCCGCTGGATTTCTGCTCGTAGCACTGGAGGCCTGTGGAATGAAATTACGTGGCCTTTACGCCATCACCGACAGCCAGCTGCTGGCCGGAAAATTCCTCGCTTATGTCGAAGCGGCACTGGACGGCGGCGTCACCCTGTTGCAATACCGCGATAAAAGCAGCGACGAGGCCCGGCGCCTGCGCGAAGCCGAAGCGCTGCGCAACCTGTGCGAGCGCTACAAGACTCAACTGATCATCAACGACGACGCAGAGTTGGCCGCACGCCTGGGCGTCGGCGTGCACCTGGGCCAGACCGACGGCCCGTTGGCGCCGGTGCGGGCACTGCTGGGGCGCCAGGCGATCATCGGCTCCACTTGTCATTCGAGCCTGGAACTGGCCGAACAGGCCGCCGCCGAAGGTGCCAGCTACGTCGCGTTCGGGCGTTTCTTCAACTCCAACACCAAGCCCGGCGCGCCCAGCGCAAACCTTGAACTGCTGGAACAGGCCCGCCGCAAACTGCATGTTCCGATTTGCGCCATTGGCGGTATCACCCTGGAGAACGCCGCCCCACTGGTGGCCCACGGCGTCGATCTGCTGGCGGTGGTCCACGGCCTGTTCGGTGCCGACAGCAGCGGGGAAGTGACGCGCCGCGCCCGCGCTTTCAACGATCTGCTGCAGATCAAATAATTTCCGCTTTCGAGAGCCTAACCATGTCCCGTTCCGAAACCCTGTTTGCCAACGCCCAGAAACACATCCCCGGCGGCGTGAACTCGCCCGTTCGTGCGTTCAAGAGCGTCGGCGGCACCCCGCTGTTTTTCAAGCACGCCGAAGGCGCGTACGTGACCGACGAAGACGATAAGCGTTATGTCGATTACGTTGGCTCGTGGGGCCCGATGATCCTCGGCCACAGTCATCCGGACGTGCTCGACGCGGTGCGCAAGCAGTTGGTGCATGGCCTGTCCTACGGCGCTCCGACCGCGATGGAAACCGAAATGGCCGACCTGGTCTGCTCGATCGTGCCGTCGATGGAAATGGTGCGCATGGTCAGCTCCGGCACCGAGGCGACCATGAGCGCAATCCGCCTGGCGCGGGGCTTCACCGGGCGCGACAGCATCATCAAGTTCGAGGGCTGCTACCACGGCCACTCCGACAGCCTGCTGGTCAAGGCCGGTTCCGGCGCATTGACCCAAGGCGTGCCGAGCTCGGCTGGCGTACCGGCGGCGTTCGCCAAACACACGTTGACCCTGCCGTTCAACGACCTCGAAGCCGTCGAGACGATGCTGGGTGAAGTTGGCCAGGACGTGGCCTGCATCATCGTCGAGCCCGTGGCCGGCAACATGAACTGCGTACCGCCGGCACCGGGTTTCCTCGAAGGCCTGCGCAGCCTGTGCGACCAGCACGGCGTGGTGTTGATTTTCGACGAAGTGATGACCGGCTTCCGCGTGGCCCTCGGCGGCGCCCAGGCCCATTACGGCGTGACGCCGGACCTGAGCACCTTCGGCAAGATCATCGGCGGCGGCATGCCGGTGGGCTGCTTCGGCGGCAAGCGCGCCATCATGGAATGCATCGCACCGCTGGGCCCGGTCTACCAGGCCGGCACGTTGTCGGGCAACCCATTGGCCATGGCCGCCGGCCTGACCACCCTGCGTTTGATCAGCCGTCCGGGCTTCCACGCCGAACTGACCGACTACACCACCCGCCTGCTCGACGGCTTGCAGGTTCGCGCCGACGCGGCCGGCATCCCGTTTGTGACCACCCAGGCCGGCGGCATGTTCGGCCTGTATTTCAGTGGTGCCGATGACATCGTCACCTTCGAAGACGTGATGGCCAGCGACGCCGACCGCTTCAAGCGCTTCTTCCACCTGATGCTGGACGGCGGCGTGTACCTGGCACCGAGCGCGTTCGAAGCCGGATTCACCTCCATCGCCCATGGCGAGGCCGAGCTGAAAATCACCCTCGACGCCGCCGAGCGGGCTTTCGCTGCACTGAAATAAGCCTGTGGATAACTGACGCTGGCTGACACCGGCGTCAGTTATCACCGACAACCTTGCGCCCTTTTCCTACGTATTTACCCTCGAAGCGGCCGTTGACGTTCCCTCGCAGCAGAAAAACGAGTAAAGACTTTGTAAGGATGGCCCTGCTTATTTCATAATGCGCGCTTATTGGATCCCCCGGAGGGTCCGCGCGCCCCTCAGAGGTAAGTCGATTCCCATGAACCGCACCGGCCGCACCCTTGCCTTGGGCTGCCTGTTGCTCCTTCAGCCCCTGCTCGCGAATGCCCAGGCAGGCGGCAACTCGTTGTTGATCCCGGCGCTGGGCCGTTGCACGCTCAATACCCAGCCACAAGATCTCGCATCGGCACTCGACGCCTGTCAAAAAGCGGCGGACGCAGGTGATGCACAAGCGCAATACGAGCTGGGTGAGTTCTACTACGAAGGCAAAGCTGCGCCGCGCGACCTCAAGCTGGCCCTCAACTACTTCGAAAAAGCCTCGCTGCAAGGCCATGCCCAGGCGCAATTCAAGCTCGGCGGCATGTTCTTTCATGGTGAAGGTGTGCCAGCCAATAATGTCCAGGCCTACATCGTCTTGAAGATGGCGGCGGTCAACGGCGCCGAAGACGCCCTGGACACCGCCGACGAAGTCGCCGAGAAAATGCCCCGCGACGAGCTGGAAGTGGCCACCCAGGTGCTGGGACAGATCTTCCGCAAATACCTGATGGAATTGCAGAACGCCGACGGGCGCACGCCCTTCTCGCCGTTGCCCTGATTAATGCGATGGCCTTACCGGCCTTCGCGAGCAAGCCCGCTCCCACACATGATCTCCGGTGCCCACAAATAATGTGTTCACAGACAATCCAGTGTGGGAGCGGGCTTGCTCGCGAATGAGGGTAACTCGGTGTTAAGCCTTACTTCTCAGGCATCGGCATCGGAAACGGCATCACATTGCCGACCGCGCCCCGGGCCTCGCTGATTTTCGGGGTGCCCAGGCGTTCGACT
Source organism: Pseudomonas viciae (assembly GCF_004786035.1). Classification (NCBI taxonomy): domain Bacteria; kingdom Pseudomonadati; phylum Pseudomonadota; class Gammaproteobacteria; order Pseudomonadales; family Pseudomonadaceae; genus Pseudomonas; species Pseudomonas viciae. Next base: position 5,859,889 of record NZ_CP035088.1, read on the forward strand.
TCGTCGATGCGCACGATCGAGTGCATCGGCACGAAACTGCGCACCACGCCTTCGAACTGCGCCTTGAGCTTTTCCTCGCTCGGATCGACGACCACTTGCGTGCGCTCGCCAAAGACGAACTCTTCCACTTCCAGGAAGCCCCACAGATCACTTTGATAGATCTGCTTGGCGTACATTTCGAACACCTGGCCCTGGTTGAGGAAAATCACCTTGTAGATTGGAGCTTCACGTTTGGTCATGGCTGGCGAAACACATCGGCGGGTAAAAATGAGGGCGCGAACTATAGCATAGCCACTGCTCGCACAGCGGTAGGAACCCAAGGACTTGTTCCCTATAATGCGCGGTTCTTTGAATCACGTGATGACCCCCTCCATGGCCAAGAAGCTTTACATCGAAACCCACGGTTGCCAGATGAACGAGTACGACAGCTCGCGCATGGTCGATCTGCTGGGTGAACACCAGGCCCTGGAAGTCACCGCCCGCGCCGAAGACGCGGACGTGATCCTGCTCAACACCTGTTCGATCCGCGAACGCGCCCAGGATCGGGTGTATTCCCAACTGGGCCGCTGGCGCGAACTGAAACTGGCCAACCCGGAAATGGTCATCGCCGTGGGCGGTTGCGTGGCCAGCCAGGAAGGCGCCGCCATCCGTGATCGCGCGCCGTACGTGGACGTGGTTTTCGGCCCACAGACCCTACACCGCCTGCCGGAGATGATCGACGCCGCCCGTAGCACCAAGCTGCCGCAGGTGGACGTCTCGTTCCCGGAGATCGAAAAATTCGACCACCTGCCCGAACCACGCATCGACGGCCCAAGTGCCTATGTGTCGGTGATGGAAGGTTGCAGCAAGTACTGCACGTTCTGCGTGGTGCCCTACACCCGGGGCGAGGAAGTCAGCCGACCGTTCGACGACGTGATTGCCGAGATCATCCACCTGGCGGAACACGGCGTGCGTGAAGTGACCCTGCTGGGGCAGAACGTCAACGGTTATCGCGGCCTGACCCACGACGGGCGCCTGGCCGACCTCGCCGAACTGATCCGCGTGGTGGCGGCGGTGGATGGCATCGACCGCATCCGCTACACCACCTCGCACCCGCTGGAGTTCTCCGACAGCCTGATCCAGGCCCACGCCGAGGTCCCCGAACTGGTCAAGCACCTGCACCTACCGGTGCAATCGGGTTCCGACCGGATCCTCGCGGCCATGAAGCGCAACCATACGGCGCTGGAATACAAATCCAAGCTGCGCAAGCTACGGGCGGCAGTGCCGGGGATCTGCATCAGTTCGGACTTTATCGTCGGTTTTCCCGGCGAAACCGAGAAAGACTTCCAGCAGACCATGAAACTGATCGAAGACGTGGGCTTCGACTTCTCCTATTCCTTCGTCTATAGCCAACGCCCCGGCACCCCGGCGGCCGACCTGGCGGACGAAACTCCCGAAGAAGTGAAAAAAGAACGGCTCAACGCCTTGCAACACCGCTTGAACCAGCAAGGTTTCGAGATCAGCCGACAAATGGTCGGCTCCGTCCAGCGGATCCTGGTGACCGATTACTCGAAAAAGGACCCGGGCGAGTTGCAAGGGCGGACCGAAAACAACCGCATCGTCAACTTCCGCTGCGACACCCCAGCCCTGATCGGCCAATTCGCCGACGTGCACATCGACGCCGCGCAACCGCACTCGTTGCGCGGTTCGTTGATCCAGTAACACCCCGATCCCCTGTGAAAGCAGAACCAGGGGGAGCAAGGCTTGCCCGCGATGCAGGCGCCTCAATTCTTGAGGGACCGAGTTGCATTCATCGCGGGCAAGCCTTGCTCCCACAAGATTGCTCGGTTTATTAAGAGCTTTCGCACCCAGCCTACTGGCGCTATCCTTGGTTTCATCTTAATTGCCCCTGGGCGGCTAAAAACGACCTTGAACGCACCCATCGAACCACATCGCTTTATTCTCGAGCCCTTTGAGGCTCGCCGCTTCGCCAATCTGTGCGGGCAATTCGACGAGCACCTGCGCTTGATCGAACAGCGCCTGGCCATCGAGATCCGCAATCGCGGAAACCAGTTCGAACTGATCGGCGAACCCAAGCACACCACCTCCGCGGAAAACCTGCTGCGCCGCCTCTACCGGGAAACCAAGGGGAACGAGCTGTCGCCGGACACCGTCCATCTGTTCCTGCAGGAGTCGGCTGTCGAAGAACTCGACAACCACGCCCCGTCGGAACCTGCCGTGGCCCTGCGCACGAAAAAAGGCATGATTCGCCCTCGCGGCTTGAATCAGCAGCGCTACGTGAAGGAAATCCTGGGCAACGACATCAACTTCGGCATCGGTCCGGCCGGTACCGGCAAGACCTACCTGGCGGTGGCCTGCGCGGTCGATGCGCTGGAGCGCGAGCAAGTGCGGCGCATCCTGCTGGTGCGTCCGGCGGTCGAAGCGGGGGAAAAACTCGGCTTCCTGCCTGGCGACCTGGCCCAGAAGATCGACCCGTACCTGCGCCCACTGTATGACGCACTGTATGAAATGCTCGGCTTCGAATACGTCGCCAAGCTGATCGAGCGCCAGGTCATCGAGGTCGCGCCACTGGCCTACATGCGCGGACGTACGCTGAACAACAGCTTCATCATCCTCGACGAAAGCCAGAACACCACGGTCGAGCAGATGAAAATGTTCCTGACCCGGATCGGCTTCGGCTCCACCGCCGTCATCACTGGCGACATTACCCAGGTCGACTTGCCCAAGGGCACCAAGTCCGGGCTGAACCATGTGATCCAGGTGCTCAAGGATGTACCGGGCATCAGCTTCACGCATTTCATGCCCAAGGACGTCGTACGCCATCCGCTGGTGCAACGCATTGTCGAAGCCTACGAGCGCTTCGAGAACCGCGAGGCTGACGACGCGCCCGAAGGCAAAGGCAATCGCCACAATGCTTGAACTCGACCTGCAAGTGGCCTGCGAACACGCCGCCCCCAGTGAAGCCCAATTTCGTCAATGGTGCGAACTGGCCTTGCGCCAGCGCAGCGCCGACTCGGAGTTGACCATCCGCCTGGTGGACGAACCCGAAGGCCGCGAACTGAACCACACCTGGCGGCAAAAAGATTACGCCACCAATGTGTTGTCGTTCCCCGCCGACGTGCCTGATGAACTGCTCGACATCCCACTGCTGGGGGACCTGGTGATCTGCGTCCCGGTGGTGGAGCGTGAAGCGGCTGAACAAGACAAGCTTCCTGAGGCCCACTGGGCCCACCTGGTCATTCACGGCTGCTTGCATCTGCTGGGTTACGACCACATAGAAGATGACGAAGCCGAAGAAATGGAAGCACTGGAACGAACGTTGCTTGCAGAGCTGGGTCATCCCGACCCCTACGCCGGCGACGAACACTGATACATCAACCTGTAACGATAAAGGATTCAGAGTAATCGCTATGAGCGAAGATCGATCGAGCAACGGGCAGAAGTCATGGCTGGGCAAGCTCACCCAGGCTTTTGCCCATGAGCCGAAAAACCGCCAGGAGCTGCTGGAGCTGCTGCGCGATGCACACCAGAACAAACTGTTGGACAGCGAAGCGCTGGCCATCGTCGAAGGCGCCATCCAGGTCGCTGACCTGCAAGTACGCGACATCATGGTCCCGCGCTCGCAGATGGTCAGCATCAAGGCGACCCAGACACCCCGTGAATTCCTGCCCGCCGTGGTCGATTCCGCTCACTCGCGCTACCCGGTGGTCGGCGAGAGCCATGACGACGTCATGGGCGTGCTGCTGGCCAAGGATCTGCTGCCGCTGATCCTTCAGGAAAACGGCGACAGCTTCAACATCAAGGACTTGCTGCGTCCGGCCACTTTCGTGCCCGAATCCAAGCGCCTGAACGTGCTGCTGCGTGAATTCCGCGCCAACCACAACCACATGGCCATCGTCATCGACGAGTACGGCGGCGTGGCCGGCCTGGTGACCATCGAAGACGTGCTCGAGCAGATCGTCGGCGACATCGAAGACGAGCACGACGTCGAGGAAGACAGCTACATCAAGCCCCTGCCCAGCGGCGATTTCCTGATCAAGGCGCTGACGCCGATCGAAAACTTCAACGAGTTCTTCGACAGCCAATTCTCCGACGATGAGTTCGACACCGTCGGCGGCCTGGTGATGAGTGCTTTCGGGCACCTGCCCAAGCGCAACGAAACCACGGAAATCGGCTCCTGGCGCTTCCGCATCCTGAATGCCGACAGCCGTCGGATTCATCTGCTGCGCCTGTCCCCCATTGCCCGATAACCCCTGCGAGACCCGCTAAGGACAAAAATGCGCTGGATAACCCGCCCCGGCTGGCCCGGTAACCTGCTGGCCGTGGCGGCCGGCGCGATCACCACCCTGGCCTTGGCGCCGTTCGATATCTGGCCGCTGGCACTGTTGGCGGTCGGGTTCTTCTATGCCGGGTTGCGTGAGCTTTCGCCGCGCCAGGCCTTGGGCCGTGGCTGGTGTTTCGGTTTTGGCCTGTTTGGCGCCGGCACCAGCTGGATCTACGTCAGCATTCACAACTTCGGCGGCGCCTCGGTACTGCTCGCCGGCCTGTTAATGCTGCTGTTCATCGCCGCCATCGCCTGGTTCTTCGCCCTGCCCGCCTGGCTCTGGGCGCGCTGGCTGCGGCGCAACGAAGCCCCACTGGCCGACGCCTTGGCCTTCGCCGCGCTGTGGCTGGGCCAGGAAGCCTTTCGCGGCTGGTTCCTCACCGGGTTCCCGTGGTTGTATTCCGGCTACAGCCAGCTCGACGGCCCGCTGGCCGGCCTCGCGCCGCTGGGCGGGATGTGGCTGATTTCCTTCACGTTGGCCCTCACTGCCGCGCTGCTGTACAACGCGTCCCGCCTGATCCGCGCCGGGCGCAAAGGTTTTATCGCCGCAGGTGTGCTGCTGTTGATCGGCCCGTGGGTGGCCGGCATGGCGCTCAAGGGCCACGCCTGGACCAGCCCGTCGGGCGACCCGCTGAGCGTCGCAGCGATTCAGGGCAACATCGAACAAAGCATGAAGTGGGACCCGGAGCAGCTCAACGCGCAGTTGGCGCTGTACCGCGACATGAGCTTTGCCTCCAAACGCGTCGACCTGCTGATCTGGCCGGAGACCGCAGTCCCGGTGCTCAAGGAATCAGCCCAGGGCTACCTGGACATGATGGGCAACTTCGCCGCCGAGCGGCATTCGGCGCTGATCACCGGCGTGCCGATTCGCCAACTGGTGCGCCACGAGAAGCGTTACTACAACGGCATCACCGTGACCGGCGAAGGCGACGGGACTTATCTGAAGCAGAAACTCGTGCCGTTCGGCGAGTACGTGCCGCTGCAGGACATCCTGCGGGGCCTGATCGCCTTCTTCGACCTGCCTATGTCCGACTTTGCCCGGGGCCCGGCCGACCAGCCATTGCTGCAAGCCAAGGGTTACCAGATCGCGCCGTTCATCTGCTATGAAGTGGTCTATCCGGAGTTCGCCGCCAGCCTCTCGGCCCGTAGCGACCTGTTGCTGACCATCAGCAACGACACTTGGTTCGGCACTTCCATCGGCCCGTTACAACACCTGCAAATGGCGCAGATGCGCGCCCTGGAAGCCGGTCGCTGGATGATTCGCGCCACCAACAACGGCGTGACCGGGCTGATCAACCCTTTCGGCCAGATCACCACACAGATCCCGCAATTCGAGCGTGGCATCCTCTACGGCGATGTGGTGCCGATGCACGACCTGACGCCGTACCTGCAATGGCGCTCGTGGCCGCTGATCATTTTGTGCGTGTTGCTGCTGGGCTGGGCGTTGATCGCGGGCCGGATGGCCAAAACCGTTTAAGGACTTTTGGCCCCCTGTGGCGAGGGCGCTTGCTCCCTCGCCACAATGAGGGCGCCCTCGCGACCTCATCATCTTCAGCGGTAGAACAACCGATACCCCACCAGCCCCACCGCCTCATTCATCAACTGCCCCGACTGCCAGATCGACTTGAACTCCGGCATCCAGCCGCCCAGCGGTCGGGCATTGTCCTGTCCCAGGAAGCCCACCGGTGCTGGCACCACTTCAAACCCCGACCGCTCGAAACTCCAGACCGCCCGCGGCATGTGCCATGCCTGGGTCACCACGACGACACGCTTGATGCCGGCCGGCAGAAGGATCTCGGCGCTCATCCGGGCGTTTTCCCAGGTCGTGCGGCTGCGCTCTTCCTGCCAGCGAACGCTCACGCCGAAATCGTCCAGCATCGAATCAGCCATCAGTTTGGCTTCACTGGGTGGGGTGCCGTAGTGCAAGCCGCCGGTCGTCAGCACCGGCAACCCCGACGCCTTGGCCAGGCGCGCGGCATAACGCTGGCGCTCCAGGCCGATGCCGGTGGGTTGGTCGGCGCCCCAGGCCAGGTCACCGCGCTCACGGCCAGAACCCAGCACCACAATGGCGTCGGCACGCTGGGCCAGGGTCGCCCATTCGCTGCGCGGCAGCGGCGGTTCGCGTTCCAGCGCCCTGGCGCTCCATTGCACTACCACGGGCAGGCTCATCAGCCAGAAGCCACCCAGTCCAACGAAAAAGCACAGGCGGGCCAGGCGCGGCCGGGAGTTGCGCCACCACCAGGCGAGCGCCAACAGCAGCAAAAGAAGGCCGGGCGGCAATAAAAGTGTTTTGATGAAATAACGAAACGGCATCGGGCATCTCCATAGATGCCCGAAGCCTAAGTGGGTTGACGCAAAGCGACAACAGATTCGAAAAAACCTTGAATCAAAAAAAGCGACACGCGTGAATCCGGCGTTACTTGAACTGCAGTGACCGGACTTTTACAGCATCCTTGTCAGGTGTCCGGTCCTTGAGCCATACAACTTTGGCCGAACGGGGCACATCGAGACGCTTGAGTACCTGGACCCCACTGGTGGGGGCTTGGTGTCCGGCCTGTTCGAGGTAAGCCTTGACCAGTTCGAACTCTGCGGGGCTCAAGCCGCGCAGCTCCAGCTCTGCCGGGCGTTCATCACGCAAATGACCGGCGGTTCTTGCAGCGTCAAGGGCTACCCCGAGACGATCGATCAGTTTTTCGTACAACTCAGGCGTCGTTACTTTTCGTTGTGATTCAACCATCCCTCACCTCATTGAAGATAAGACTCACTCCCCATTGAGAAGCTTAGCTTCGCTGGGCAAACCGGCAGGACGCCGCGACCAACGGCCCTGAGCGCGGGCCGGGGCCGATGGTCGGCAATGAATCGGCAATGGCTCGGCAGCAATCAGGGTTTCCCTCGGCAGAGTGCGGTCATGTATGCTACGGCGCTTCCTGTAACTCCACTTCCAGCTTGGCTGGGCATCGAAAACGCCGCATTCGGCGTCGTCTGCGTCCAGCATGGCCACGAAGAGGATTGGGCCACCCCATTCAGTACAAAAGTAGCCATGCACGAACACTACCAGCCCCGTGAAATCGAAGCCGCCGCCCAGTCGTTCTGGGACGAGCAAAAGTCCTTTGAAGTCAGTGAACAGCCAGGCAAGGAGACTTACTACTGCCTGTCGATGTTCCCTTACCCCAGCGGCAAGCTACACATGGGGCACGTGCGCAACTACACCATCGGCGACGTGATCTCCCGCTATCAGCGCATGCAAGGCAAGAACGTCCTGCAACCCATGGGTTGGGACGCCTTCGGCATGCCGGCGGAAAACGCCGCGATGAAGAACAACGTGGCCCCCGCCAAGTGGACCTACGAAAACATCGCCTACATGAAGACCCAGCTGCGCAGCCTGGGCCTGGCGGTGGACTGGTCCCGCGAGGTCACCACCTGCAAGCCCGACTACTACCGCTGGGAACAATGGCTGTTCACCCGCCTGTTCGAAAAAGGCGTGATCTACCGCAAGAACGGCACCGTGAACTGGGACCCGGTTGACCAGACCGTACTGGCCAACGAACAAGTGATCGACGGCCGCGGCTGGCGTTCCGGCGCGCTGATCGAAAAACGCGAAATCCCGATGTACTACTTCAAGATCACCGCCTACGCGGATGAACTGCTGGAGAGCCTCGACGAACTGACTGGCTGGCCTGAACAGGTCAAGACCATGCAACGCAACTGGATTGGCAAGTCCCGGGGCATGGAAGTGCAATTCCCGTACGACGTTGCCTCCATTGGCGAAGCCGGCAACCTGAAGGTCTTCACCACCCGTCCGGATACCTTGATGGGCGCCACTTATGTCGCCGTGGCCGCCGAGCACCCGTTGGCGACCCTGGCCGCCCGGAATAACCCCGCGCTGCAGGCGTTCATTGCCGAATGCAAGGGCGGCAGCGTCGCCGAAGCCGACGTCGCCACTCAAGAGAAGAAAGGCCTGCCGACCGCGCTGTTCGTCGAGCACCCGCTCACCGGTGAAAAACTCCCGGTGTGGGTCGCCAACTACGTACTGATGCATTACGGCGATGGTGCTGTCATGGCAGTGCCGGCCCACGACGAACGCGATTTCGAATTCGCCCACAAGTACAACCTGCCCGTCAAAGCCGTAGTGCGCACCAGCGCCGGTGATCAAACCCCGGCCCCTTGGCAGGACGCCTACGGCGAACACGGCGAGCTGATCAACTCCGGCGCGTTCGACGGCCTGGACTTCGCCGGCGCGTTCGATGCCATCGAAGTGGCGCTGATCAAGAAAAACCTCGGCGCCTCCCGCACCCAGTTCCGCCTGCGCGACTGGGGCATCAGCCGCCAGCGCTACTGGGGCTGCCCGATCCCGATCGTGCATTGCGATACCTGCGGCGACGTACCGGTACCGGAAGATCAACTGCCCGTGGTCCTGCCGGAAGACGTCGTACCCGACGGCGCCGGTTCGCCCCTGGCGCGCATGCCTGAGTTCTACGAGTGCAACTGCCCGAAATGCGGCGCACCGGCCAAGCGTGAAACCGACACCATGGACACCTTCGTCGAGTCCTCGTGGTACTACGCCCGCTACGCCTCGCCGCACTTTGAAGGCGGCCTGGTGGAAAAATCCGCGGCTGACCATTGGTTGCCGGTGGATCAATACATCGGCGGCATCGAACACGCCATTCTCCACCTGCTCTACGCGCGCTTCTTTCACAAGCTGATGCGCGACGAAGGCCTGGTGAGCTCCAACGAGCCGTTCAAGAATCTGCTGACCCAAGGCATGGTGATCGCCGAGACTTACTATCGTCGCGAAGCCAACGGTGCCTACACCTGGTTCAACCCGGCGGACGTCGAACTCGAGCGTGACAGCAAAGCCAAGGTCATCAGCGCCAAGCTGATCGCCGACGGCCTGCCGGTGGAAATCGGCGGCACCGAGAAGATGGCCAAGTCGAAGAACAATGGCGTTGACCCACAATCGATGATTGACCAGTTCGGCGCAGACACCTGCCGCCTGTTCATGATGTTCGCCTCGCCACCTGACATGAGCGCGGAATGGTCCGACTCGGGCGTCGAGGGCTCGCACCGTTTCCTCAAGCGCGTCTGGCGCCTGGCTCAAGCTCACGTCACTCAGGGCCTGCCGGGCAAACTGGAGGTCGCCGGCCTGAACGATGAGCAGAAAGCCATCCGTCGCTCGATTCACCTGGCCATCAAGCAGGCCAGCCATGACGTCGGCCAGAACCACAAATTCAACACTGCCATCGCCCAGGTGATGACGCTGATGAATGTCCTGGAAAAAGCCGCGCAAGGCACCGAACAGGATCGCGCACTGGTTCACGAAGGCCTGGAAGCCGTGACCTTGCTGCTGGCGCCGATCACGCCGCACATCAGCCACGAGCTGTGGAATCAACTGGGTCACGCCGACCCGGTGATCGACGCCAGCTGGCCGGTGGTGGACGAAACCGCGCTGGTGCAGGACAGCCTGACCCTGGTCATCCAGGTCAATGGCAAGCTGCGCGGCCAGATCGAAATGCCGGCCGCCGCCACTCGCGAAGAAGTCGAAGCCGCCGCACGGGCCAACGAAAACGTGCTGCGCTTCGTCGATGGCCTGACGATCCGCAAAGTGATCGTCGTGCCCGGCAAGCTGGTCAACATCGTCGCAAGCTAATTGGATCGGGCGCCAGGCTCAAGCCTGGCGCCGAATATAACCTGCGAGACCGCACTGTCGGCCCATAGGGTTCAAGGGGAGCAACAAGATGATCAAACGTAATCTGCTGGTAATGGGCCTGGCGGTCCTGTTGAGCGCCTGCGGCTTCCAGCTGCGCGGCACCGGCACCACCGAGCTGGCCATCACGGAGCTGGACCTCAGCGCACGGGACGCTTATGGCGAAACCGTTAAAATGCTGCGCGTAGCCTTGGAAAACAGCGGGGTCAAGGTTTACAACGGCGCGCCCTACAAGCTGATACTGACCCGTGAACAGCAAAGCCAGCGCAGCCTGAGCTATGCAGGTGCCGGTCGCTCGGCCGAGTACGAGCTGACCAACGTGCTGAACTACGAGATCCGTGGCCGGAACGATCTGTCGCTGCTGGACGACAAGCTGCAAGTGCAGAAGGTCTACCTGCACGATGGCAACAACATCACCGGTTCCGACCAGGAATCGACCGAGGTGCGCGGCGAAATGCGGCGTGAGCTCGTACAGCGCATGATGCTGCGCCTGCAACAACTGAGCCCGGCCCAGTTGGAAGAGCTGCAACAGACCGCCGATGCCCGCGCCAAGGCCGAAGCCGAAGCACTGGAAGCGGCACGCAAGGCTGAAGCGGAAACCCCGCAGCAGTCGCCGATGCAAATCCCGGCTGAATAAGCCTTGCGGGGCGCTCCGGCGCCCCGCTCGCCTTCTCTTATGAACCGCGCTTTATGAAACTGGCCCCCGCCCAACTTGGCAAACACCTGCAAGGCGCCCTCGCGCCGGTCTACATCATCAGCGGCGATGACCCGCTGTTGTGCCAGGAAGCCGCCGACGCCATCCGCGCAGCCGCCCGCCAGCAAGGCTTCGACGAACGCCAGGTGTTCGCCGCCGATGCCAGTTTCGACTGGGGAACGCTGCTGCAGGCTGGGGCAAGCATGTCGCTGTTCGCCGAAAAACGCCTGCTGGAGCTGCGCCTGCCGTCCGGCAAGCCCGGAGACAAGGGCGCAGCCGCGCTGATCGAATATTGCTCACGGCCGGCCGAGGACACAGTGCTGCTCATCAGCCTGCCGAAACTCGACGGCAGCGCGCAGAAGACCAAATGGGGCAAGGCCCTGGTCGAGGGTCAGCAGACGCAGTTCGTGCAGATCTGGCCGGTGGACGTCAGCCAGCTGCCGAGCTGGATCCGTCAGCGCCTGTCCCAGGCCGGTCTCTCGGCCAGCCAGGACGCGGTAGAGCTGATCGCCGCCCGGGTCGAAGGCAACCTGCTGGCCGCCGCCCAGGAGATCGAAAAGCTCAAGCTGATGGCCGAGGGTGGGCAGATCACCGTGGAAACGGTACAGGCCGCGGTGGCCGACAGCGCGCGCTTTGATGTCTTCGGGCTGACCGATGCGATCCTCAACGGTGAAGCCGCCCATGCCCTGCGCATGCTCGAAGGCCTGCGGGGTGAAGGCGTCGAGCCACCCGTGATCCTCTGGGCCCTGGCCCGGGAATTGCGCTTGCTGGCCAACTTGTCCCTGCAATACAGCCAGGGCATACCGCTGGACAAAGCCTTCAGCCAGGCCCGCCCGCCCGTGTGGGATAAACGCAAACCGCTGATGAGCAAGGCCCTGCAACGCTATTCGGCGTCGCGCTGGGCGCAACTGCTGCTCGAAGCCCAGCGCATCGACGCGCAGATCAAAGGCCAGGCCGCCGGCTCACCATGGATGAGCCTGAGCCGGTTGTCGCTGTTGATGGCCGGCCAGCGGCTGACGCTGCCTGCTGAATAAAAGATCGCAGCCGTCGGCAGCTCCTACATGGGAAATGCATACTTCTGTAGGCGCTGCCGAAGGCTGCGATCTTTTCCGCTCTTGATCCTACAAATATCGCCTCCATTTACCCTATAGACAGCTCCCCAACGCTGCCCCATTATTTGCACCGCAAAACCCACCCATGCGAGAACTCATCATGAGCAAAAAGCCATCCAAGCATGGCCCCAACAAGGCCAAATCCATCATCGCCCAACCGTTGTTCCGCAGCCGTCAGGAACGACCCACCAAGGGCAAAGGCAGCTACCGCCGCGAAGCCTTCCAGTCTGACAACTGGGAGGCTTCTTGCTTTGTGGCAGCTTGAAACACCCGGACAAGCCCTACGCCCCTTTCGCATGATAAGGTCAGCACCTGATTTGTATTTCTGGACCTGTGCATGCCCTTTTTTCTTTCCCGTCGTTGGCCACTGCGCCAAATGATTGTTGCCGCAAGCGTCGCCCTGCTTGTCGCCTGCGCCGAAAAACCTACCGCCGCCGACGCTCAACCACTCCAGACCGCCCCTGCCGTGACCGCTCCGGCCATCGTGCCACCTGTGGTGCCGACTGGCGATGACCTGGCCATTGCGCCCACCCAGACCTTCGCCGAGTGGCAGGCCGGGTTTCGCAAGGAAGCACTGGCCGCCGGAATTCGTGCCGACCTGTTCGACCGTGCCTTTATTGGCGTCAGCCCGGACATGAGCGTGATCAAGGCCGACCGCAGCCAACCGGAATTCACCCGGCCCGTGTGGGAATACCTCGATGGCGCACTCTCACCCTTGCGGGTCCGTAAAGGCCAGGCCCTGGTCGCCCAGCATGCCGAGATCCTGCAAAGCATCGAACAGCGTTATGGCGTCGATCGCCAGGCGCTGGTGGCGGTGTGGGGCATGGAGAGCAACTTCGGACAGTTCCAGGGCACCAAGTCGGTGATCAATTCCCTGGCGACCCTCGCCTACGAAGGACGCCGCCCGGGCTTTGCCCACGCGCAACTGATCGCCGCGCTGCAGATCCTGCAACAGGGCGATATCACACCGGAAAAAATGCTCGGTTCCTGGGCCGGCGCCATGGGCCAGACTCAGTTCATTCCCACCACGTACAACACCCACGCGGTGGATTTCGACGGCGACGGCCGCCGCGACATCTGGGGCAGCGCCACCGATGCCCTGGCTTCGACTGCGCACTACCTGCAAAGCTCCGGCTGGCAACGCGGCCAGCCATGGGGATTCGAAGTGCGACTCAAAGAGGGCTTCAACTACCCCCTCGCCGATGGTGCGATCCGCAAGCCCGTCTCCGAATGGCTGCAATTGGGCGTCAGCCTGCCCAACGGCGGCCAGGTTCCGGCCGGCGCCGAACACCTGTCGGCGGCCCTGCTGCTGCCGGCCGGCTATCGCGGCCCGGCGTTCCTGGTACTCGACAACTTCCGCGCGATTCTCAAGTACAACAACTCTTCGTCCTACGCATTGGCGGTAAGCCTGCTGTCCGAGCGCTTCACCGGTGCAGGGCTGATCGACGGCCAATGGCCAAAGGATGACCTGCCCCTGAGCCGTAGCGAACGCATCGAATTGCAGACTTTGCTTGGCAAGCATAACTACGACGCCGGCACCCCCGACGGCATCATCGGCGCCAACACCCGCAAGGCAATCCGCAGCGCCCAGCAGTCGTTTGGCTGGCCGGCGGACGGGTACCCGACGCATCAGTTGCTGGAAGGGTTGCGTAACCGCTGATTTGCCTTATGGCGGCTACCGCCATCGCGAGCAAGCTCGCTCCCACAGTTGACCGCGTTCTTTCAGAGAAACGCGGGGCCAATGTGGGAGCGAGCTTGCTCGCGATGACTGACCATCAGGCAACAAAAATCTAACCCCTGACCACCACGTCCTGCTCCAACACCAACACCTTCTCCCCCGCATCCAGCTTCACCAACGCCCCCATGGGCAAGGTCAGGTTCGGATCGCAATGCCCACTGCGCCAGCCGGACACCACCGGAATACGCAACGGTTCGAAGGTCTGCTTGAGCAAGCGGTTCAACGCCTCGACATCAACCCCCGCTACATCCCCCACCAACACGCCACGCAACTTGTGCAACGTGCCGGCCAGCCGTAGTTGGGTCAGCAGCCGGTCGATGCGATACAGCGGTTCGTTGACATCTTCAATGAACAGGATCACCCCGTCGGCATCGATCTGATAAGGCGTGCCCATGGTTGCGGCAATGATCGACAGGTTTCCCCCCAGCAAACGCCCGTGGGCAATGCCAGGTTCGACGGTGGTCAATGGATAAGCAGCGGGATGGCTCAGCACACTGCCCGCTTTCAACTGCCCACGCAGCAGGCTGAAAAACGAGGTGACGGTTGGTGGCTCCTTATCGCCCAGCAGATCGGCATTGAGCAGTGGTCCGTGGAAGGTGACGAAGCCGGCATAACGGCTGATGGCCAGGTGTAGGGCGGTGATGTCGCTGTAGCCCACGAATGGCTTGGCGTTGCGTCGTAGGAGGTCGAAGTCGATGCGATCCAGCAGGCGGGGCGTGCCGTAGCCACCGCGCAGGCAGATGATGGCTTTGACTTCTGGGTCGGCGAAGGCGGCGTGCAGGTCGTTGAGGCGTACTTCGTCGCTGCCGGCCAGGTAGTCGTTCTTTTCGTAGACGCCCGGGAATATCCGCAGTCCGTGACCCCGTGCGTGCATCCATTGGATGGCTTTGTCCGTGTCCAGGGGGGCGGGACCGGCGGGGGCGATCACTCCGATCAAGCCTTCTTGAGGGAGGGCTGGGACGGGGTGATGGGGGGTTAGCGGTTGAGCGGTCATCCAAGGGGCTCCCGGTTTTTTAGGTTTGCATATGTGTGTATATCCGTTGCTGCGGTAACGGCCACTTATGGTTCCGCTCTTACAGCGGGTCACTTTTGGAAGAGCGCCAAAAGTAACCAAAAACGCTTTGCCCCACCACTCGGCACCTCGCTTCGGCTCGGTGTGCCCTCACTCCGGCATTGCTCCGTGGGCCCGCCGCGAAGGGCCATCCATGGCCCAGCGCGGCTATCCCGGCATCCATGCCGGGATGCCCACTGCGCAATGCCTGCGTTCGGCCATCGTGGTTTAACGGGGCGCCCAGATCAAGATCAAGATCAAGATCCAAAGCAAAGCAAAGCAAAGCAAAGCAAGAGCCGGGAAAGTCCAGCATCTATACAGCTGAGCCACCGCTATCGCGAGCAAGCTCGCTCCCACAATTGGATCAAGGTACGGTCACAAGAAGCAGGCCGGCTATCAGGCCGCCTCGCGGTGGATGTTGATCTAGGGCGCCCCGTTAACCACGATGGCTGAACGCAGGCATTGGTTCGTGGGCAACCCGGCATGGATGCCGGGTTAGCCGCGCTGGGCCATGGATGGCCCTTCGCGGCGGCCCACGAACCAATGCCGGAGTGAAGGCATGCCGAGCACTAGCGAGGCACCGAGTGGTGGGGCAAAAGCGTTTTGGTTACTTTTGCGCTCTTCAAAAGTGACCCGCTGTAAGAGCGGAACCATAAGCCGCCGTTACCGCAGCAACGGATATACACACCGCCCTGGATACACCACCCCGCCCACCAAAAAAATCCCAACCTTAAATCAGGACCCCAGCAACTCTGCCTTAACCAGTTTCGCCTGCTCATCCGCATGATACGAAGACCGCACCAACGGCCCCGAAGCAACGTTCTTGAACCCCATCTTGTACCCTTCCTCAGCAAACCAGGCAAAGGTATCCGGATGCACAAAACGCTGCACCGGCAAGTGACTACGCGAAGGCTGCAAGTACTGCCCCAAGGTCAGCATATCGATGTCATGCTCACGCATGCGCTTCATAACCTCGATGACTTCCTCGTCAGTCTCCCCCAGGCCCAGCATCAACCCGGACTTGGTCGGAATGTGCGGCATCATCTGCTTGAAGCGCTGCAGCAAAGTCAGCGACCACTGATAATCCGACCCCGGACGCGCAGCCTTGTACAGGCGCGGCACGGTTTCCAGATTGTGGTTGAACACATCAGGCGGCTCGGCAGCGGTGATTTGCAGGGCGATGTCCATCCGGCCACGGTAATCGGGCACCAGGGTTTCCAATTGCACGTTCGGCGACAGTTTGCGGATCTCGCGGATGCAGTCGGCGAAATGCTGGGCACCGCCGTCACGCAGGTCGTCACGGTCCACCGAGGTGATGACCACGTACTTGAGCTTCAGGTCGGCGATGGCGATGGCCAGGCTTTCCGGCTCATTCACGTCCAAGGGTTTCGGACGACCGTGGCCGACGTCACAGAACGGGCAGCGACGGGTGCAGATGTCGCCCATGATCATGAACGTCGCGGTGCCGCCGGAGAAGCATTCGCCCAGGTTCGGGCAGGAGGCTTCTTCGCAGACGCTGTGCAGCTTGTGCTTGCGCAGCAGGGCCTTGATCCGGTCGACTTCCGGGGATACCGGGATCCGTACGCGAATCCAATCGGGTTTCTTCGGCAACTCGGTGGTCGGGATGATCTTGACCGGGATGCGTGCAACCTTTTCGGCGCCGCGCAGCTTGACGCCGGCCTCTACCTTGGCACGCGGGGCCGGGCGCTCGGTAACATCCAGCGTCGGGATCATGGTTTGCACTGCATCAGTAGTCATATCAGTCGATTCCGCCCGTAAGGGTCGTCTGCTCAGCATAGTCGAGGTGTTTGACGAGCTGCGCGCGCAGCCGGGCACTTACCTCGGCAAATTCAATCGATCCTGTGTGATCGCGCAGCTGGGTCATCGCCAGCCCCGCGTAGCCACAGGGATTAATCCGTCGAAACGGCGCCAGATCCATATCCACGTTCAACGCCAGGCCGTGAAACGAACAGCCGTGGCGGATCCGCAGGCCCAGGGAGGCGATTTTCGCCCCGTCGACGTAGACACCCGGCGCGTCTGGCTTGGCCGCGGCGGTCACGCCGTAGCTGGCCAGCAACTCGATCAGGCAGGTCTCCATTCGGGTGACCAGCTCGCGTACACCAAACCCCAGCTTGCGCACATCCAGCAATAGATAGGCAACCAGTTGGCCGGGGCCATGGTAGGTCACCTGCCCGCCGCGGTCGACCTTCACCACCGGAATATCCCCCGGCAGCAGCAGGTGCTCGGCCTTGCCGGCCTGGCCCTGGGTGAACACCGGAGGGTGTTCCACCAGCCAGACTTCATCATCGGCGGTGTTGCCGCGTTCGTTGGTGAAGCGTTGCATGGCATGCCAGACCGGCTCGTAAGCCATTCGGCCCAGCTCGCGAAAGCCCAGCGTGCCCGGCATCACAACACCATGTGCACGAAACCGGTCGCGCGCAACTCGCTGTTGATGTCGTACAGCTGTTCCTGGCCGGTGGCGATAATGTGCAACTGGATGGTCGTGTACTTGCCGTTGGTACTCTGGCGCTCGGCCAGGGTCTCGTGATCAACGGTGGCATGTTTTTCCAGGATCGCGATGATCCTGTCCTTGAAGCCCACACCGGTGTCGCCAATCACCTTGATCGGATAGTCCGCGCAAGGGAATTCGATTTTTGGCGCCTTTACTTCAGAGTCTGTCATGGCGTAACGGCCTCGTAAGCCGTGGTAACGAACATGGCCCCGCGCCGGATCGGAACGGGGCCATGGAGGTCAACACTAGAATCAGTTGAACAAGCCGTAGAAGAATAGACGGATGCTATCCCACATGCGGCGGAAGATACCACCTTCCTCGACCGCGTCCAGAGCGATCAGGTCAGCGCTGTGCACCACTTTGTCGTCCAGTTTGACTTCGACTTTACCGATCACGTCGCCCTTGGCGATGGGAGCGGTCAGTTGCGGGTTCATGGTCATGCTGGCAGCGAGCTTCTTGAGCTGGCCTTTAGGCAGGGTCATGGTCAGGTCCTGGGCCAGGCCGGCCTTCACCTGATTGGTGGTGCCTTTCCAGACTTGGGCCTGGGCCAGTTCGGTGCCCTTCTGGTAGAAGGTCTGGGTTTCGAAGAAACGGAAGCCGTAGGTCAGCAGCTTCTGGGTCTCGGCGGCACGGGCCACTTCGCTGTTGGTGCCGAACACCACGGCGATCAGGCGCATGCCGTCACGGACAGCCGAAGACACCATGCAATAGCCGGCTTCGTCGGTGTGGCCGGTCTTCAGACCATCGACGGTCTTGTCGCGCCACAGCAGCAGGTTGCGGTTAGGCTGCTTGATGCCGTTCCAGAAGAATTCTTTCTGGGAGTAGATGGCGTAGTGCGCCGGGTCTTCGTGGATGATTGCCCGCGCCAGGATCGCCATGTCGTGAGCCGACGAGTAGTGCTCCGGGTTCGGCAGGCCGGTGGGGTTCATGAAGTGGCTGTTGGTCATGCCCAGGTCGGCGACGGTTTTGTTCATCATGTCGGCGAACGCATCTTCGCTACCGGCGATGTGCTCGGCCAGGGCGACGCTGGCGTCGTTGCCAGACTGAATGATGATGCCGTGCAGCAGGTCGCTGACGGTCACTTGCGAGCCGACCTTGATGAACATCCGCGAACCGCCGGTGCGCCAGGCGTTTTCGCTGACAGTCACCGGATCGTTTTCACCGATCTGGCCGCGACGGATTTCCAGGGTCGCGATGTAGGCGGTCATCAGTTTGGTCAGGCTGGCCGGTGGCAGACGCTGGTCACCGTTGTTCTCAACCAGCACCTCGCCGCTGCTGGCGTCCATCAGCACAAAGGATTTGGCGGCCAGTTGAGGGGGCGCGGGCATCATCTCGACCGCGAACGCGGCCGGTGAGAGAAGCAGCGGGACTAGCAGGCAAAGGCGTTTGGCAAAGGTGGTGATGTTCATCCGTCTCTCGAAATAACTAATGGAAACTGCCCGCAGGCAAACTAAACAGGCAGCCTTCTAACGGGCTGCCGCGTATTTAAGTTGCTCACTCACATCCCTTGCCGGGCTTTTGTTATGCGTGGAGCCAACAACCTGACCCGCTCGAACCGCAAGCGGGCCCTCAATCAAATCATTCGGCGGTGACCAGGCTCGGCGAGCCGAGATTGGCCAGGCGTACGCTGTTCTGTACCTGCTGGACTTCACCCGGAGAACCGATCGGACCCATCCGCACCCGATGCAGTGTCTGCTGGTTGCGCACGATCGAGCTGATGAACACCGGGGCGCTCACCATCGAGCTCAGCTTGGACCTCAGCAGTTCTGCAGCGTCCGGGTTGGCGAACGCGCCCACTTGCAGATACTGGCCAGACGCTGTTGCAGAAGCGTTTTTTTTTGCCTCGATCTGCACAGGCACCACGGCCGCCGCGTGTTGCTGCGGCGGTGGCGTCCACTGCTCGACCGTACCGGTGGAAGCCGTCACGGTCGGCGCGGCATTTTGCGCCACTTTCGGCTCGTTGAGCATCAAAGGCGCCGGACGGCCGCGTTGGGCCCACCACTCCTGCGGGTCGATGCCTTCGACCTTGACCCGCGCGGTGCCGGTTTCAGCGTAACCGAGTTTTTTCGCCGCCGCATACGACAGATCGATGATGCGGTCGGAGTAGAACGGTCCACGGTCGTTGACCCGCAGGATCACCGTCTTGTTGTTGTCCAGGTTGGTCACCCGGACATAACTTGGCAGCGGCAAGGTCTTGTGGGCCGCGCTCATGCCGTACAAGTCATAGACCTCGCCATTGGCGGTGTTCTGGCCATGGAACTTGGTGCCATACCAGGACGCCGTGCCCGAGGCGACGTAGCGCTTGGATTCGGCCATCGGGAAATAGGTCTTGCCCAGCACCGTATACGGGTTGGCCTTGTAGGGGCCGGTGTGCAGGGTCGGCGTCGCGTCGGGAATGCGTGAAACGTCCACGTCCCACCACGGTGCGCCGTCCTTGTGGGCCCGGTTGATGTCCAGGCCCGGCGTGGCGCGCACGGCGGTGGAGGTTTTCTGGGCCGGCGCGCGGCTGGTCGAACAACTGACGACCAACAGCGATAACGCGGCCAACGCCACGAGCTTCAGGGGTTGATAGGTAGGCAATGCCTGCATTATTTGACGCCCCGTGCTTTGACCAGCTCTTCAGACAGCTGATGTACGGCCATGGCGTACATCACACTGCGGTTATAACGCGTAATCGCGTAGAAATTCTTCAGGCCCATCCAGTATTCGGGGCCCTGCTCGCCTTCAAGGCGGATCGCGGTGACCGGCATATCGTCACGCAGCGCATCATGACTCGACCAACCCAGCGCCCGCAACTCCCCGACGGTTTTCGTCGGCTCCAGGCCTTCGGTCAGGCCCTCGTCCACTCGGTCGCCACGCACCTCGGCGCGACTGACCACCGGCTCGCCAGCCTCCCAGCCGTGGCGCTTGAAATAGCTGGCCACACTGCCAATGGCATCGGTCGGGTTGGTCCAGATATTAATGTGGCCGTCGCCGTCGAAGTCCACCGCGTAGGCGCGGAAACTGCTGGGCATAAATTGTGGCAGGCCCATGGCCCCGGCGTAGGACCCCTTGAGCGTCAGCGGATCGACCTGTTCTTCGCGGGCCAGCAGGAGGAATTCACGCAGCTCCTTGCGGAAGAACTCGGCACGCGGCGGGTAATCGAAGCCCAGGGTCGACAGCGCGTCGATCACCCGGAAATTCCCGGTGTTGCGGCCAAAGAAGGTTTCCACGCCAATGATCGACACGATGACCTGAGCCGGTACACCGTATTCCTGCTCGGCACGGGCCAGCGCCGCCTCGTGCTGGCGCCAGAAGTCCACGCCCCGGGCAATGCGCGCCTCGGTGATGAACATTGGCCGGTACTCGCTCCACTGCTTGACCCGCTCGGCAGGCCGGGAGATCGCGTCGAGGATCGACTGCTTGCGTTCGGCCTCGCGCAATACCCCCATTAGCTGCTCACCGGCAAAACCGTAGTCGCGGGTCATTTCACCGACGAATTCGGCCACCTGCGGCGAGCCTTCGTATTCGCCGGCCGAGGCGTGCGGCGCACAGCCCAGGAAGCCGACCAGGCCGACCCACGGCGCATATCGCGTCGACCAGCCACGCATTGCTTGCATTGAACTCTTCACCTTATTCAAACCTGCGCGATCCACTTGCGATGCGTATGAATCGACATCAAAACTCCAAACGCTGACAGCAGCGTCACCAGCGAAGTTCCTCCGTAGCTAATGAATGGCAACGGCACCCCCACAAC
Source organism: Pseudomonas viciae (assembly GCF_004786035.1). Lineage (NCBI taxonomy): Bacteria > Pseudomonadati > Pseudomonadota > Gammaproteobacteria > Pseudomonadales > Pseudomonadaceae > Pseudomonas > Pseudomonas viciae. The sequence continues at coordinate 5,880,760 of NZ_CP035088.1, forward strand.
CGGCAACAGGCCACTGACCATACCGATGTTGACGAAAACATAAACAAAAAACGTCATGGTCAGGCTGCCCGCGAGCAACTTGCCGAACAATGTCTGGGCCTGGGCGGTGATCACCAAGCCGCGACCGATCAGCAGCAGGTAGATCAACAGCAGCACGCAGATGCCTACCAGGCCGAACTCCTCGCCCATCACCGCGATGATGAAGTCGGTGTGGCTTTCCGGCAAAAAGTCCAGGTGCGACTGGGTGCCCATCAGCCAGCCCTTGCCGAACACGCCGCCGGAGCCAATGGCCGCCTTGGACTGGATGATGTTCCAGCCGGTGCCCAGCGGATCGCTCTCCGGGTCGAGGAAGGTCAGTACGCGCTGCTTCTGGTAGTCGTGCATCACGAAGTACCACATGGCCACCGACACCGGCACGGCGGCGGCGATCACGCTGAGAATCCAGCGCCAGCGCAACCCACCCATGAACAGCACGAAAGCACCGCCGGCCAGGATCAGCAGCGAGGTGCCGAGGTCCGGCTGGCGTACGATCAGGGCGAACGGGATGCCGATCAACAACAGGCTGATGCACACGTGTTTGAGCTGCGGCGGCAAGGTGCGCTTGGACAGGTACCAGGCGATGGTCGCCGGCATGATGATCTTGAGGAATTCCGAAGGCTGGAAGCGAATCACGCCGGGGATGTTGATCCAGCGGGTGGCGCCCATGGCGTTGTGCCCCATCACGTCCACCACCACCAGCAGGCTCACGCCGATGACGTAGGCCAGCGGCACCCAACGCGCCATGAAGCGCGGTTCCAGTTGGGCAATGACGATCATCGACACCAGGCCGATGCCGAACGAGGTGGCCTGCTTGGCCAGCAAATCCCAGCTCTTGCCGCTGGCCGAATACAGCACGAACAGGCTGCCGGCGGCCAGGGTCAGCAGCAGGATCAGCAACGGGCCGTCGATGTGCATGCGCTGCAACAGCGTGGCACGACGACGCATCACGTCTTCGCTGGAGAGGATCCGGTCGAAATTATTCTTCACGGGCCGTAGCCTCCGCAGTGGTGGGGCTTGCGTACTCAGGCTTGAGCTGGCCGTGCTCATCCAGCAGCCAGGCGTCCATGATCTGGCGCACCACTGGCGCGGCGACGCCGGAGCCCGACTCACCGTTCTCGACCATCACCGACACAACGATTTTCGGGTTGTCGGCCGGCGCAAAACCGACGAACAAGGCGTGGTCGCGGTGGCGTTCCTGAACCTTGGAGCGGTCGTACTTCTCGCCCTGCTTGATGGCGACCACCTGGGCCGTACCACTCTTGCCGGCAATGCGGTATTGCGCGCCGATGGCCGCCTTGCGCGCGGTACCCCGGGCGCCGTGCATCACCTGCTGCATGCCGTTGTTGACCTTCTGCCAGTCCGACGGATTGTGCAGGATGATGTCCGGCATCGGGTTCGGGTCCACCGGCTTCTGGCCTTCGATGGTCTTGGCCAGGTGCGGGCGATACCACTTGCCCTTGCTCGCCACCAGCGCCGTGGCCTGGGCCAGTTGCAGGGGCGTTGCCTGCATGTAGCCCTGGCCGATCCCCAGGATCAGGGTTTCCCCCGGGTACCACGCCTGGCGACGGGTTGCCCGTTTCCACTCCCGGGACGGCATCAGGCCCGGCGACTCTTCGAACATGTCCAGGGAGACTTTCTGGCCGAGCCCGAACTTGTTCATATAGGCCGCCAGCCGATCGATCCCCAGCTTATGGGCCAGGTCATAGAAGTAGGTATCGTTGGAGCGCATGATCGCCGTTTCCAGGTCCACGTAGCCGTCGCCGGTGCGGTTCCAGTTACGGTACTTGTGGTCATAGTTGGGCAGCATGTAGTAACCCGGGTCGTAGACCCGGCTCGAAGCATTGACCACACCGGAATCCAGCCCGGCAATCGCCACGGCCGGCTTGATGGTCGAGCCCGGCGGATACAGGCCGCGCAGCACGCGGTTGAACAATGGCCGGTCGATGGAATCACGCAACTCGGAATAGGCCTTGAAGCTGATACCGGTGACGAACAGGTTCGGGTCGAAACTCGGCTGGCTGACCATCGCCAGGACCTCGCCGGTGTTCGGGTCCAGCGCGACCACGGCGCCCCGGCGCCCGCCCAGCGCGGCTTCGGCGGCTTCCTGCAGCTTGATGTCCAGGCTCAAGACGATGTCCTTGCCGGGGATCGGGTCGGTGCGCTTGAGCACCCGCAACACACGGCCGCGGGCATTGGTCTCGACTTCTTCGTAACCCACCTGGCCATGCAGCTCGGGCTCGTAGAAGCGCTCGATACCGGTCTTGCCGATGTGGTGGGTGCCGCTGTAATTGACCGGATCGAGGGTCTTGAGCTCTTTCTCGTTGATCCGCCCCATGTAGCCGACCGAGTGGGCAAAGTGCGCGCCCTGGGGATAATGCCGCACCAACTGCGCCACCACCTCGACGCCGGGCAGGCGGAACTGGTTCACGGCGATCAGGGCAATCTGCTCTTCGGTCAGCTCGAACAGAATCGGTACCGGCTCGAACGGACGCCGCCCCTGGCGCATGCGCTTCTCGAAGATCGCCCGGTCCTCGGGGGTCAGCTGCAGCACTTCGACGATCACGTCGAGCACGTGCTGCCAATCCCCGGAGCGCTCGCGGGTCATGCTCAGGCTGAAGCTGGGCCGGTTATCCGCCACCACCACGCCATTGCGGTCGAAAATCAGCCCGCGGGTCGGCGGAATCGGCTGCACATGCACACGGTTGTTTTCCGACAGGGTCGAGTGATACTCGTACTGGATCACCTGGAGAAAATACAGCCGGGCGATCAGCACACAGATCAGCGTCACCACCGTAATGGCACCGAACACGACGCGGCCCCGCACCAGGCGGGCGTCTTTTTCGTGGTCCTTGATGCGGATCGGCTGGGGCATGAGGGCAGGATTACTTGTGGTAAGGGTGCCCGGACAGGACTGTCCAGGCACGATACAACTGTTCGCCGATCAGAATCCGCACCAGCGGGTGCGGCAACGTCAACGGCGACAACGACCAGCGCTGATCAGCCCGGGCACAGACTTCCGGCGCCAGCCCTTCCGGGCCACCGACCATGAAATTGACCGTGCGCGAATCCAGCCGCCAGCGATCGAGCTCCACCGCCAATTGCTCGGTGCTCCAGGACTTGCCGTGGACTTCGAGGGTGACAATGCGCTCGTTCGGCCCGACCTTGGCCAGCATGGCTTCGCCTTCCTGGCGGATAAAGCGCGCCACGTCGGCGTTCTTGCCACGGGTATTGAGCGGAATTTCCACCAGTTCCAGGGCCAGCTCGGACGGAAGACGCTTGGCATATTCATGCCAGCCTTCTTCCACCCACTTGGGCATGCGAGAACCGACAGCGATCAGGCGCAGTCGCACAGCGGTCCCTTATTGCTGGTCTTTGTTGAGCTTGGTGAAGTGCTCATGGGTGTTTTCCGGGCTGTGGTGCGCAGCGCTGGCCGAACGGCTCTGCTCGGCACCGGCCCACAGGCGCTCCAGGTCATAGAACTGACGCGCCGAGGCGGTCATCATGTGCACGATGACGTCGTCCATGTCCAGCAGCACCCAGTCGCTGTCGCCCTTGCCTTCTTCACCCAACGGCTTGACACCCTGGGCCTTGACCGCTTCGCGGACCTTATCCAGCATCGCGCCGATCTGGCGGTTGGAGGTACCGGTGGCGATGATCATGTAGTCAGTGATGCTCTGCTTTTCACGAACGTCGATCACCTGGATGTCCTGGGCCTTGACGTCTTCCAGGGCCGCTACGGCTACCTTGACCAGTTCTTCACCGGCCAATACCACGCCGGTATGGGCTTCTACGGGCAGCGGGGCGCTTTTGAATGTGCCTTTGCGCTTTACTTTGTTTACGTCTTTGTCAGTCATATAAAACTCGTTTTGCTCGTGTGTTCGGGCGCTTCGCTACACGCATTCACGTGACTTGAAGCGCGCCCTTTTTCAGTTCGACGCACGGTACAGCCCGTGCGCATCGATGTAGGCCAGGACCGCGTCGGGCACCAGGAAACGTACCGACTTACCGCTGGCCAGCAGTTGACGGATCTGGGTGGCGGATACCGCGAGCGGCGTCTGCCAGACGAATGCAATCTGTCCGCTCGGCCCTTTCAGGGCCAGCGGGTCGCTCACCGAGCGGGCCGCCAGCAGGTTGCGCAAGGCATCCGGCGGCTCGCTGTCGGCATCCGGGCGTTGCAGCACCAGGATGTGGCAATGCTGGAGCAACTCTTCCCAGCGATGCCAAGTGGGCAGGCCGCAAAATGCGTCCCAGCCCAGAAGCAGAAAAACCTGGGCATCAGCGGCCAGTTCGGCGCGCATCAGCTCCAGGGTATCAATGGTGTAGGACGGTTTGTCCCGCTGCAATTCGCGGGCGTCCACCACCAACGGCGCCACACCGGCCACCGCGCACTCGACCATCGCCAGACGGTCCTGCGCCGACACCTGCGGCGTGTCCCGGTGAGGCGGCCTGGCGCTGGGCGTCAGGCGTAGCTCATCGAGGGCCAGGGCATCGGCGACTTCCAGCGCACCGCGCAAATGGCCGATGTGCACCGGGTCGAACGTGCCGCCCAGGATACCGATGCGCCGGGGCGGGGTTGTCGTCACTGCAGCTGACGGGTCGAGGTCGCCCAAGTCAGACCGGCTCCTGTCCGCGCAACTGGCCGTCACCGACCACGATGTACTTCTCGCAGGTCAAGCCTTCGAGGCCCACCGGGCCGCGGGCGTGCAGCTTATCAGTAGAAATGCCGATCTCGGCACCCAATCCGTATTCAAAGCCGTCGGCGAAGCAGGTCGGGGTGTTGATCATCACTGACGCCGAGTCCACTTCGGCCACGAAACGCCGGGTTTCCCCCAGGTTTTCACTGACGATGGAATCGGTGTGGTGCGAGCCGTGGCGATTGATATGGTCGATGGCTTGATCCAGCCCGTCGACCACGCGGATCGACAGGATCGGCGCCAGGTACTCGGTGTCCCAGTCTTCCTCGGTGGCCACCGCCGCCTCGATGATCGCCCGGGTGCGCTCGCAACCGCGCAGCTCGACGCCTTTTTCGCGGAACTGGGCCGCCATCGACGGCAGGAAGGCCTGGGCAACGGCCTGGTCCACCAGCAGGGTTTCCATCGCGCCGCAGATGCCATAACGGTAGGTCTTGGCGTTGAAGGCGATGCGCTGGGCTTTCGGCAGTTCGGCGTGGGCGCTGACGTAGACGTGGCAGATACCGTCCAGGTGTTTGATCACTGGCACGCGGGCGTCACGGCTGACCCGTTCGATCAGGCCCTTGCCGCCACGCGGGACGATGACGTCGACGAACTCGGGCATGCTGATCAGCGCGCCAACCGCGGCGCGATCGGTGGTTTCCACCACTTGCACCACGGCCGCCGGCAGATCGGCTTCGGCCAGGCCGCGCTGGATGCAGGCGGCAATGGCGCGGTTGGAATGAATCGCCTCGGAACCGCCACGCAGGATGGTCGCGTTACCCGACTTCAGGCACAGGCTCGCGGCGTCGATGGTCACGTTCGGCCGCGACTCGTAGATGATCCCGACCACGCCCAGGGGCACGCGCATCTTGCCGACCTGGATACCTGACGGCCGATAGCTCATGTCACGGATCGCCCCGACCGGGTCCGGCAGCGCCGCGACCTGCCGCAGACCGACGATCATGCCGTCGATGCGGGCCGGGGTCAGCGCCAGGCGCTCGAGCATGGCCGGCTCGAGGCCATTGGCCCGACCTGCGGCCAGGTCCAGCTCATTGGCGGCGGACAACTCGGCGCGAGCAGCGTCCAGCGCATTGGCGGCGGCCTGCAGGGCGCGGTTTTTCTGCGCAGTGCTGGCACGGCCGATGATGCGCGACGCTTGACGAGCGGCGCGACCCAGGCGGGTCATGTAGTCAAGAACGGACTCAGTCATGGTCTGTGTGGTCTTGGCAAAGAGGAAAGCGGCAGATTATAGCTGTCGTAACCCGCGACTAACAGCGTGGACTCGCAGTGGTGACCGGCGGAGGCGTAAAACCTGCGCAAATTGCCGGTGTTCAGCGGTGATTAAGCTTTCCATTGCTATCATCGCGCTTCCTTTGGCCTCACTTCGTTTATCGCCATGACCGATTTGCCTCAACCGCCAAACGCCCTTCCCCACGCTTTTTTTGATCGCGATGCCCAGGTACTGGCCCGGGATCTACTGGGTAAAGTCATTCGCCACAAGGTTGGCGAGCTGTGGCTCAGCGCGCGGATCATCGAGACCGAGGCGTATTACTTCGCCGAAAAGGGTAGCCACGCGTCGCTGGGTTACACGGAAAAACGTAAGGCTTTGTTTCTGGATGGCGGCCACATCTATATGTACTACGCCCGGGGTGGCGACTCGCTGAACTTCAGCGCCCAGGGCCCCGGCAATGCGGTGCTGATCAAATCGGCGTACCCATGGGTCGACGCCGTTTCCGGCCCGGCGAGCCTGGCGCAGATGCTGCTGAACAACCCCGACGCCCAGGGCCGCCCGCGCGCCTCACAAAAACTCTGTGCCGGCCAGACCTTGCTGTGCAAGGCTTTGGGCCTGAAAGTGCCGCAGTGGGACGCCAAGCGCTTCGACCCCGAACGCCTGCTGGTGGAAGACGTGGCCGTGCCGACGGTCAATGTGATCCAGACCACTCGCCTGGGCATCCCACAGGGACGGGACGAACACCTGCCCTATCGCTTCGTCGATGCCGCCTACGCGCCGTGGTGCACCAGGAACCCGTTGCGGCGCGGGCAGGTCGAAGGGCGGGATTATTTTTTGCTTTCATGATCGACACATTTCACTGTGGGAGCGAGCTTGCTCGCTCCCACAGTGAAAATTGCATGCCGCTTTATATTCAATGGAGTTGTATTTATGGGCCCATGGCTCGATAGCATCACCGGCTGGCTGACCCTCAACCCGCAATGGCTGGCGGTGGCGGTGTTCATTGTCGCTTGCGTGGAGTGCCTGGCCATCGCCGGGTTGATCGTGCCGGGGACCGTGCTGTTGTTTGCCATAGCGGTACTGGCCGGCAGCGGCGCGTTGTCCCTCGGTGAGACGCTGCTGCTGGGCCTGCTCGGTGGTTTGCTCGGGGATCTGGTGTCGTACTTCCTGGGCCGGCACTTCCACCAGAACATCCGGCGCCTGCCGGGGCTGCGCCATCATCCGGAATGGATGGCTGCGGCAGAAAGCTATTTCCAGCGCTACGGCATCGCCAGCCTGCTGGTGGGCCGCTTCATCGGCCCGCTAAGGCCCATGTTGCCGATGGTGGCCGGGATGTGCGACATGCCGTTTCCGCGCTTCGCGGCTGTCAGCCTGTTGGCCGCGGCAGGCTGGACCGTGGCGTACCTGCTGCCGGGCTGGGCCACCGGAGCGGCATTCCGCCTGCCATTGCCCGAGGGCTTCTGGCCACAGGCCGGCGTGGTGATCGGCAGCATCGCGGTGATGATCGGGCTGAGTGTCAACAGCAGCCTGCGTCGCCATCGGCACGCCTCGGCGCTGATCGCAGGCCTTGGCCTGCTGATCCTGATCGGGTTGTTCATCGGCTTTCGCTACCTGACAGCCTTCGACCAGGGCCTGGTGGCGCTGGTCCAGGAACATCGCAGCGCGACAATGGACGAAATCGCCGTGACCTTCACGCTGCTCGGCGAATTCCGCAACATGCTGATTTTCAGCGCCCTGCTCACCGGTTTGCTGCTGTTGGCACGCCAATGGCGCCAGGCAATCTTTGCCGGGGGCACGATGCTGCTCACCTCCCTGGCCAATACCGGCAGCAAACACTTCTTCGCCCGTGTACGCCCGGAAATCCTCACCGACCCGCTGACCAGCTACAGCATGCCCAGCGGCCATGCCTCTGGCGCCTTCGCACTGTTCCTGAGCCTCGCCATCCTCGCCGGTCGCGGACAACCACCGCGCATGCGCCTGACCTGGCTGCTGCTCGGCTGCCTGCCGGCACTGGCCATTGCCCTGTCGCGGGTATACCTGGGGGCTCACTGGCCGAGCGATGTCGTCGCCGGCGCCATGCTCGCGGCCTGTGTCTGCGCCGCGGTCCTGTGGCTGAGCCAGCGCCAGACACCGCTGCCGGCCATGCCGCCGAAAATCTGGTGGCTGATATTGCCGGCACTGGTGGCGGCGTTCAGCTTCTTCGCGTTGCGGCATCTGCCCCATGCGATGTTGCGGTATGCCTATTGAAACCAGGAGCAGCTACCGCGAGCAGGCTCGCTCCCACAGGGGATCAGCGCTGTTTGGTGGATATGAGTGGTGTCAGGCGAACAGTTCGCCCTGCAACTCATCGAGCAACGCCTGGATCGCATCCAGCCGCTGCTGGGGATCATCGAGCTGCAGCAGGTCGATCTTGTCCAGTTCATTGAACGGCAGCAGGTAGGCCAGTTGATTGGCCAGGGACTGCTGGCCGGTGGCTTCGGTGCCCATGTTCAGCGCCTCGACCATCGGGTGTTCGGCCAGGGCCTTGAGCAGCGCCACCAGGTCGGCATCCTCATCCTGTAGCGGTTGTTCCGGCTCGTCTTCCAGCCACTCGACCTCGGCGACCGTCAATTGATCCGGCTGGACGCTGCTGCCATGCACGATAAAGCGGCGCCCACCCTGCACGCGAATGCCCAACAGGCCGTTGTCCTGCTGGGAAAAGTCAGTGATCCGTGCCTCACAGCCGACCCGCGCATAGCCATCAGGGGCAATGCCGACTTCCTCGCCATCAAGAATACAAACCACGCCGAAGCCTTCACCCTTCTTCATGCAGCGACCGATCATATCGAGGTAACGCGCCTCGAAAATCTGCAAATCAAGGATGCAACCGGGGAACAGTACGGTTTTCAACGGGAAAAGCGGCAAGCTCATAACCAGTTCCTTAAACCGTCATCGACACCACCAACGGCAGCAACACCGCCGTGGCCACGCCCATCAGACTCATCGCCAGCGCCGCAAAGGCACCGGACTCCTCGCTTTCCTGCAACGCCACGGACGTGCCCACCGCATGGGCCGTCAATCCCAGGGCCATGCCCCGGGCCTCCGGACTATGGACACCCAACCGGGTCAGAATGCTCGGACCCAGAATCGCCCCGAGCACGCCGGTGATCAAGACGAACACCGCCGCCATCGCCGCGACACCGCCGATCTGCTCGGCCACCAGCATGGCAATCGGCGACGTCACCGACTTGGGCGCCATGGTCATCAGAATCATGTGCTCGGCGCCGAACGCCCAGCCCAACACCACCGCAGAGCCGGTGGCGAACACCCCGCCAATCACCAGCGTAGTAAAAATTGGCCAGAACAACTGCCGGATCCGACGCAGATTCAAATACAACGGCACGGCCAGGGCCACGGTGGCCGGGCCCAGCAGAATACTGAGGATCTCGGTGCTCTTGCGGTATTCGGCGTAGCTGATGCCACAACCGACCAGCACAGCGATCAGCAGCACCATCGACATCAGCACCGGTTGCAGGAACACCCAGCGGGTCTTTTCGAACGCCGCCAACACCAATTGATAGGCGCCCAGGGTAATACCGATGCCGAACAATGGATGGTGGATCACCGAGCCCCAGGCTCCCTGCCAGTCGAGCATCATTGAGCGTCCTCCGCAGCGGGGGCGTGACGCCGGGCCAGGCGCTGCATCAGCACGCCGGTAAACGCCATGGACAGGACCAGAGACAACACCAGCGCACCGACGATGGCCCAGAAATCGGCGGCAATGGCCCGGGCGTAGACCATCACCCCCACCGCTGGCGGCACCAGCAGCAACGGCAGGTAACGCAGCAGGCTGCTGGCGGCCAGGTTCAATGGCTCGCCGACTTCGCCGCGAACGATCAGATAACCCAGCAACAGCAGCAGGCCAATGATTGGCCCCGGCAACACTGGCAGGAACAAATGATTGATGGCGGTGCCCAGCAATTGGAACAGCACCAGCCAGGTCAGGCCCCGTAGCAACATCCGCTCTCTCCCCTGCAACACTTACTCAAAGAATGCGCCGGCATTATAAGCACGCCCGCGCTATGGTTCGGCATTCGTAAAAAGCATGGTCAGTGACCTTACCCGCGCCTCATGTTGATCTACAGTGGTTCTCCGGGGACACAGATCCCCGTGACAAAAGACAAAACAGATGAACCCAAGGAGAGTCTCAATGCCCTACGTTCCCGTTGCAGCGCTCAAAGATTATGTCGGCAAGGAGCTTGGACGTTCCGAATGGCTGACCATCGATCAGGACCGTATCAACCTGTTCGCCGAAGCCACTGGCGACTTTCAGTTCATCCACGTCGATCCGGTCAAGGCCGCGCAGACCCCGTTCGGCAGCACCATTGCCCACGGTTTCCTGTCGCTGTCGCTGATACCCAAGCTGATGGAAGATATCCTGATCCTGCCCGAGGGCGTGAAAATGGTCGTCAACTATGGGTTGGACAGTGTGCGTTTCATTCAGCCGGTCAAGGTTGATTCCAAGGTCCGGCTCAAGGTCGACCTGGTGGACGCTACCGAGAAAAAACCCGGCCAATGGCTGCTCAAGGCCACCGCCACCCTGGAAATCGAAGGTTCGGACAAACCGGCCTACATCGCTGAGCCACTATCACTCTGCTTCGTGTAAACCTGCGCGGTCGCGAAACCGCTCAGGCAGTTTCGCATCGCTTCTCTATATCTAGGGGACATAGCTGCGGCATACTCGTGGCCTGATGACCTGGATCCCGTTATGCGCTTACTTGTTCCCCTGACCCTGATCTTGTTGCTCACTGCCTGCGGCGACGGCGAATCGCTGTTGCCTCCAGACGCGCGCCTGCCCGACGGCGGACGCTATCGCGGCGACCTGGTGGACGGCTTGCTGCAAGGCCAGGGGCGCGTCGACTACCCCAACGGCAGCTGGTACGCCGGGCAGTTCGACAAAGGCCAATGGCATGGCACCGGGGAATGGCATGGCAGCAATGGCGAGGTTTATCGCGGCCAGTTCGAGCAGGGTCTGTTCAACGGCCAGGGCAGCCTGACCACGCCCACCACCAGCTACACCGGCGGCTTCAAGCAGGGCCGGCGAGACGGCGAAGGGACCCTCAAAGAAAACGGCATGACCTACCGTGGCGAGTTCAAGGCCGATCGCTATTCCGGCCTCGGACGCCTGGAGCTCGCCGACGGCAGCCAGTATCAAGGCCCGTTTGCCAACGGCAAGCCCAACGGTGAAGGCCAGCGTTTTGATGTCAGCGGCAACCAATTCACCGGAAAATTCGTCGATGGTCAGCTCCAGGGCAAGGGCACCTTCAACAGCGCTGACGGCGATGTCTACATCGGCGGGTTCAAGAACAACCAGCTCAATGGCCGTGGTCGCTACGAAAACGCCGATGGCGATGTCTGGATCGGCCAGTTCAAGGACGGCGCCCTCACCGGCAAGGGTGAACTGATCGGCGCCGATGGCAGCCATTACCTCGGTCAATTCAATGAATGGCGTTTTACCGGTCAGGGCCGCCTGAACCTGCCCGACGGTAGTTTTTACATCGGCCAGTTCGAAAGCGACACTTATCACGGGCGCGGCACCCTGGTGCTGACCGACGGCACCGTGCAAAGCGGCGCTTGGGCCAACGGCCAACGGGTGCGCGACGCCGACGGCAGGTTGCTGCCGGACGTGCTCGAACTCGGCCTGCTGGCCCAGGGTCGTTTGCTGGAAGACGCCTTGGCCAACATCCCGGCCTCGACGCCGGCGGTGGAGCTGTACAGCCTGACCCTGGGCGGCGACGGCAAGCAAAGCGTGTTCCTGCGCGAGTCCGACTATGTCGCCAACATGCTCGCCAGCCGTTTCGGCGCATTCGGGCAGATCCGCCTGGTGAACCACCGCGACCACCTCGGCGACCGGCCCATGGCCAGCCGCGAAAGCCTGCGCCGCGCCGCCGCCACCCTGGCCGAGCGCAGCGGCCCGGAAGACCTGATCTTCATCTACCTGACCAGCCACGGCACCGGCGAGCATGAACTGGTGCTCGACCAGCCGCGCATGGAATTGGCCGACCTGCCCGCCGACGAACTGGCAGTGGTGCTGGAGCCGCTGAAAAACCGCGACAAGATCGTGGTGATCTCGGCGTGCTACTCCGGCGGCTTCATCCCGGCACTCAAGGATGAACGCACACTGATCATGACCGCGTCCCGGGCCGACCGGGTGTCCTTCGGCTGCTCCGAGGAGGCCAACTTCACCTACTTCGGCGATGCGCTGTTCGCCCAGGCACTGAACCAGACCGACGACTTGGAGCAGGCCTTCAAACGGGCCAAGGCCACGGTCGCCGAACGCGAACAGGCGGACAATTTCGAAGCCTCCGAACCGCAGATCTGGGCGCCCAGGACCGTTATTTCCCATTGGCAGTTGCTGCGCAAACAGCAGGCACGAAAAGCATTGCAAAGTGCTGCATTGAACGACGAGGCCACAAAGAGCAACTAAGCTGAATCGTATCAAGGGGGAAACACTATGTACTTGACGCCTCAGCATGTTTTGCTCGCCGGAGCCACCGGGTTGACCGGTGAACACCTGCTGGATCGGCTGCTCAGCGAGCCGACCATCACCCGCGTATTAGCGCCTTCACGCCGGCCATTGGCCGAGCACCCGCACCTGGAAAACCCGGTTGGGGAACCGGCCCAGGTGTTGCCACAACTCAGCGGCCGGGTGGACATCGCGTTTTGCTGCCTGGGCACGACCATCAAGAAAGCCGGCTCTGAACAGGCCTTTCGCGCGGTGGACCTGGACCTGGTCGTGGCGTTTGCCAAACGCGCCCGGGAACTGGGCGCACGGCACTTGATCGTGGTCAGCGCGTTGGGGGCTGACGCGAAGTCATCGATTTTCTACAACCGGGTCAAGGGCGAAATGGAAGCCGCACTCAAGGCCCAGGACTGGCCACAACTGACCATCTGCCGCCCTTCCCTGCTGCTGGGTGACCGCACCGAACCGCGCCTGGCCGAGCAACTGGCCGGGCCGCTGTCGAAGCTGATTCCGGGCAAATACCACGGCATCGAAGCCTGCCAACTGGCCCGTGCCATGTGGCGATTGGCGCTGGAAGAGCAGGATGGGGTGCGGGTGGTGGAGTCGGATGAGTTGCGTAAGCTCGGCAAATAGTCATGTGGCGCCTGATCGGACGCCTTCGCGAGCAAGCTCGCTCCCACAGGGATCGCATTCTTTCTGGAGAAACTCGGTCAACTGTGGGAGCGGGCTTGCTCGCGAAGGGCGCACCACCGATCCAAAGCCAAGCGTTTATTGTGGCGAGGGAGCTTGCTACAACCCGCCAGTGGCTTGAAACCCCACGCCCAGCGCCGTGAACAACGACAACGGCAACAACAAGGTGTCGAGCAACGCACTGCCCGGCAAATCGAGGCCCGGGTAGCTCGGGGCCTCGGCGCCGAAGCGGTCCTTGGCGCAGCAGCCGCCATTGAGGGCGTAGAGGTCCAGGCGCGTTCCCGCATACACCACCGGCGCGCCGGGCTTGGCGGCGTCGAGGGTGCGGGCGGTGGCGCAGCCAGTCAGTTGCAGCGCCAGCAGTACGATCAGCAGCTTATTCATCGCTGCTCAAATGGTGCTCGCCCCAGCGTGGCAGCATGTCCTGGGGGATGTTCAGCAGGTTGAGAATCCGCGCGACCACGAAATCGATCAGGTCGTCGATGGTCTGTGGCTGGTGATAAAACCCTGGCGAGGCCGGCAGGATGGTCACGCCCATATTCGACAGCTTGAGCATGTGTTCCAGGTGAATGCTCGAGTACGGCGCTTCCCGTGGCACCAGGATCAACTCGCGGCGCTCCTTGAGCGTGACGTCCGCAGCCCGTTCGATCAGGTTGTTGCAAGCGCCGGTAGCGATCGCCGACAGCGTCCCGGTGGAACACGGCACCACCACCATCGCCGCCGGGGCGCCGGAGCCCGAGGCCACCGGCGACATCCAGTCTTCCTTGCCATACACACGAATCTGCCCCGCCGCCGCACCGGTGTATTCGGTGAGAAAGGCCTGCATCATCTGGGTCTTGGCCGGCAAGGTCACGTCGGTTTCGGTGGCCATCACCAGTTGCGCGGCCTTGGAGATGAGGAAATGCACCTCGCGGTCTTCGCGCACCAGGCAATCGAGCAGGCGCAAGCCGTACTGGGCGCCGGAGGCACCGGTCATCGCCAGCGTGATGCGTTCAGGGCCATTGCTCATTTCAGCGCCTCGGCCAGTTTACCGTGCAGGCCGCCGAAGCCGCCGTTGCTCATGATCACCACGTGAGTGCCGGGTTGGGCCTGGCTCTTCACGCGCGCAATGATACCTTCCAGGGAATCGCTGACGATCGACGGCACCGTGCACAACGCGGCAGTGGCCCCCAAGTCCCAACCGAGGTTGGCCGGCGCGTACCAGATCACCTGGTCGGCATCGACCACGCTTTCCGGCAGACCGTCACGGTGCGCGCCGAGCTTCATGGAGTTGGAGCGCGGCTCGATGATCGCGATCAGCGGCGCATCGCCGATGCGCTTGCGCAAACCGTCCAACGTGGTGGCGATGGCGGTCGGATGGTGGGCGAAGTCGTCATAGATGGTGATGCCGTTCACCTCGGCGACTTTTTCCATCCGCCGTTTCACGCTCTTGAACGCGCTCAAGGCGGCAATGCCCATGGACGGCACCACGCCGACATGCCGGGCCGCCGCGAGGGTGGCCAAGGCATTGGCGACGTTGTGCTGGCCGGTCATGTCCCACTCGACCACGCCTTGGGACTGGCCCTCGAACATCACTTCGAACTGCGAACCGTCGTCCTTGAGCAACTTCACCTGCCACTGCCCACCCGCGCCGGTGGTTTGCACCGGGGTCCAGCAGCCCATTTCAATGACGCGCTGCAAGGCCGGTTCGGTGGTCGGATGGATGACTAGGCCTTCGCTCGGAATAGTGCGCACCAAATGGTGGAATTGCCGCTCGATGGCCGGTAGATCGGGGAAGATGTCCGCATGATCGAACTCAAGGTTGTTGAGAATCGCCGTGCGCGGACGGTAATGGACGAATTTCGAGCGTTTGTCGAAAAACGCGCTGTCGTATTCGTCGGCCTCGATCACGAAGAACGGCGTGCCGCCCAAGCGCGCCGACACCGCGAAATTCTGTGGTACGCCGCCAATCAAAAAGCCCGGGCTCATGCCCGCGTGCTCCAGCACCCAGGCAAGCATGCTGCTGGTGGTGGTCTTGCCGTGGGTACCGGCCACGGCCAGGACCCAACGGCCCTGCAACACGTGATCGGCCAGCCATTGCGGGCCCGAGACGTACGGCAGGCCTTTGTTGAGCACGTACTCCACCGCCGGGTTGCCACGGGACATGACGTTGCCAATGACCACCAGGTCTGGCGCCGGGTCCAGTTGCGCCGGGTCATAGCCTTGGGTCAGCTCAATGCCCTGGGCCTCCAGCTGCGTGCTCATCGGCGGATAGACGTTGGCGTCGGAACCGGTCACATGATGGCCCAGCTCCTTGGCCAAAACGGCCATCGAACCCATGAAAGTGCCGCAGATACCGAGAATATGAATGTGCATAGTCGACCTCGTAAAACATGGCCGCAGGTTAGCGTAGGGAGGGGGAAATCGCACCTTGTGTTTAAACCCCGGTGCACAGGCGGGCTTCTGTGGGAGCAAGGCTTGCCCGCGACGCGGTTCAGCGGGCAATGGCGTGCTTGCGCAGCTTCCGGTAAAGGGTATTGCGGCTGATCCCCAGTTGTTCAGCCGTATGGGTCATGTGCCAGCGCTGGCGCTCCAGCACATCGAGCAACGCCACACGCTCGGCATCCTCCAGTGGCCGTTCTGCCACCGCATCAACCACTGCAACCGGACGCTGGCGGATCATCGCTGGCAAATCCTCCAGCCCAATCCGCCCGCCGTCGCACAACGCCGCCAGGGTGCGCAGCACATTACGCAGTTGCCGCACGTTGCCCGGCCAATCGAAGCCCAGCAACGCCTGGCGCGCCGCTTCGTCGATGATCACCGTTTCGGCACCCGCCTCTTCGGCCAGCAGGAAATCCAGCAACTGCGACTTGTCACTGCGCTCGCGCAACGCCGGCAGCGGAATTTCCAGGCCGTTGAGCCGGTAGTACAAATCCTCGCGAAAACTGCCGTCCTGCACCCGCTCCAGCAATTGCCGGTGGGTGGCGCTGATGATGCGCACGTTGACCGCTTCGGGCTCGCCGCCGATGGGCACCACCTGGCGATCTTCCAGCACCCGCAGCAAACGGGTCTGCAAGGCCAGGGGCATGTCGCCGATTTCATCGAGGAACAGCGTGCCGCCGTCGGCCTGTTGCAGCTTGCCGCGCATGCCTTCCTTGCGCGCGCCGGTGAAGCTGCCGCCGCGATAGCCGAACAGCTCGCTTTCGATCAGGCTTTCCGGGATGGCCGCGCAATTGAGGGCGACAAATTGCTTGCTAGCGCGTTGGCTGGCCTGGTGCACGGCTTTGGCGAAGGCTTCTTTACCGGAGCCGGTTTCGCCGTGGATCAACAGCGGGACATCGCGCTCGAACACCCGCAGCGCTTTGCGAAAATGCTCCTGCAACGCCGCATCTCCCAGGCAGATGCCCGGCAGCCGTGCGGGCTCGATGGCCTTGAGCAGCGGCGCGACCGGCACCGGCACGCTGCGCGGCTGACCACGCAGCACGGCGAACAAATGCCGACCGTCACGGGTGCGCAACGGCCAGCTCGCACTGGCATTGATGCTCGCACGGCCGAGCAACTCGTCCAGCGAACAATCGAAAAAGTCTTCCACCCGCTGGCCCAGCAAGCTGCCGCGAATATGCCCCAAGAGGTTGAGCGCGCTCTGGTTGACCGCACTGATCCGCCCTTCGCCGTCGAACGCCAGCAACCCTTCACTGAACAGCCCCACGGACTCGGCTTGCAGGTGAAAGCGCAGCAGCCATTGATTGTCGAAGCAACGCAGGAAATAACAGCTCTCGATCATCTTCGCCGAGAGATTGACCAGGGCCATGGTGTGGAACTGGCTCTGGCGCGACACGTCCGGCCGGGCCGAGGACACGTCGAGCACCGCCAGCAGCTCGCCCTGGGGGTCGAACACCGGGCTGGCCGAGCAGGTCAGGCCGGTGTGGCGGCCGCGAAAGTGTTCTTCCTGGTGGATGGTCAGGGCCTGGCGTTCCACCAGGCAGGTGCCGATGCCGTTGGTGCCTTCGCAGGCTTCGCTCCAGTCGGCGCCGAGCCAGAGCCCGGCCCGTTCGAAAATCTTGCGTTCGCTGGGGGCGGTGACGCAGTTGAGGATCACGCCCCGGGCGTCGGTCAGCAGCACCGCGTGGCCGGCGCCGGAAAGTTGCTGATGGAGGCTGGTCATTTCGCTGCCGGCGATGTGCAGCACCTGTTGCAGGCGTTCGCGGCTTTCCAGCACCCGGCCATGTTCGAGCACCGTCGGTGCGAGGTTCTGGGCCGGGTCGAGGTGATAGTCCTCGAGACAGCGCAGCCAGGAACGGGCAATCGACGGATCGCTGCCGGGGCCCTGCAGGTGGGTCTTGCCCTGGGTGACCGTCAGGACTTGCTGGGCATGGCGACTCAAGTGGTTGCTGTGCATTTCTTATTGTTCTCCCCGAAGGTAGCGGCCCCCAGCATCCTCCAGCCCAACCACCTTTGCAATGCTGGCGCGACCTGTCAGTCACAGACTGTCTCGCTTATGGCACAAACTGTCACACCCGCTGTATCGCAAGCGTCACGCATGGCATCCGTTTGTCCGACGAACTCCTCCTAAAGTCTTGATTTACGGGCCCCGCAAGGCAATGGCCCAACCTTTGCTCTAGGCTTAATTACCGGCGCTCAATTTTGCGCGGCTCCCTTATAAGCACAAAAAGCCAAGGAGAACTCATCATGCGTTACGCTCACCCCGGTACTGAAGGCGCTATCGTTTCGTTCAAGAGCAAATACGGTAACTACATCGGCGGCGAGTTCGTCGCGCCTGTCAAAGGTCAGTACTTCACCAATACTTCCCCGGTCAATGGCCAGCCCATTGCCGAATTCCCGCGCTCCACGGCCGAAGACATCGAAAAAGCCCTGGACGCCGCCCACGCTGCCGCGGATGCCTGGGGCGCCACGTCGGCCCAGGCCCGTTCGCTGGTCCTGTTGAAAATCGCCGACCGCATCGAAGCCAACCTCGAAGTGCTGGCGATCACCGAGTCCTGGGACAACGGCAAGGCCGTGCGCGAAACCCTCAACGCCGACATCCCCCTGGCCGCCGACCACTTCCGCTACTTCGCCGGTTGCCTGCGGGCCCAGGAAGGCAGCGCCGCCGAGATCGACGGCAACACCGTGGCCTATCACATCCACGAACCGCTGGGCGTGGTCGGGCAGATCATCCCGTGGAACTTCCCGCTGCTGATGGCCGCCTGGAAACTCGCCCCGGCCCTGGCCGCCGGTAACTGTGTGGTGCTCAAGCCAGCCGAGCAGACCCCGCTGGGCATCTGCGTGCTCATGGAACTGATCGGCGACCTGTTGCCGCCCGGCGTGCTGAACGTGGTGCAAGGCTTCGGTAAAGAAGCCGGTGAAGCCCTGGCGACCAGCAAGCGCATCGCCAAGATCGCGTTTACCGGTTCCACCCCAGTCGGCTCGCACATCATGAAATGCGCCGCCGAGAACATCATTCCGTCCACCGTGGAACTGGGCGGCAAGTCGCCGAATATCTTCTTCGAAGACATCATGCAGGCCGAGCCGAGCTTCATCGAAAAAGCCGCCGAAGGCCTGGTGCTGGCGTTCTTCAACCAAGGCGAAGTCTGCACCTGCCCATCCCGCGCCCTGGTGCAAGAATCGATCTACGACGAGTTCATGAAAGTGGTGATGAACAAAGTCCTGCAGATCAAACGCGGCGACCCGCTGGACACCGACACCATGGTCGGCGCCCAGGCGTCCGAGCAGCAATTCGACAAGATTCTTTCGTACCTGGAAATCGCCAAGGGCGAAGGCGCCGAGCTGCTGACCGGTGGCAAGGTGGAAAAACTCGAAGGCAACCTGGCCAGCGGTTATTACATCCAGCCGACCCTGCTCAAGGGCACCAACAAAATGCGCGTGTTCCAGGAAGAAATCTTCGGCCCAGTGGTGAGCATCACCACCTTCAAGGACGAAGCCGAAGCCCTGGCGATCGCCAACGACACCGAGTTCGGCCTCGGCGCCGGTCTGTGGACCCGCGACATCAACCGCGCCTACCGCATGGGCCGGGCGATCAAGGCCGGTCGCGTCTGGACCAACTGCTACCACCTCTACCCGGCGCACGCCGCGTTTGGTGGCTACAAGAAGTCCGGTGTGGGTCGTGAGACGCACAAGATGATGCTCGATCATTACCAGCAGACCAAAAACCTGTTGGTGAGCTACGACATCAATCCGTTGGGGTTCTTCTAACCCCTGGGGCCAGGCACAGGTATCTTGCCTGGCCCTTTAGATAGCTATCGCGAGCAAGCTCGCTCCCACAGGGATCTGTGGATAACTCGTTTCCAGGGTTGAAACAGATCCACTGTGGGAGCGAGCTTGCTCGCGATGGCGGCGGTCCAGCTTGCATCCCTGCTGTATGCAACACACCGGTTCCAAGATCAGCCCCGCTCCAACAGGGCCAAAAAACAATAAAAACAGGTAAACCCTTATGCCAAGCGATCATGCAAACCCGCAACCGGCAACGTCCTCGGTCGACTTCGAAAAAGTCGGCTCCGAATATTTCCAACAACGCGAACTGAAAAAAGGCGCGGCAGGCTGGGTCCTGCTGGTGGGCCTCGGGGTGGCGTATGTCATTTCCGGGGACTACGCCGGCTGGAACTTCGGCTTGGCCCAAGGCGGCTGGGGCGGCATGTTCCTCGCAACCCTGCTGATGGCCGCGATGTACCTGTGCATGTGCTTTTCCCTGGCGGAACTGTCCTCGATGATCCCCACCGCCGGTGGCGGCTACGGCTTTGCCCGCAGCGCATTCGGGCCCTGGGGCGGGTTTCTCACGGGCACGGCGATCCTCATCGAATACGCCATCGCCCCGGCGGCGATTGCCGTGTTCATCGGCGCGTATTGCCAATCGCTGTTCGGCATTGGCGGCTGGATGATCTACCTGGCGTTCTACATCATCTTCATCGCCATCCATATTTTCGGCGTGGGTGAAGCCCTCAAGCTGATGTTCATCATCACCGCCGTTGCCGCCCTGGCACTGGGGGTTTTCCTGGTGGCCATGGTGCCGCACTTCAACGTCGCCAACCTGCTGGACATCCCTGTCACCGCGGCCACAGGCGCCAGCCCATTCCTGCCCTTCGGCTACGTCGGCGTGTGGGCGGCGATTCCTTATGCGATCTGGTTTTTCCTGGCCGTGGAAGGCGTACCGTTGGCGGCTGAAGAAACCAAGAACCCCAAGCGCGACCTGCCGCGCGGTTTGATCGGTGCCATGCTGGTGCTGGTGGCCTTCGCCCTGCTGATACTGGTGATCGGCCCAGGCGGCGCGGGCTCCAATGCGTTGATGGCCTCGGGCAACCCACTGGTAGAGGCGCTGGCCAAAGCCTATGGCGGCTCCACCTGGATGGGCAGCTTCGTCAACCTCGTGGGTCTGGCGGGCCTGATCGCCAGCTTCTTCTCGATCATCTACGCCTACTCGCGGCAGATCTTTGCCTTGTCCCGCGCCGGCTACCTGCCGCGCAAACTCTCCGAAACCAATAAAAGCAAAGCACCGGTATTGGCGCTGGTCATTCCCGGCATCATTGGTTTCGGCCTGTCCTTGACCGGCCAGGGCGACCTGCTGATTCTGGTGGCGGTGTTCGGCGCCACCATCTCCTACGTGCTGATGATGGCCGCGCACATCACCTTGCGCATCCGTCGCCCCAAAATGGACCGGCCATACCGCACACCGGGCGGCATCTTCACCTCGGGCGTGGCCCTGGTGCTGGCGTGCATCGCCGTAGTTGCGGGCTTTCTGGTGGATCCGCGCGTGGTCATCGGCGCGGCGATCATCTATGGAGTGTTAATTGCTTACTTCGCGCTCTACAGTCGGCATCACTTGGTAGCAGGCACGCCCGAAGAAGAATTCGCGGCTATTCAGAAAGCTGAAGAAGCCTTGCACTGAGTTGTAAAACGCCGAAAACCACGGCGCCGCCCAGCGGCGCCGTCACGGAGAACCTGTATGGCCAGTTTTGCACACACGGTCGGCGCCCAGACCTACCGCTTCGACAGCCTCAAAGACCTGATGGCCAAGGCCAGCCCGGCGCGTTCCGGGGATTTCCTGGCCGGTGTCGCCGCGCTCAACGATGGTGAGCGGGTGGCCGCGCAAATGGCCCTGGCCGATTTGCCCCTCAGCCATTTCCTGCAAGAAATGCTGATTCCTTACGAGGTCGACGAAGTCACCCGACTGATCGTCGACACTCACGATAAACAAGCCTTCGCCGCCGTCAGCCAGCTCACCGTCGGCGGTTTTCGCGACTGGCTGCTCAGCGACGCCGCCGATGAACAAAGCCTGCGGGCGCTGGCTCCGGGGCTGACGCCGGAAATGGTCGCCGCCGTTTCCAAGATCATGCGCGTGCAGGATCTGGTGCTGGTGGCGCAGAAGATCCGCGTGGTCACCAAGTTCCGCGGCACCCTCGGCCTGCGCGGGCGGCTGTCCACGCGCCTGCAACCCAACCACCCTACCGATGAACCGGCCGGGATCGCCGCGAGCATTCTCGACGGCCTGCTCTTCGGCAACGGCGACGCCATGATCGGCATCAACCCGGCCACCGACAGCACCGCCTCGATCTGCGCCATGCTGGAAATGCTCGACGCCATCATCCAGCGTTACGACATCCCCACCCAAGGCTGCGTGCTGACCCACGTCACCACCTCCATCGAAGCGGCCAACCGTGGCGTGCCCCTGGACCTGGTGTTCCAGTCCATCGCCGGCACCGAAGCGGCCAACGCCAGTTTCGGCATCAACCTCAACGTGTTGAAGGAAGGCTACGACGCCGGGCTGAGCCTGAATCGCGGCACCCTCGGCAACAACCTGATGTATTTCGAAACCGGCCAGGGCAGCGCGCTGTCGGCCAACGCCCACCACGGCGTTGATCAACAGACCTGCGAAACCCGGGCCTACGCCGTGGCACGACATTTCAAGCCATTCTTGGTGAACACGGTAGTAGGCTTCATCGGCCCGGAATACCTGTACAACGGCAAACAGATCATCCGCGCCGGCCTCGAAGACCACTTCTGCGGCAAGCTCTTGGGCGTGCCGATGGGCTGCGACATCTGCTACACCAACCACGCCGAAGCCGACCAGGACGACATGGACACCCTGCTGACCCTGCTGGGCGTGGCCGGGATCAACTTCATCATGGGCATCCCCGGCTCCGACGACATCATGCTCAACTATCAGACCACCTCGTTCCACGACGCCCTCTACGCCCGCCAGACCCTGGGCCTGAAACCGGCGCCGGAATTCGAAACCTGGCTGGCGAACATGGGCATCTTCACCCAGGCCGATGGCCGGGTGCGGTTTGGCGACAACCTGCCACCGGCGTTCCGTCACGCCCTGGCGCATTTGGGATAAGTGAGCTGCCCATGGACAAAACCCCTGTCGACCCACAAAACCCTTGGCTGAATCTACGCAACCTCACGCCGGCGCGCATCGCCCTGGGCCGCACCGGCACCAGCCTGCCGACCCAGGCGCAACTGGACTTCCAATACGCCCACGCCCAGGCCCGCGATGCGGTGCACCTGGCGTTCGATCATCAAGGCATTCGCGCACAACTGACTGAGCGCGGCCGCGAAAGCCTGTTGCTCCACAGTGCGGCGGCTGACCGACATAGCTATTTGCAACGCCCGGACCTGGGCCGACGGCTCGACGAGGCTTCCGCACAAATCCTGGAGGACTACGCAACGGCCCATCCCGGCGGCGTGGACCTGGCCATCGTCGTCGCTGATGGCCTGTCGGCGCTGGCGGTGCATCGCCATACCCTGCCGTTCCTGGCGCGGCTGGAAGAACAGACTGCCGCTGACGGCTGGTCGGTGTCGCCTGTGATCCTGGTGGAACAAGGCCGGGTGGCGGTGGCCGATGAAGTGGCGCAGCGGCTTGGCGCGAAAATGTCGGTGATCCTGATCGGCGAACGCCCCGGCCTCAGCTCTCCCGACAGCCTGGGGCTGTATTTCACCTACAACCCCAAGGTCGGCCTGACCGATGCCTATCGCAACTGCATCTCCAATGTCCGCCTCGAAGGCCTGAGCTACGGCATGGCCGCCCACCGCCTGATTTACCTGATGCGCGAGGCCTGTCGCCGACAACTCTCGGGGGTCAATCTGAAGGACGAAGCCCAGGTACAAACTCTAGACTCGGAAAATACTGCCGATATGAAAGGTAACTTCCTACTCATGCTGCCCCAAAGCTGATCCGTTTATCCGTTGCGTTTTTGATCCGCTTTCAGGCAGCATCGAAGCACGGCAGAACGCCGTTGTAGTCAGAGTATCTGTCGACCTTTGCAGACGAGACCTACCATGCGGATTATCCAAGCGACCCTGGAACACCTGGACCTGCTGACCCCATTGTTCGTCAAGTACCGGGAATTCTACGGCTCACTGCCCTACCCGGATTCGTCGCGAGCCTTCCTCGAAAAACGCCTGCGCCGCAAGGAGTCGGTGATCTACCTGGCCTTGCCGGATGACGACGACAACAAGCTGCTGGGCTTCTGCCAGCTCTACCCAAGCTTCTCGTCGCTGTCGCTCAAGCGCGTGTGGATCCTCAACGACATCTACGTCGCCGAAGACGCCCGCCGCCAACTGGTGGCCGACAACCTGATCCGCACCGCAAAAAAAATGGCCAAGGAAACCAACGCCGTGCGCATGCGCGTCTCCACCAGCAGCAACAACGAAGTCGCGCAGAAAACTTACGAATCGATTGGCTTCAAGGAAGACACCGAGTTCAAGAACTACGTGCTGCCGATCAGCGAGGGGATCTGAGCCGCTTACCGCGGCCTGATCGTTCTGTGGAAGCAAAGCTTGCTCGCGATAGCGGTCCGTCAGGCAACATCAATGCTGACTACCCCGCCGCCATCGCGAGCAAGCTTTGCTCCCACAGGTGTTTCACCCCAAGACAACATCTCGAAATCCCCAGCTACAAACTCCCCCCGCACTTCCCCCGCCCCACCGTATAATGCCGCTCTTCCCGGCTTGTAAGAAAAAGCTACACACTCCGTAGCCATACTCAAAGCCAGACCCACCAGCCTGCCGAGTCGGGCCGCCACCACAGGTGCTATGCATGGATTTCAACCCCCTCGACCTCATTCTGCATCTCGACGTCTACCTCGACATGCTGGTGACCAACTACGGCACCTGGGTCTACGCCATCCTGTTCCTGGTGATCTTCTGTGAAACCGGCCTGGTGGTGATGCCCTTCCTGCCGGGCGATTCCCTGCTGTTCATCGCCGGCGCCGTAGCCGCCGGTGGCGCCATGGACCCAGTCCTGCTGGGCGGCCTGCTGATGCTCGCGGCCATTCTCGGCGACAGCACCAACTACCTGATCGGCCGCACCGCCGGCGAAAGACTGTTCCGCAACCCGAACTCGAAAATCTTCCGCCGCGACTACCTGCAGCAAACCCACGACTTCTACGACAAACACGGCGGCAAAACCGTAACCCTGGCGCGCTTCCTGCCGATCATCCGCACCTTCGCCCCCTTCGTCGCCGGCGTCGGCAAAATGAACTACCTGCGATTCCTCGGCTTCAGCGTCCTGGGCACCGTCCTCTGGGTCGGCGGCCTGGTCACCCTCGGCTACTTCTTCGGCAACGTGCCGTTCATCAAGCAGAACCTGTCGCTGCTGGTGGTGGGCATCATCCTGCTGTCGCTGTTGCCGATGATCATCAGCCTGGTGCGCAGCAAAATGAGCCAGCGCGCCTCGAAAGCCTGATCGCCCATGTGGTCCCTGAGCAACTGGCGCCGCCAACGCACCCTCGCCAAACACCCCGTCACCGAGGAAACCTGGCAGCGCGTGCGTCATCAATTGAGCTTCCTCGACGGCATCAGCGCCGCCGAGGACCAGTGGCTACGGGAAGCCTGCGTACTGTTCCTGCACGACAAACACCTCACCGCCCTGCCCGGCGTCGAACTGCACCAGGAACAACGCCTGCTGCTCGCCGCCCAAGCGCAACTGCCCCTGATGCACCTCGGCGAGCTGAACTGGTACCAGGGCTTCCACGAAATCGTCCTCTACCCCGACGACTTCCTCAGCCCTCAGCGCTACCGCGACGCCAGCGGCATCGAGCACGAATGGGACGGCGAACACAGCGGCGAAGCCTGGCCCCAGGGCCCGATCATCCTGGCCTGGGACGGCGTGCTCGCCAGCGGCGGCTGGGACGGCTACAACCTGGTGATCCACGAACTGGCGCACAAACTCGACATGCTCAACGGCGACGCCAACGGCCTGCCACCGCTGCACGCCGACATGCGCGTCCAGGATTGGGCCGACGCCATGCAACAGGCCTTCGACGACCTTAACCGGCAACTGGACCACAACCCCGACGCACAAACCGTCATCGACCCCTACGCCGCCGAAAACCCGGCGGAATTCTTCGCCGTCACCAGCGAATACTTCTTCAGCGCCCCAGACCTGCTGCACCAGGCCTATCCCAAGGTCTATGAACAGCTCAAGGCGTTCTACCGTCAGGATCCTTTGGCCCGGCTGCGGCAACTTCAGGCCGAAGATCCGGTCTATCAGGCGTCATACTAAGGTCTCTAAGACCCTGCTAACGTGGCAACAGCGGCTGAATATGCCTATAATCGCCGCCACTTTTTGGTCAATCCGACCAGTCATTTGGTCAACTAACGGGGGCACCGCCCAATGAGCTACAGCAAGATTCCGGCTGGCAAAGACCTGCCGAACGACATCTACGTCGCGATCGAAATCCCGGCCAACCACGCCCCGATCAAATACGAAATCGACAAAGACAGCGACTGCCTGTTCGTTGACCGTTTCATGGCCACCCCGATGTTCTACCCGGCCAACTACGGTTACATCCCCAACACCCTGGCCGACGACGGCGACCCCCTCGACGTGCTGGTCGTGACCCCATACCCAGTGGCCCCAGGCTCGGTCATCCGCGCCCGTCCAGTCGGCATCCTGAACATGACCGACGACGGCGGCGGCGATGCCAAAGTCATCGCAGTGCCACACGACAAACTGTCGCAACTGTACGTCGACGTGAAGGAATACACCGATCTGCCACCGCTGCTGATCCAGCAGATCGAGCACTTCTTCGCGAACTACAAAGATCTCGAAAAAGGCAAGTGGGTCAAGATCGAAGGCTGGGCCGGTGCAGACGCCGCCCGCGAAGCGATCACCAAATCGGTTGCCGCCTACAAAGGCTGAAACTGAATTTGAAGAA
This sequence comes from Pseudomonas viciae, assembly GCF_004786035.1. Lineage (NCBI taxonomy): Bacteria > Pseudomonadati > Pseudomonadota > Gammaproteobacteria > Pseudomonadales > Pseudomonadaceae > Pseudomonas > Pseudomonas viciae. Next base: position 5,907,046 of record NZ_CP035088.1, read on the forward strand.
GAACCCCGGTTTGCACCGGGGTTTTTTTATGCCTTAATGATGCTTAATACCAACTTGTATTAATACTGTTTAACAGCGTTTAGCCCGCCCCTTGCAGATCCTGCAAACGGAAAGATCGTCTTATATATTTGAACGACATGTTTATTGCCGAAAACAGCTTCGTCTCTAAACTTTCCGTTTATGAAAAAGATCTCCAGTGGCGACCGCTTCAGAGCCCTTCTTAAAGAAGCCCATATTCGTTCCGCCGACTTCGCGAAGTTATACGGCGTGAAATCCCAACACGTGAACAACTGGTTCAACCGTGGCATCCCGCCCGGGCGCATCCACTCCATCGCCAGCCTGCTGACCGTCAGCCCGGAGTGGCTCGCCCACGGCGAAGGCCCGCAAACCCCATTGGGTCTTGGCCCCGGCACCACCTATGAAGCCGCCGAAAACGACGGCGTCTACAGCGTGCTGGAACCCACGGACATCGAACTGCCTTTCTACAAGGAAGCCCCCATCGCCCCCGGCGAAACCAAAACCCACATCATCGAAGTCCCCGACCAATCCATCCGCCTGCCCCGCAGCCACCTCGAATCCCTGGAAATCGACCCCGGCGACGCCATCTGCATCACCATGGTCGGCGACAGCATGGCCGAACGCATCGAAGACGGCTCCACCCTCGCCATCGACCGCGGCCTGACCCAAATCGTCGACGGCCATATCTATGCGCTTGAACACGACGGGATGCTGCGCATCAAATACCTGCATCGCGTTCCTGGTAATCGGCTGCGGCTGCGTAGTCATAACTGTGCTGCGTATCCGGACGAGGTCTTCAGTGCGGAACAGATCGATGCGCAGAACATACGGGTGATTGGCTGGGTGTTCTGGTGGTCAACCCTCAACAAACGGAGACCGCCGGTGTTCGACTAACTCACCCAAGACCAGAAACCGTGGCAGGAACTGCAGTAAGAGCTGTGGCAGGAGCTTTTGTGGCGAGGGGATTTATCCCCGCTGGGTTGCGCAGCAGCCCCCTGCTTTCCCCCTGAATCACCGATAACCCAATGATTCCACACCACTTACCATTGGGATTCTGAAGCAAACCCGCGTATCCTCCGCCCCACATTTGCGAGCCCACGCCTCGCACCGACAAGGCAGATCATTTTCTGACCAAGTCCCACAGCCGGCCGCAAGAGCCGGATGTACGTTTTGAAGGCTGGTGAGGTTTGTCAAAAACGAACTGAGTTAGTCAACGAGAAGCCGGCCATAAGCCGGCTTTTTAATGTCCGTTATACCCCCAGTTTCTCTCATCAAACTCCCGGATAGCCTAGCTAAGTCAGGGTTTCAGCTATCCCGTTGTTCGAGCCGCTCACACTAAGAATGGCAGACCAAGCTCTTTCAGGAATGTATTGTGTTTGTCCCGTGCCGCCACGACGTTTTTTTCCACTGCAACCAGCTCAGTATTTACGTCATGTAAGTCAATATCTACCTCTGCGCTCGCCGTGCTGATGTAGCGAGAAATATTCAGGTTGTAGCCGTTCTTCTCGATTTCTTCCATAGTCACCCGACAAGCATAGCGAGCCTCTGGTTCACGGGTCTGGTAGGTCTTGATTATCTTGGCGATATGCTCGTCTGTTAGTTGGTTCTGGCGCTTACCTTTGATGAAATGCTCCGCTGCGTTGATAAACAGAACGTCGTCCGGCTGCTTACACTTCTTGAGTACAAGAATGCACACCGGAATGCCGGTAGAGTAAAAAAGATTGGATGGTAAGCCTATGACGGTGTCGATGTGGCCGTCTTTTAGCAGCTTGGTACGGATGCGCTCCTCGGCACCGCCACGGAACAGCACGCCATGGGGCAGGATGATGGCCATCACACCTTCGTCTTTCAGGAAGTGAAAGCCGTGCAGCAGAAAAGCAAAATCGGCAGCCGATTTAGGGGCCAAGCCGTGGTTTTTGAAACGCACGTCATCCGCCATGGCTTCTGTGGGATCCCAACGGTAGCTGAAGGGCGGGTTGGCAACAATGGCATCAAACACAGGCTTTTTAGCGGGGTTTAGCTCGCGCAGTATGTCCCAATCGTTGCTCAAGGTGTCACCGTGGTAAATCTCGAACTCGGTGTCCTTTACCCCGTGCAGTAGCATGTTCATGCGGGCCAAGTTGTAGGTGGTGATATTCTTTTCCTGGCCGTAGATCTTGCCGATACCATGCGGCCCCATGCGCTTGCGCACGTTAAGCAGCAGCGAGCCAGAGCCGCAGGCGAAATCCAGCACGCTTTCCAGGCGTTTTTTGGGGCCGGTGTTTGGGTCCTGGCTATCTAGGGTGACGATGGCGGAAAGGATGTCGGAAATTTGTTGGGGCGTGTAGAACTCGCCCGCCTTCTTGCCTGAGCCAGCGGCAAACTGGCCAATCAGATATTCATAGGCATCGCCTAACGCATCAATATCTGTGGAGAAGTCCGCTAGGCCCTCTGCGATCTTCTGGATGATGGCGCAAAGCTTAGTGTTGCGGTCGACATAGGTTCTGCCCAGTTTGTCTGAGCCAAGATTTATCTCGGAAAAGAGCCCCTGGAAAGTACTCTCAAACGATTCGGTTTCAATGTATTTGAAACCTGCCTGCAACGTGTTTAGCAGCTCACCGTTCTGGGTGCGGGCCATATTGGCAATGCTGTTCCAGAGGTGCGGCGGCTGAATGACGTAATGCACCTTGCGCCGCATCTGCTTTTCAAATTCGGTTACGTCATCCAGGTTATGGGCATACCAGAGCGCCAGCGGCACGCGGCGATCTTCATCTTCAATTTTGGGGTAATCTTTGCCCAACTCTTTTTTGGCCGCCGCCTCATAGTTGTCTGACAAATAGCGCAGGAAAAGAAAGGACAGCATGTAGTCGCGGAAATCGTCTGCGTTCATCGCTCCGCGCAATTGATCAGCAATGGCCCAAAGGGTTTGGCCAAGTTGTTTTCTGTTGGTGTCGTTCATGTAGTGGCTTCAGTTGGGGGCTGAGAGTGGTGCAGCAGCAGCAGCCGCTGCGGCTGGCTTCGCGTCTAATAAGTCAGGCAGGGCAAATTTAAATGTGCTGATGAAGTCTCTAAGAATACGGCGAAACAGTTCCTTGTTGTCATCACCCATTTCTGCCGGCTCATGGATAGCGTATTGGCCATGGCTCAATAGGTTGAGGGCCCGATTATAGAGCGCGGTGTCTTCCTCATTCGCGAGAGTTTTGAGGCAGAAGGAAATATCCCCATGCCCAAAGAACGAGGCCGTTTTCTCCATGATGCTGCGCAACGCATTGAAATGAAATGTGTATAGCTTGCCAGTGGCAGGGTTGGCGGCCGCTTGTAGTTCTGCGAGAGTCGCGACATGGTGGAAAAACGGCGTGTCCTCGGTGGCTCGCAGAGTAAAGGTACCTTCACCATTTGGACGATGGAGGAAGTAGCGCTTGTGAGACACCTTCGGCTCCCCTTCCTTCGTCCTGCCGATCTCATTGCACATCACGTTGAAAAAAAGGGCGTGATGGGAAGAGAAAATCACCTTGATGGAAGCGGGGGCGCCATTCTGGCCTGTCCGGGTGGCGGCCCGGCGTAAGAGTTTGGCGAGGTCGCAGGCAACAGCGATGGCGTTGTTGTCATCAAGCGAGGATATGGGGTCATCAATGTAAAGATATTTGTTCGATTGATAAGAGATATGTCCATCGAGCATGCGCTCACAAATGGCCATGAAGAGGCACCAAATGAAAATATTCTGCTCACCTCGGGAAATCTTGATGTTCTCCGCTTCACCTTTCCGGAAAGTAACCTTCCATGTCCCATAATCAATGTCGAAGTCAAAGTCGGCATAACGGCTAAGGTAGCCAGCAATCGTTTCATCGAGCGCAAGATCTTTCAGGCCGTTGAAGAAAGCGGAGCCAGAATTGAGCTGCAGGTGGCGGGCGGTGTCACCGACAAAGTCATTCTCCCAAGTGAACAGGTCTTCTGTGTAGGCATTAAAGTAGAGGGTGTCAGCAATGCCCTTGTTCTTGCGCTTACCCGCATCCTTAAACTCCATGGAGAGTCGGGTTTTGCCGGTGCGGTTGTAGGCATACAGAAGGACAAGCGCAGTGGGCTTTGTCGGGTTATTTAAGTCGTCGCGCAGCCTCGTTACCAGCGTGCGCAAATTCTGGTAAGTGCGGATACCGCTCATACCTCTACCTCCACTGGAGCAGGGAAAATCTGCTGCATTAGCCCCTTTTTGTGGGCCTTAAGGGCTTCGAGCTTTTGGGTTTGCGTGGCAATAAGATCGTCAAGGCTGGTAAGGCAGTCGGCGATGCGTTGTTGTTCGTCTATATTTTTCGGATAGCAAAAGCTGAGTCTCACAAACACTGACGACTTGATACCCTTAGCCGTTGATCCGGTGCTGTGAAAATCGATATCTTCCTGCATCGTAGGGCTAAGCAAAGAGTGGAAAAGGAACTCCGGAAGACATCTTTCAGTTTTGGAACGGAGAGTCAGAAGACGTTGTCCCAAGGCAAATTTCCCGCTACAAGGAAACAGCGCCACATTACCTAGTGGTGCCTCAGTTGTGAAAAGGATATCTCCCGCTTGCGGAATGCCTCTAGTCATCCACTCTTCGTATTTACTTTCTTCGATATATTCGTCATTTGTCATATCGAGCCAGCCGAACCTCACGTTTTTCGCGGTGATCAGCGGGACACCTGAGTCCGATTTTGGCGGAGCTTTCCCTCTGTAATCGATCACTTTTTTAAGGCAGTTAGATAACTCTTCGCGCTCCCACTCTCCTGTGTTTTGGAATTCGGGGAAGCGAAAGTCGGGTTGACTTTCACCTCCACGAGGAAAAAGCCGCTGCATAAGCCCTTTTTTATGGACTTTGAGAATTTCTACTTTGCGACCTTGAGCGGAGATTAGCTCGTCCATCGAGCTCAAGCATTCGGCGATTTTTTGTTGTTCAGCTTGTTCCATGGGAAGCGGCAGCCGCCCTGATAGAAAAGTCGTGTTCGTGATTTGAAGCGTGTTTTTCGCCCCCTTTTGACAGAGCGGAGAAAGAAACTCCTTTGACCGGTTTGGAGCCTCAAAATAGGCCTCAATCATCAACCCCACGTATGGATTGGGCGGCGTAAAGACGCCGTAAAGTGGCGAAAGTGCGACTTCTCCATCGAACTTGCATTGCTTTACTATGCCGAACGGAAAGGCCTTCAAAGGGCTTTTCGTGTAAACCACATCAAAACGTCTTCCTATTGTGTAGTGCGAAGTGTCCGAGGCTGCGAAACTGCGGCCCAAGAGTTCGATTTGGTTCACGATGCCGTATTCCATCGACACCGAGAAAACATCACGGCCAGCGGTGTTCTTGATTTTGTGTTCCTTGAGGATCTTCGATAGCGGGTCATATGACCATGGCTTGTCGAAGCCCGGAAAACGCAGTTTTGGCACCAGTGCGGGCTTAATCTCTTCCAGCGCGCTGGTTGTTTTTGTCTTACTGCTCATACGCGCTAAGTCCTGAGATGTCGCGGCCCAAGGCGCGCTTGGTAAGGAGGGGGTGCAAGTCTTCCATAAGGGCAAGTTCAGCCTGTGTGCGGGCCTTCCAGCCAAGATCGAGCGAGGCCATTAGGTCGCTGAGCTGTTCGCCATCGAAAATCATGCGCTGGAGGATGCCATCTACAAAACCTTGTAGGGCAGCAGGATCTAGGTGGTGTTTGCTAGCAATATCCACTAGCTCTATGGCGTCTTTTTGTTGTTTGAAACGTGTATAGCCGTCGCGAATAGCGGCTTCGCTAAGACCTTCACCAGCTTTGAGGGTACCAATGTATGCGGCAATTTCCTCGCGCTCGTTCATAAACTTGGCGTCGGCTTGGATCAGGCCAATGAGCTGATCACGGCTCATCTTCTGTTTGCTGGGCTCTTGCTGTGAGAAACGCGACATCAGCCCCACGATGTAATCGTAGTCGATTACCGCAGATGCGAAGAGCACAAACTCGAAATCGAGCTGGTCCACTGCATCGGCTTTGCTATCTGCGTCTTTGTCGTTCTTATCTTGCTGGGCCTTAAGGCGTTGAGCCGTTTCCAGATAAGCGCCACGAAAACCAAGCAGATTTTCTCTGGGCAGGATGTGCTCGATTGCAACAGCATTGTCTTCATTGAGGTCAGTGTATTGGTCAAGTTGTGTTTTGAGGCGCTGTACTTCCTTAAAGTGGCTTATAAAAGCGGCCCGAGCCTCGTCGCCCTTCAGGTTATGCACGGACTCCGGTGCACAGGCCAAACCTTGCGAACGCATAAAGTCATCTAAGCTTTGTACTGCAGCCTGCAGTTTTTCAATAACCACGGGAGCCTTGTCCACCAGCCAAATTTCGCGGGCTTGTTTGCCGGACTGTTCGCCGGAGAAACGGGTAATGGCGATATCTACAGCTTCTTGCTGCTGGCGAAAGTCTAGAATATTGCCGTAGGGTTTGGTGCTGTTAAGTACACGATTGGTACGCGAGAATGCCTGAATCAGGCCGTGGTACTTGAGGTTTTTATCCACGTATAACGTATTCAAGTATTTGGAGTCGAAGCCGGTTAGCAGCATGTCGACCACGATGGTAATGTCGATTTTCTGCGTATGCGGATAGTCGGCATTGGGCCACTGTTGATCTTTGATACGCTTCTGCACATCTTGGTAGTAGAGATCGAACTCGCTAAGACTGTGGTTGCTACCGTAGCGTACGTTGTAGTCGGCCAGGATGGCTTTGAGCGCTGCTTTCTTGCCTTCTGGGTCTTCTTCGTTGTCCTGCTTTTCTTGCGGCAAATCCTCCTGAATCTGCTTTACGTCCGCATTTCCTTCGGCCGGCGGCGAAAATACGCAGGCGATATTCAGCGGCTGGTAGTCAGGGTCCGCCTGTTGTTTAGCGTGTTGCAATTCGGCAAACAGGCGGTGGTATTCGATGGCGTCGTTGATGCTGGCTGTAGCCAAAATGGCATTAAATCGACGCTGGGCTGTGGCCATGTCGTGCTTACCAAGGATGGCTTCGATTACTGCCCGCTTAGCCAAGCCTTGCCCAGGCTTGGGTGTTTTCTTGCCTTCCGGTTTGAAGTAGTCGATATGGAAGCGCAGCACGTTGGCGTCGTCAATAGCGTGAGTGATAGTGTAGGCGTGCAGTTGTTTCTGGAAAAGTTCCTCAGTTGTTTGGTACGACGCCTGCTGGTCTTCAACCTTAACGCGGGAGGCATTGTCTTCAAAGATAGGGGTGCCCGTGAAGCCGAACAATTGGGCCTTGGGAAAGAACGCTTTGATAGCTTTGTGATTCTCGCCAAACTGGGAGCGGTGGCACTCATCAAAAATGAACACAATGCGTTTGTCGCGTAGCGGGGCCAACTGCTCTTTATAGGTGAGCTGGTCGTTGCGTTTGCGTTGCTTATTTCGTTTGCTGTTTTCATCCAAGGCAAGGCCGAGCTTCTGGATAGTGCTGACGATAACTTTGTCGGCGTAGTCATCGGACAGCAGCCGACGTACCAGCGCAGCAGTGTTGGTGTTTTCTTCGACACAACCTTCCTGGAATTTATTGAACTCCTCACGGGTCTGGCGATCCAGATCTTTGCGGTCCACGACAAAGAGACATTTCTCAATATCAGGGTTGTCCTTGAGCAAGGTAGAAGTCTTGAAGGACGTAAGCGTTTTACCGCTGCCTGTAGTGTGCCAGATATAACCGTTACCGCAGTTTTGCTGGATGCAGTCAACAATTGCTTTAACGGCATAAACTTGGTATGGGCGCATCATGATGAGTTTCTGCTCGCTGGCTACCAACACCATGTAGCGACTGAGTGTTTGGCCAAGCGTGCACTTAACTAAAAAACTCTCTGCGAAGCTGTCGAGAAAGGTAATTTTTTTGTTCGCTTCATCAGCGAACTGATAGATGGGTAGAAAGCGCTCATCGGCGTTGAATGAGAAATGACGGGCATTATTGTTGGCGAAGTAGTAGGTATTGTCGCGGTTGCTAATGATGAACAACTGCAGGAAACATAGTAGGGTTTTGGAGTAGCCATTGCCGGGGTCGTTTTTGTATTCGACGATCTGTTCCATGGCGCGACGCGGATTGACGCCCAACGTTTTCAGCTCCACTTGAACGCATGGCACACCGTTGATGAGGATGAGCACATCGAAACGGTGGTGGCTATTGTCAGTGTTAATACGCAGCTGGTTGACCACCTCAAAGGTGTTTTTGCACCAGTCTTTGATATTGACCAGCGTGTAGTTCAGCGGAGTGCCGTCTTCGCGGGTGAAAGCATTACGCTCGCGCAGGGTGCGAGCAGCCGCAAACACATCAGGGGTAACAATTTCGTCGAGTAGGCGGGCGAATTCGCCATCGGTGAGGCGAACGCTGTTGAGGGCCTCGAACTTCTCGCGAAAGTTGTGCTCCAGTGAGACGCGATCTGTGATATCTGGGCGGTAGGTGTATTTGAGCTCAATCAGCTTGTCGATAAAGCCTTGCTCGATTCTTTGCTCACTCATTGAAGGTGCTCTGCGATCTTCATATGGCCGTAGTAAAACATGACTATCGTGAATCGCCACGTGTTAGCTGGAAAAGGGCCTGCGTTCGTGGTCTTTTGTGATTAGCTGCGCGACACATCCTACGGCGCACACCTAGCCCAAGCCATTAGAGCGGGACTCTAGGGACCGATAGCACAACGATTGCCCATGCGCAGCCATCTCTGACGAGATTACAGATTTGGGCGATCTGCTTTCGAGATCGACGTTGCGCGTCTAAGAATCCGGGCCGAGAATCCCGATCACTAGCTAGCGATGACGAACCAAATTCCCGACGGCCTCCAAAGACGCACAAGCCGGCGATTTTGGCGTAGTTGTAGGTGAAGGTGCAAGGCGACGTCGGCCGAACTTTGGGGCTGTGTCCGGGTTGTTGAGTGATCAGCAGGCTGCTGACCCGTTTCGCCGGATGTGCCGCTTCACAAGCCGGCTCGCTCCACAAAGGAACTGGTGTGCACTGTCGCCCCTGCCCCCATCAAAGGTGATCACGCCAATAGCTGCGGATACAAATAAAGAGATAAACGCCGTCGCAAGGCATCAGTCTGAGCACACGACATCACGATCCGAATCTGATTTAATGCGCACCGGCAGTTGGACAGGAAGTTATCTATGCCCATCCCAGATTTCCAGAGCGTCATGCGGCCAACACTGGCTAGTGTTGCCGACGGTACTCCGCTTACGCTGAGCCAGCTTCGCGAACACATCGCCAACCAGTTTCAGCTTACCGACGAGGAGCGTAGCGAACGCCTCCCTTCCGGCAAGCAAACAGTGATCAATAACCGAGTTGGCTGGGCGCGGACATACTTGAACAAAGCGGGACTGCTGAGCATCCCGGCTAAAGGATTGGTACAAATTACCGATCGCGGTCGAGAGGCGCTGAACAGCGGGCCGGCACGTATTACCGTTAGGTGGCTCAAGCAATACCCTGAATTCGCCGCGTTCCATACGACCAGTCCCGCCGATGACCCAGCGTTAGCCTTGCAGAACGAACCGGTCGAACAAGCTACTCCCGACGAGCAACTGGCCGCAGCACACCAGGCGCTGACGCAATCATTGGCGGATGAACTGCTGGCCCTGGTGCGTGCAGCTTCACCAACTTTTTTCGAGCAACTGGTAGTCGATCTGATGATCGCCATGGGCTACGGTGGTTCACGTAAGGAAGCAGGTCGAGCGACGCAACAAACCAACGACGACGGCATCGACGGAATCATCAAAGAAGACAAGCTCGGCCTGGACGTCATCTACTTACAAGCCAAGCGTTGGACCAATACCGTACACCGCCCGGAAATCGATAAGTTCATCGGCGCCCTCACCCGCCAACGCGCCCGTAAGGGTGTGTTCATTACCACTTCGGACTTTTCCAATGGAGCCCGCGAGGCCGCCATGAGCCTGGATATCAAAGTGGTTTTGATCGATGGACTGGAGCTAGCGCGGCTGATGGTCGAAAACAATCTGGGTTGCAACGTCAAACAGGTTTACGAAGTGAAGCACTTGGATAGCGATTACTTTGTGGAAGATTGACCCAGCTGGCTTGCCGCTCACCGCCCCCACTAATGTCTGCTGACGTGGACAATTGTCCAATAGGTTGTTGGACAATTTTGGCGCTCGTCGTTTCGGGACTCTCGGGATATGAAAAAAGGCCTTGCCATGCAAGACCTCTTTTCACAATCCGGGGTAAGCGCGGCCCCTTGCTACCTCACCTCAACAATATCCAAAGCCCGATTCGCCAACAGCTCACTCACCTCAATCACCTGCAAAATCCCCAGCGCAAAATGCCGTCGTGATCCCTCAAGACCAAACGCCAAATCACTGATCATGGCATTGGCCGAAGCCAGGTTTTCACTGAGGTTGGCAAGCAGACATTCCGAATCAACATCAGGTGCGATACGAAAAATAGTGTTGGGCTTATCAGACGTTCCGCTCTTCGGCGTAGGCTTCAGGTAGTAATCCAAAGCCCGGTTCGCAGCATCATCAAGCTTATTATTACGAGCAGACTGAGCGCGAGACACATGCTCATCTGCAGTCGGAGGGTTCGGTGTAATTTTGACCATAGCCTTAACTCTCTTTGGTGAGGCCACGACCCTCTCGCTGCTAAACGAGTGGGTGGCAGCTGTACGCGGGTTAGCAGACCGACGAGTTAAGAAATCGGCGCGCCCGGGGGCGCCCCACGCACAGCCACCATCAAGTGCAGGGATGGGGATACCTGACTGATGAAGCTTGATACGACTCAACTCGACGGGCTGCTAAACCCGATCACTGATGGGCAGTGACAGGATCAAAACTACCGACGCGGCCAAGGACGCACAAGCCGGCGGATTCTGGCGTAGTTGTAGGCAATGGCGCAAGGCGATGTCGGTCGTGGCTAGTCTCGTGGAGTCACGATAAACAGCTGGCCGAAATGTGGCTGATGCACCGCTATCGCGAGCAAGCTCGCTCCCACAGAGGAGCTTGTGTACGTATGTCGCTGGGAAATGCATTCGCGACCGGCTGCATCCTTGCAGCCAGTCGCGAAGAGGGTTACGACGCGTTGTTCAATGGGGCTTGCGAGCAACGTCGCAATGAATCAGGCGGGATATCTCGATCATATCCACGACGGTTTTGTCATCGACCGCAAACCCGCTGCCTGAAACCCCGGTGTTGCTGTTACTTGAGTGTGACGTCGAGCATCGGCGGGATGTAACCGTAGTCGTACTCGGCCACCACGAAGGTCTGCTGCCCTTTTATTTTCATGCCCACCGTGGGTGCCTCGGTGCCGCCAACACGAATCTGCGTGCCGGTTTCGTCGGTCGGTACGCTGTCGATGAAGGAGGTCACCAGGCCGTTTGGCATTACATAGTGCGAGTAGGTCTGGAATGGCTGGGAGGACGGGTTGCCCAGCACCAGGCCGGATCCGTTCAGCGGCACGTAAGGGCCGAACAGCGAGTCCGCGACGAAACCGTACACGCCGTCCGGCCCGGTCACGCCGTCGGCGTAGGTGAAGGTATGGCTGATCGTGAACAGGTAGTACTTGCCATCCTGGAACACGAAGTGCGGGCGCTCGGTCTGGTCGTTTACGCCCACGGCGGTCAGCAGTGGCGGCAACATTTCCCAGTCGTCACCGTCCGCGTCGCGGGCTACGGCGATGCCGACACAGGCGGTCTGGTAGCGCGAGTTGCCGACATCTTCATAACCCGGCGGCACATCGCCGATTTCTGCCTCTCCTACTTTGTGCGAGCCGCGCTCACCGGCCACGTTGCCCTCGAACAGCATGTAGAGCTTGCCGTCTTTCGGGTCGCGGAAAGGCCATGGGTCGCGGAAACCCCAGAACGCGTTTTGTGCTTCGGTCTGGTACATGTTGCCATCGGCCTCGAACAGCGGCTTGACCTTCTCGAAGCCGACCATGCTGACACCGTGTTCAGTGGTCACCACCCGACCACGCACCTTGACGATGGTCGCGCCTGGGGTGACGGCGGTGTAATACAGGTCCACTTCACCGCGGTCGTTCAGCAGGATCGGCGTACCGGCCCATTCGCGAGCGGTCGGCGAAACGCCTTCGGCCATCACACGGCCGCCGAACTCCCAGTTCTTGCCGGTACGCGAGAACCAGTAGTACATCTTTGCCCGACCGTGGCGATCGTTCCAATCGCGGAGGATGTCGTAGTTGCCGTCCTCGTCGAGGTACTGCGGGTCGTTTGGATGACGATCGGCAGTGAGGGTGAAGATCACCGACCAGCCATCGACGGACGTCACGTTACCGTCCAGGTCGCGCAGGGGCATGGTGTCCCAGATAAACACGTCGTTGTTCAGTACCGGGAAATCCGCGCGGACCAGCGGCTGAGTGGTGGTGGGATCATCCGCCCGGACTTTCAACGCGTCAGCACGGGTCCAAAGGCTGGGTTGATGGGGGGTTACACCGAATTTTTCAGGGTTGGTTTTCATGAGTTATTGCCTCGTCCATGAATGGATTCAAATAAATGATGCTTTAGAAATACTGTATGCGCATACAGTGAAGCCACCTTATAGAGGCTCATGCATGCGGGTCAAGCAAAAAAATGCATTTGTGCATAATTTGATTTTTTATTGTAGCTGATACGTTTCAGCTGCGGACGTTTGCAGAAGTTCAATCCTTGGGAGATCGGCGACGTTGGCTGCACGGTCGGTGCAGTGAACGTTACTCAGTGAAAAGCGCGCGTAACGGGGCAACGGGCGGAAGCAGTGCATAGAAGGATGGGGCAACTGAGCTTGTGCGTTTTGCGCAAAGGCCAATGCAAGGTGGGGAGCCGAAAAAAGCTTTGATTTGTCGCCGTCGGCGATATGAAAGGAAGCGGGTCGTCGTGAGCTATTCGTGAGGTGGAGAGTCAGCGGTAGTGATGTTGACTGGTGCGCCGCCATCGCGGGCAAGCCTTGCTCCCACAGGGGTTTGACTTGGTTGCGGGGTTGGGTTTACTGGCCTTTTCGTGAACAAGCCCGCTTCCACAGAGGGCTGACACAACGTGTCGCTGTTTTTTGATTTCTGCGACACGTTCTCTTCTCATGTCGCTGCCGGCGACATGAGAAGAGAACGTATCGTCAAAATGGTGTTTTAGCGACATGAAAGGTAAAGCGACTCCTTCGGACTGACTCGCCCCTCACCCCAGCGTATTCAAACAAACCACCTTCGGCTGGGTCATTTCCTCATAGGCAAACCGCACCCCTTCCCTGCCCAAACTCCCGTATTTGGAACCACCGAACGGCATCGCATCAAAGCGAAAATCCGACGAGTCATTGATCATCACGCCCCCCGCTTCGATCCGTCGTGCAGCGCTCATCGCCGTACTGAGGTCGTTGGTGAAAATCCCGGCGTGAAGCGCGTATTCCGGTTCGTTAGCCAACGCGATGGCTTCATCAAACGTCTCGAAGGGCTGCAACACCACCACCGGCGCGAAGGCTTCATTGCGCCAGAGTCGGCTGGAATGATCGACATTTTCCAGCACCGTGGCGGCGTAGCAGTTGCCTTGTCGACGATGACCACAGAGCAAGGTCGCGCCTTGTTGCAGGGCTTCGTTGACGACCTGTTCAGCGTTCTGCGCGGCCTGTTGGGTGATCATCGGGCCGATGTCGGTGCCTGCGAGCAGTGGGTTGCCGACGACGAGGGCTTGAGCCTGGTTGACGAAGCGTTCGCGAAAGGCTGCGTAGATCGGGGCGTGGATGAGCAGGCGTTGGGTGCCGATGCAGTTTTGCCCGGCGGCCCAGAAGGCGCCGGAGACGCAGCTGTCGACGGCGGCGTCGAGGTTGCAGTCGCCCATGACGATGACCGGGGCGTTACCGCCGAGGTCCATGGCGAGTTTTTTCAGGCCGGCGCTGCGGGCGATTTGTTCGCCGGTGACGAAGCCGCCAGTGAAGGAGATCATCCGCACGTCGCGGGCGCTGACCAGGGCTTTGCCCAGTTCGGCGCCGCCGGTGGCGACGGTGACCACGGTTTCAGGCAGGCCGGCGGCGACCAGGTAGGAGACCAGTTTAAGGGCCGACAACGGCGCCAGTTCGGACGGTTTGAGGATCACCGCGTTGCCGCCGGCGATGGCCGGGCCGAGTTTGTGCGCCACCAGGTTCAGCGGGTCGTTGTAGGGGGTGATGGCGACGATCAGGCCCAGGGGTTCGCGGGTGAACCAGCCCTGGCGCGATTCGGCGCCTTCGTAGGCGTCGAACGGCACGATTTCGCCGGCGTTGCGCTTGGCTTCTTCGGCGGAGAGCTTGAGGGTGTTGACGCAGCGTTTGACTTCTTTTTCCGCCTGCTTGAGGGTCTTGCCGGCTTCGTCGACGATCAGCCGGGCGAAGGCTTTGGCGTCGCGTTCGATGTTCAGCGCGGCGTGTTCGAGGATGCTGGCGCGGCGATGACGTGGCAGTGCGGCGCAGGCTTGTACGCCGCTGCGTCCGGTCTCCAGCAGGTGTGGGACTTCTGATGCGCAAACGTCCACGACGGTGCCGACGACGCTGCCGTCAAATGGGTTGAGGACTTCGATGTGCGGTTCGACAACCGCCAGGGCCAGGCGCGATACGTTCACAGGTTGTGCTCCTGTTTGCGGGTTGCCGATTGGTGGATGTGGATGATGTCCGAGAGCAATGCGAAGGCGGTTTCGGTGCGGCCTGCACCCGGACCGGAGACGGTGACGGCGCCGAGCAGTTCACTGGTGAAAGACACGGCGTTGGTGGCGCCGCTGATGCTCGCCAGTGGGTGATCGTTGCTCAGCAGGCGCGGTTCGACGCTGGCGCTGATGGAGCCGTCGGCATTGCGGGTGGCGGCGCCGATGAGTTTCCAGCGTGCGCCGTTTTGCCGGGCTTTTTCGATGTCGTCGAGGCTGAGGGCGGAGATGCCGCGGCAGGTGACGTCGTTGACCGTGAGTTTGGCGTCGAGCAGTTCGTTGGCCAGGATCACCACTTTCAGGCGCACGTCGTGGCCTTCGACATCTGCCGTTGGGTCGGCTTCGGCGTAGCCCAGGGCTTGGGCCTGGCTGACGGCTTCGGCGAACCCGAGGCCGCCTTCCATGCAAGTGAGGACGAAGTTGGAGGTGCCGTTGAGGATGCCTTCGAAACCGCTGATCGAACTGCCGGCCAGGGATTGTTTGGCCAGGCGAATGACCGGGGTGCCGCTCATCACTGAGCCTTCGTATTCGAAGGCGACGTTGTTGCGCTGGGCCAGGGCCTTGAGCTCGGCGCCGTGCAGGGCGATGGGGCCTTTGTTGGTGGTGACCACGTGTTTGCCGCGCTCCAGCGCCCAGCGGCAGAACGAAGTGGCGGGTTCGCCATCCACCGGGTTGGTGAAGGTGGCTTCGGCGATGATGTCGGCGCCGCAGTCTTTGATCACCGATTCGTTGAGGGCGTCGACGGTGCCGCCGGGCAGTTGTGACATGGCGCCTTTGACGGCGGGTAGTTTGGCCAGTGAGGCGGCGTCGAGGCCGTGGCGGTCCATCACCGAACCGAGGAACAGATCAGTCACGCCGACGATTTTCAGGGTGAAGCCGAGTTCGGTTTTCCAGCTTTCGTTACGCTCGGCGATGAGCTGAGCCAACGCCCGATTCACACCGCCGAAGCCGACCAGCGCCAGTTTGTATTCAGTCATTTTTGTTATGCCCTTGATCCGAGGAGTGGGTTGTTGGGATCTAGGTTAGGGGGGTGGGCTGGGCAGTGAAATATGCCAATTTGCTCTATTTTCTGGGCGTTTTGACCAGGAGGTGGGCGAAGCGGCAGGCATGAAAAAAGCCAACAGGGTTGGCTTTTTAGTTCAGGTTGGCGCGGTCCATTTCTGGTGAGGGGATATGTCTGTGGTGCAGGGGGTATCTGTGGCTGGCTGGGGGCTTCTTTTGAACGCATGCTTACCCCTCGCTCCCACAGGGGGGCACTGTTGCCTAAACCACCGACGACAACACAAACGACGTCACCGTGTTCTCCACCCCAGGCAACGCGGATATTTCCTTCCAAACCTTATGCACCCGCTCCGGATTCGCAGCCCCCACCCGCAGCATCAAATCAAACTCGCCACTCATCACATCGCACTGCTGCACTTCCGGCATCGCGCGCAGGGCTTGCAGCACTTCCGCGCCGCGCATGCGGTCGTAGCGGTAGACGAAGATCACCGCGTTGATGTTCGAAGACGCTTGCCCGCCCTCGCCGGTGCGTACGGTGTAGCCCTGGATCGCGCCGTCGCGTTCGAGGCGTTCGATGCGTTGGCGCACGGCGTTGCGTGACAGGTTGACCTTCGCCGCCAGTTCGGCGTGGGCGGCCCGGGCGTTGAGCCGCAGTTCGGCGATGATGCGTTCGTCGAGCGGGTCGAGAATTCGCTTCATGGGGGCCTCCTGTTATAGAGCAGCGAGCAGTTGTTGGAGGGCACCGAGGTCGTCCGGCTGGATGCGCTGGATCTGCGCCGGGCCATGCTCGGACATGGGACGCGGTTGCGGCGCAATGTTGATCCCCAACTCGCCGAGCAGCACCGCCGATTTGGCCGGTGAAATCTCGCCCAAGGTCACCATCGGCGCCACCAGGCTGCGGCGGTACAAGCGCGCCGCGAGCACGCCCGTGGCGGTATGCGGGTCGATGACATAGCCGGTGTCGCGATACAGCGAGGTGATCTCCTCCAGCGTCTGTTCATCCGTAACCGCATAGGAGTCGATGATCATCCGCGCCTGCAGCCAGAACTCGTTGGCGATGGTCATCTCGCCAGTGGTTTCGAAGGTTGTCATCAGCGCGCTCACGGCCTGGTCGTCGTGGCCGTAGAGCTCCCAGAGAAACCGCTCCAGGTTGGAAAAGATCGACAGGTCCATGGCCGGCGACAAAGTCTTGTTGGCGCGCAAGCGGGAGTAGTGGTTCTTCAGGAACAGCTGATGCAGCGCGTCATTCCGGTTGGTCGCGACGATCATCTGCGTGATCGGCAAGCCCATTTTCTGCGCGATGTAGCCGGCGTAGACCTCGGCAAAACTCGCCGCCGGCACGCTGAAACCGATGGGGCGCTGACCGCCGCCCAGTTGCAGCACGGCATGGAAGTAAAATACCAACTGCGCCATGACGCTGACCCAGTTGCTGGAGTTGAAACTGATCGTCTCGTGCCCGGTGCACGGCCACTGCCGGAACAAGCGGGTAACGAGGGTCTGGCACTCATCGAAGCTGCCATTGACGGCGAACTGATGAACCCGCGGATGGGCCACCGCTTGCAGCTGTTGAAGTTGTTCCTGCGGCACGCCAGCCTCCGGGTAAATCACCACCACGTCGGTTTCAGCGCAGTGCTTGAAGGCTTCGATGGCGGCCAACCCGGTGTCGCCGTTGGTGGCGCCGATCACCACGGCGCGGCGCTGGCGTTTGCGCAGGAAGTATTGCACCAGCCGCGCCTGCAACTGCGCGGCAAAATCCTTCGAGGAACGGGTCGGGCCATGGAACAATTCCAGGACCCATTCGTTGCGATCCACCTGATGCAACGGCGCCAGGGAGCGATGGCTGAACTGGCTGCCGGCGTCCTTGAGCACGCGCTTGAAATCGGCCTCGGGAATCGCCTCGCCCACGAACGGACGCATCACTCGATAGGCCAGTTCGTCATAGGCCAGGGTCGACCAGTTGGCGATGTCCTGGGGTTCGAACTGCGGCAACTCAAGCGGGACGAACAGCCCGCCGTCTTCAGCGATGCCCGACAACACGACCTTTTCGAAATCGACCTGTACCGCCGCATTCCGGGTACTCACATAGCGCATGGTTGGCTCCGGCCAATTATTTAAAACGATGTGCCTGCTCGACCAGCCAGGTGGAAAACATCACCGCGTCGGGGTGCTGGTCGGCCCCGGAACCGCGTACCAGGTAGAACGATTCGCTGGCTTCGATGCGCTGGGTGAAGGGCTCGACCAGCCGCCCTTCTTCAAGCAGCTCAGCCACCATCGACGAGCGAGCCAGGGCAATGCCCTGCCCCAGTTCGGCCATGCGCAAGGTACACACCAGCGTGTCGAACTGCATGCCGGTCGAAGAATCAACGCCGTCCGCGCCGACCATGTTCAGCCAATAGCCCCAGCCCTCTTCGTAACCCAACACGTGCAGCAGCGGATGCTTCGCCACGTCCGCCGGCACCTGCAGTGGCGAACGCGCCATCAGCGCTGGCGAGCACACCGGAAACAAGGTGTCCCAGGTCAGGCGCTGCGACACCAGGCCTGGCCATTGACCGTGGCCCCAGCGGATTTCCATGTCGTCTTCACCGTCCAGTTCCTTGACCCAGATGTTGCTGATGTAGCGGATATCGACCTGGGGATGGGCCTGGCGAAAACTCACCAACTTGGGCGCCAGCCAGTGCACGAAAAACGCCAGGCTGCCGCGCACCTTGATCGGTCGGCGTTTGTGCTGACCGAAAATCTCATTGGTGCCGACTGCCAGCCGGGTGATCGCATCCTGCACCACCGGCAGGTAGGCCTGGCCTTCCTCAGTCAAGCCCAGGCCACGGGGCAAGCGCTTGAACAGCGCCACGCCCAGATGACTTTCCAATTGGCGGATCTGCTGGCTAACCGCGCCTTGGGTCAAGCACAACTCTTCGGCCGCGTGGGTGAAGTTCAGGCAACGGGCAGACACCTCGAATGCCCGCAGCCAGTTCAATGGGGGTAACGGCTTTTGCTTCATGATCGGACCTCGCTGACACCCCTTCCACCGAGCGCACCGGCCACGCCTCAGCGCTGGCTAGAACGCATCGGACGGCTGTGCCAAGGGGGCAACCGACAAGCGTTGCTCGCGGCTTTTGCGGGTAATGAAATACACGAAATAGCACCAGGCAATGAAGGGCAAGCCGAAGTACAGGGCCACCCGCTGTTCCGGATCGAACGCGATCCCGACACACGCCAGGCTGCAGCATACCAGCGCCCCCAGCGGCACCCACGGATAACCACGAACGCGGAACTTGAGGTTGCGAATGTCACCGCCGTTGGCCACATAGTGGCGGCGGAAGGCAATCTGGCTGGCAGCAATGCTCATCCACACCACCACCACGGCCAGGCCGGAGATCGACACCAGCGCCAGGTAGATGGTGTCGGCGGCAAACACGCTGCTGAGCAACGAAGCGGCGCCACCGGCCATGCTCACAATGATCGCGTTGAGCGGCGTGCCCATGCGGGTCAGGGCCGAGAACTGCTTGGGCAGGTGGCCTTGGTCACTGAGGGTCCAGAGCATCCGCGAAGCGGCGTACAAACCGGAGTTGGCCGCCGAGAGCAAGGCGCTGATGATCACGAAGTTCATGATGTCGGCCGAGTACGGAATGCCGATGTAGGTGAAGACGGTGACGAAGGGGCTTTCAACCAGACCGGCCTGATCGCGGGGCAACAAGGTCGCCAGGACAAAAATGGTCCCGACAAAGAAGATCGCCAGGCGCAGCACGGTGGTGCGAATGGCGCGCGGCACATTGCGTTGCGGATCCTTGGTTTCACCAGCGGCGATGCCGATCAGTTCCGTGCCGGAGAAGGCAAAGGAGACCGCCAGCAGCGTCATCGCAATCGGCATGAAGCCGGTGGGAAACAACCCTTCGCGAGTGAAGTTGCTCAGCCCGATACTGTGCGCCTGGTCGATGTTCAACAGGCCAAGAATCGCGCCGCCGCCGATCAGCAGGAACACCACCACCGTGACCACTTTGATCAACGATAGCCAGAACTCGGTCTCGGCAAACAAACGCACCGAGATCACGTTGGTGAGGAACACCACGCCAGCGAACAGCGCGCTCCAGATCCACACGGGCGTGTCCGGAAACCAGCGTGTCATCAAGATACCGGCGGCGGTGAATTCAGAACCGATTGCCACGGTCCAGGTCAGCCAGTACAGCCAGGCCACGGTGTAGCCGGTGCCCGGGCCGAGAAAGCGTGTGGCGTAGGTGCTGAACGAACCGGTTTCGGGCATCTGCACCGCCAGTTCCCCCAGGCACATCATCACCATGTAGACCATGAGTGCGCCGATGATGTAGGCGATCACCGCGCCCATGGGCCCGGCCTGGTTGACGGTGTAGCCGGAGGTCAGGAACAGCCCGGTACCGATGACGCCACCCAAGGCCAGCATGACGATATGGCGCGTCTGCATTTCCTGCTTGAAGCCGGCCCGCGTATTCGTTTGTTGTTCTGTTATGGACATGGTTGTTCTCATGAAATGTCAGGGCACGCATCTACGTCTGCGCGAGTAAGACAAGCGCCACTGAGCTTTTATTATTATTCCTATTCATGAACGCCCCATTCACAGCCTTGTTATGGGGTACCAACTTTCAAACTTCAGTTTGCGTCTCGATGTGGACTTCATTGAGGTGCGGATTGAGGGTCTTTTTGACGAAGGCGAATGCCTGCTTCAGATCGTCCAGTAGATCATCGGTGTCTTCGATACCCACCGAGACCCGCACCAGCCCTTCGGAGATGCCCAGGGCCAGACGCTCCTCCAGGGTGTTTTCGACATGACTGGTGGTGCGGGCCGGACCGTAGATGGTTTCCACCGCACCAAGATTCCCGGCGCAATGGGCGAAGCGCAGGCGCGGCAAGAGCACCTTGACCGTGTCCATGCCACCGACCAGGACAAAGCTGACGATGGCGCCGAAGCCGGACATTTGCGCACACGCCACCGCGTGGTTCGGATGGCTGGGCAGGCCGGGATAATTCACCGACTCCACCAACGGTTCGGTGCAGAGAAACTCCGCCAGGGCCCGGGCGCTGCATTGCTGCTGACGCATGCGCAGCACCAGGGTTTTCATGCCGCGAATGATCATGTAGGCCGAGAACGGGTCGAGCGACGCGCCGTTGATTTCCCGATAATGCCGAACCTTGGCCATCAAGGCGGCGCTACCACAGACCAGGCCGCCGAGCACGTCGCCATGGCCACTGAGGAACTTGGTCGCGCTGTGGATCACCACGTCCACGCCCAAGGCCAGCGGGTTCTGATTGAGCGGCGTGGCGAAGGTATTGTCCGCCACCACCACGGCACCAACGCGCTTGGCCGCTGCCACCAAGCGTGGGATGTCGAGGATTTTCAGGGTCGGATTGGTCGGCGTTTCCAGGTACACCAACTGGCAGCCCTTGGCGATTTCCCGCTCGATTTCTTCGTGATCGAACGTCTCGCACAAGGTCACGCCCACGCCCATGCGTGGCAGGAATTCTTCGAAAATCTTGTTGGTGCCGCCGTAACTGTCCTTGGTCGACACCACTCGATCGCCATGGGCCAGGAAGGTATAAAGCACGCTGCTGATCGCCGCCATGCCGCTGCTGAACGCCACGGCGGACTCGGCCATTTCCAACTCGCAGATCTTGGCTTCGAGGGTCTCGACGGTGGGGTTGCTCATGCGGCTGTAGATAAAGCCTGGCGCCTTGCCCAGCGCAACGTCGTACCAGACGTCGATGTCGTCGTAACCGTAAGCGGCACTGACCACGATCGGGGTTTGCGTGGCGTTATAGGGATGCCTGACTTGTTCCCCGCCCCACACCGCCCGGGTCGCCGCTCCCGCATTCTCAAGCCCTGCGCTGTCAGGTTTATTGTTCATTAGGACTACTCGCACTCAAGGGGTGAACGTTGAGCCATTCACCGGATCTGGGGGCCAATATAGGGAAAAGCCGCACGCCCGAGAAACGATGTTATCGGTGCCAAAGGGCTGCTTTTTTTAATGGCTGAATGCGAAGTAGCGACCGGTAAATCACCGACAAACCTGTGGGAGCGGGCTTGCTCGCGAATGCGGTGGGTCAGCCACCCTTGATGCTGACTGACACACCGCACTCCCCTACCCAAACGACACCCGAACTATAAACACCGCGCCATAAGCCACTGCTCCTTCCCCCAAGCCTCAAACCGCTCCAACACTTCCCAACCCAGCCTGGCGTAATAATCACTCTGGTTATGGGTGTGCAAGAACAGGGTGATGATTCCCACCTCCCGCGCATGGCTGCAGATGCCTTCGATCAACTGCGCCGCAAGCCCTCTGCGTCGGGCACTGGGGGCGACGAGCACGCAAGCCAGCCACGGCCCCAGCTCTGGCCGGTCCGGCAGGTCGTGACTGGCCAGTGAAGCACCACCGAGCAACTGGCCGTGTTCCATGGCGATCAGGCACTTCCAGCGCCCATCGCGCTGCCCTGCGGCGAACTCCTGCTGCCAACTGGCGAGGGATTGCTGGGCAAATTCATAACTGAATTCGCGATGGAGCCACTCGGCCATCTGGTCGCATTTATCCATGTGGTTAGCGAGCCAATCCATTTGCGGCATTTGAAACACTCCTTATTTGTCCTGGAGAGGGTTGGCGGGTCAGCAGGCTGTCGGCCTGTTCTGGTGTGCCGCTATCGCGAGCAGGCTCACTTCCACAGGTTTTTCGTAGTTTGATCCTGAATGGACACACCACCAACCGCTCCTGTGGTATCGGCCAATGTGAATCAGTTGAAACACAGAACCTGTGGGAGCGGGCTTGCTCGCGAATGCGGTAGACCAGCCACCATGGATGTTGACTGAAACCCCGCATTCGCGAGCAAGCCCGCTCCCACATTGGTTGTTTTTTGCGCAGGTAATTTCGTTTTAGATGCCTACCCGCGCTCATTCTCAAGAAATACCCGCCAGCAAGCCCTCAACCTATCGTAATCTCGCACCTGTATAAGCCCCTGCCCCGCAACCGGCCGAGATCTCACCCCGATGCCCTCCATTTACCAACTCAAGCCCGCCTTCCAAAACCTGCTGCGCCCTATGGTTCAACGCCTTTACAACAACGGCGTCACCGCCAACCAAGTCACGGTGCTCGCAGGCATCGTTTCAGTCCTGGTCGGTGCGGTGATCGCGTGGTTCGCCAGCCATCCGTGGATCTTCGTCCTGGTGCCGATCTGGATGTTCCTGCGCATGGCGTTGAACGCCGTGGATGGCATGTTGGCGCGGGAGTTTGGTCAGCAATCGCATCTGGGCGCCTACCTCAATGAGCTATGCGATATCATCGCCGACGCTGCCCTGATCCTGCCTTTTGCCCTGATTCCCGATGCCAGTCTGTTGCTCGTGTTGTTGGTCACGCTGTTGGCGTTGTTCAGCGAATACGCAGGCGTGCTGGGGGCGATGGTCGGGGCGTCGCGGCGCTATGACGGGCCGATGGGCAAGAGTGATCGCGCCTTTGTGTTGGGCGTGTTGGCGACCGGTATTGCCCTGGGTTGGCTCGGGGCGCTGTGGGTTGATGGTGTGATGGCGGTGGTTGCCGCCCTGCTGGTTTATACCTTGGTCAATCGGGTCCGTCATGGCCTGAGCCAAGTGAAGGAAAACGCTCCCTCAGCATAAAGGAACTTGCAATGCGCGAAGCCCAGGAATTGACGTTCACCACCCACGATGGCGTGGAATTGTTCTACCGGCACTGGCCGGCTGTCGATGCGGCGGCGGGCGAACCCCGCCAAGCTGTGTTGTTGTTTCACCGTGGTCATGAACACTCCGGGCGCATTGCGCACCTGGTGGATGAGCTGAATTTGCCCGGCTTCGACTTTTTCGCCTGGGACGCACGAGGCCATGGCCAGTCGCCGGGTGCTCGTGGCGACAGCCCGAGTTTTGCCACCAGTGCACGGGATGTGCAGACCTTCTGCGACCACATCGGCGCGACGCATCAGATCGACGAGGCGAACATCGCCGTGGTCGCGCAAAGCGTCGGGGCGGTGATCGCGTCCACGTGGGTCCACGATTACGCGCCGCGCATTCGTTCGCTGGTGCTGGCGTCGCCGGCGTTCAAGGTCAAGCTCTACGTGCCGTTCGCTCGCTCCGGCCTGGCGCTGATGCGCAAGTTTCGCGGCAACTTTTTCGTCAACAGCTACGTCAAGGCGAAGTTCCTCAGCCATGACCCCGAGCGCGTGGCGTCCTACGACAGCGACCCGCTGATCACCAAGGCGATTTCGGTGAACGTGCTGCTGGGTCTGTACGAAGCCGCCGACCGCGTGGTGGCCGATGCCCAGGCGATCCAGGTGCCGACGCAGCTATTGATCTCCGGTTCGGACTTTGTCGTGCACCGCAAACCCCAGGAGCAGTTCTTCGAGCGGCTGGGCAGTGTGCACAAGGAGAAGCACATCCTGCCGGGGTTCTTCCACGACACCCTCGGCGAGAAGAACCGCGCGCCGGCCATCGCCAGTGCCCGTCGCTTCATCCTGCAAAACTTTGCCCGACCATTGAACCGCCCGTCCCTGCTGGACGCCGATCGCCTGGGCGTGACCTGCGCCGAAGCCGAAACCCTGGCGACACCGCTGCCGCACAATTCGCTGCGTGACCTTTACTGGCGCATGACCCGCGCCAGCATGCGCTTTGGCAGTAAATTGTCTGCGGGTGTGAAGTTGGGCTTCGACACCGGGTTCGACTCCGGCAGCACCCTGGATTACGTCTACCGCAATCGCCCCACCGGCACCTCGGCCGTGGGTAAAATGATTGACCAGAACTACCTGAACTCCATCGGCTGGCGCGGTATTCGCCAGCGCAAATTGAACGTCGAGGAGCTGCTGCGCCTGGCCATGGGCAAGTTGCGCGAACAGGACCGCGAGGTGCGCATCGTCGACATCGCCGCCGGCCATGGCCGCTACATTCTCGAAGCGCTGCAAGGCGTCAGCCCGTTGCCCGAGTCGATCCTGCTGCGCGACTACAGCGACATCAACGTGCGCGACGGCAGTGCGCTGATCGTTGAAAAAGGCTTGGGCGATATCGCCCGGTTCGTCAAAGGTGATGCCTTTGATCGCCAGGATCTGGCGGCGCTGCAGCCAAAACCGACCCTCGCCGTGGTGTCCGGTTTGTATGAGCTGTTTGCCGATAACCAGATGGTCGGCGGCTCCCTCGCCGGTTTGGCCGAAGCGGTGGAGCCGGGTGGTTTCCTGATCTACACCGGCCAGCCGTGGCACCCACAGTTGGAACTGATCGCCCGCGCCCTCACCAGCCACCGTGCTGGGCAGGCTTGGGTGATGCGTCGGCGCACGCAGGCGGAGATGGATCAACTGGTTGAGGCGGCGGGCTTCCGCAAGATCACCCTGCGGGTCGATGAATGGGGCATCTTCAGCGTTTCGCTGGCCCAGCGAGTGCAGTAATGAGCGCCGTCATCGCCCCGGCCCGCGAGACCGGTCTGCTGAAACCGGCGGTGCTCTGGTTACTGCTGTTGGCACCGCTGTTTTTCAGCACCTATGGCTTCGCCACCTGGGTCACCTCCCAGCGTGACGACGTCGGCACGCTGGTGTTCGCCTGGGAAAGCCACATGCCGTTCATGGCCTGGACCATCGTGCCGTATTGGTCGATCGATCTGCTGTACGGCCTGTCCCTGCTGTTGCCCACCAGCCGCGCCGAACTCAAGCGCCACGCCTTGCGCCTGCTCACGGCCCAGGTGATTGCGGTCAGTTGCTTTCTGCTCTGGCCGCTGCGCTTTACCTTCCCCCGCCCGGAAATGGACGGGGTGTTTGGTTGGTTGTTTGAAGTGCTGGCGGGCTTCGACAAGCCGTTCAACCAGGCACCGTCGCTGCACATCGCGTTGCTGGTGGTGCTTTGGGTTTGTTATCAGCGGCATCTGCAGGGGTTCTGGCGTTGGCTGATGCACGGTTGGTTCGCGCTGATTGGTGTGTCGGTGCTGACCACTTATCAACATCACTTTATTGACCTGCCGACGGGTGCGTTGGCCGGTTGGTTGTGTGTGTGGTTGTGGCCGTTGGATCGGCCGAGTCCGCTGAAAACTGCCCGTCTGACGTCGGACCGTACTCGCCTGCAATTAGCGTTGCGCTATGGTTTAGGGGCTGCGGCGTTTTTCACGTTGGCGTTTGCCTTTGGCGGCGCGTGGCTCTGGTTGATCTGGCCGGCGGTGGCGGTGCTGTTGGTGGCGCTGAATTACCTGGTGTTTGACGCGAGTGGGTTTCAGAAGCGTGAAGACGGTCGGCTGAGCCCGGCGGCGCGTTGGTTGCTGGCGCCTTATCTGGCGGCGGCGTGGATCAATTCCCGTTGGTGGACGCGCCAGCATCCGCAGCCGGATCAGGTGGCGGATGGCGTCTGGCTCGGGCGCATTCCCACGCCGATGGAGCTGAAGGACAGCGCGTTTCGCGGGGTGCTCGATCTCTGCGCCGAATTGTCCATCGACAGCACGGGTGTTGCTTATCGCTCGTTACCGGTGCTCGATTTGACGACGCCGACGCCCGAGCAGTGCCTGAGGGCTGCACAGCTTATTGAAAACCTGCGTCAGCAGGGCCCGGTGCTGGTCTGCTGCGCCTTGGGTTATTCGCGTAGTGCCACGGCGGTGGTCGCCTGGTTGTTGCACAGTGGTCGGGCGGCGAGTGTTGATGCGGCTATCGTACAAATCCAGCGCGCCCGCCCGCACATTGTCTTGCATGCAGCACATCGTCGGGCGTTGGAGCCGTTATCCACAAGCCGGGAGAATGTCCATGATCACTGATATGGAACTGCACACCGTGGCGAGCCTGTTGCGTCGCGGTCAATCGCTGGATCAGCTGTCCACCGGGTTGACGCTGCTGGCGGTGCTGCTCGGATTGGGGCAGTGGTTGGTGGGGGTTATCGATCCGTGGCTGCTGTTGTTGAGCGCCGTGCTGTTTGTTCTCGGTTTGCTGGAAAAATACTGGGCGTTGCGCGTGGCCTTTGATGCCGATCTGTTTCAGCGCATGGCTGACAGCAGCCAATCCCTGGCCGAGCGCACCTACACATTGGATCAAGCCCTCACTTCGCTTGGCCTGCAACCGGCCGAACGCGCCGGCCGCCTCTGGACTGAACGCCGGCATGGCGCGTTGTTGCTGCTGCGCCGGCAATCGCGGCTGCTGGCCGCACAAGTTGTCTTGACGCTGGGCTTCATCCTGGCCAGCCCCTGGCTAGCCTTTTCAGGATAAGGAATCCTCATGTTCGAACCCGTAGTCGCTAACCTCATCACCTCCGCCGCCCGCATGGTCACGGGCGCTCGCAGCCTGTGGCTCGGCTGCGCGCCGACGCAGGTGCAACGGATCTACTTCGCCAACCACAGCAGCCACGGTGACTTCGTGCTGCTCTGGGCTTCGCTGCCGCCGGCGCTGCGCAAGCTGACCCGGCCGGTCGCGGGCGCCGATTACTGGCAAACCAGCCCAGTGCGGCGCTACATCATCAACCGGGTGTTCAACGGCGTGCTGGTGGACCGCGAGCGCAAGGATCCAGGCTACAGCCCATTGCAACCGATGCTCGATGCCCTGGAGAACGGCGATTCGCTGATCATTTTTCCCGAGGGCACGCGCAATCCGGAGGAAGGCTTGCTGCCGTTCAAGAGCGGGATCTACCACTTGATGAAAGCTCATCCCGAGGTCGAGGTGATCCCGGTGTGGATCGCCAACCTCAACCGCGTCATGCCCAAAGGACGGGTCTTGCCTCTGCCGCTGTTATGCACCACCAGTTTCGGCGCGCCGCTGTGCATCGAAGAAGGTGAAAGCAAAGAGCAATTTCTTGAACGCAGCCGCGCTGCGCTGCTGGCACTGGCCCCGGAGCACGTCTGACATGGATCGATATACCCTGATGTTGTTTGGCGGGATCGGCGCGATTTTGCTGCTGGCTTCGCTGGTTGGTTTCATTCTCAAGCTGCGCACCAAAGGCGCGCCGAACTCGGTCATCGAAAACCTCAACGCCCGGATCAACGCCTGGTGGATCATGGTGCTGGTGATCGGCATTGCGTTCTGGCTCGGCAACGCGGCAGTGATCTTGTTGTTCTACGCCGTGTCGTTCTACGCCTTGCGCGAGTTCCTGACCCTGACACCGACCCGGCGCAGTGACTATCCGGCGTTGGTGGCGGCGTTCTACCTGGCGCTGCCGCTGCAATACCTGCTGATTTACTACGACTGGTACGGTCTGTTCTCGATCTTCATCCCGGTGTATGTGTTCCTGCTGCTGCCGATCCTGGCGTCCCTGGGCGGCGACAGTACGCACTTTTTGGAGCGAGCTTCCAAGGTCCAGTGGGGCTTGATGATCGCGGTGTTCTGCATCTCCTTCGTCCCGGCCTTGCTGACGCTGGATATCGCCGGTTTTGAAGGGCGCAACCTGTTGCTGATCGCTTACCTGGTGATCGTGGTGCAGCTGTCGGATGTGCTGCAGTACGTGTGCGGCAAGTTGTTCGGCAAACACAAAATCGCGCCGAACCTGTCGCCCTCAAAAACCGTGGAGGGCTTTGTCGGCGGCATTTTCCTGGCCTCGCTGATCGGTGGCGCGCTGTGGTGGATCACGCCGTTCAATCCGTGGCAGTCGTTCCTCATCGCCTTGCTGATCAACCTGCTGGGCTTTGCCGGTGGCATCGTCATGTCGGCGATCAAGCGCGACCGCGGTGTGAAGGACTGGGGCCACATGATCGAAGGCCACGGCGGCATGCTCGACCGATTGGACTCGGTGTGCTTCGCTGCGCCGATTTTCTTCCACCTGGTGCGGTACTGGTGGACCTGAGAAAGTCTGTGGCGAACACCTAAACCTGTGGGAGCAAGCTCGCTCCCACAGGGGGTCAGTGCTTAACCCACAGCTGTGTGCAGGCAATCAGTCAAGGATCAGATGCGGCAAGAACCGGCTCGAATCCTTGGTGATCAAGCTGTTGTCTTCCCGCACGCCAATGCCCGCCGCCTGGTCGCCGATGACCCAGGAACCGATCAGCGTGTAGCTGTCGTCAAACTTCGGCAACGGCGCGAATTCCTGGAGGATGAACGGCGCGTCGGTGTAGGGGCCATCTTCTTTGACGATCAGGCCATCCGCGGTTTGCAACTCGATGTTGGCACCTTCCCGGGAAAAGAACGGCTTGCGCACCCAGCCCTTGGGCACGGCTTCGCCCGGCTCAGTGTCCAGGTGGGCCGCTAGCAGGTTCGGGTGACCTTTGTTGAACTCCCACAGCAACGGCAGGATGCCTTTGTTGGAGATGATCGACTTCCAGGCTGGCTCGAAAAACTGCGTATCGCACTCGGCAATCGCTGCGCCGAAGGGCTCATGGAAGATGAACTCCCAGGCATGCAGCTTGAACAGGTGCGGAATCCAGCGCTCTTCCAGATCGACGAAACGTCCTTCACTGTTGAGACCGATGTCCTCGATATCGATGTGCCGCGATTCGATACCGACTTTCTCCGCGATCAACCGCAAGTAGTCCGTGGTGCCCTTGTCTTCCACCGAGCCTTTCATCGAGGCGAAATAAAACGGCTCCTTGAGCTGCAACTGGGCAAAGGCCTGGTGCAGCTTGGTGTCGATGCTGTTGAACTGGTCAGCATGCTTGGGCAACAAGCCGCGCTCGATGCACTGCTCCAGCCAACCCCACTGGAACGCCGCCGCCTCGTACAGGCTGGTCGGCGTGTCGTAGTTGAGCTCCAGCAGCTTGGCAGGGCCCATGCCGTTGTAGGAGAAATCCATGCGCCCATACAAGTGCGGGTGGCCTTCGAGCCATGAAGTGCGCACCAGGTCGAAGAACGGCGCGGGAATGCTCAGGCGCTCCAGCAATTCTTCGCTCTGCACCACCCGGGCCACCAGGTCCATGCACATGTCATGGATCTCAGTGGTCGGGTCTTCCAGGTCGTTCTCGATCTGCTTGAGCGTGAACTGGTAGTACGCGCGCTCGTCCCAATAGGGTTCGCCGTCGATGGTGTGGAACAGAAAGCCGAGATGCTCGGCCGTCTGTTTCCAGTCATGACGTTCGGCGCAATGGATTTTCTTCATGGCGCTGGTTCCTCAACCGCCGGAGCTGCTCGAACCGCCCCAACCGCTGCGGGCGCTGGACTTGCTGCCGAAGCCGCCACGGGAGGTGGATGAGGCAACGGACATCGGCTTGCTGCTGGACTTGATGGAGTCGGTGTAGCTGCCGTATCGCGCCTGGTTGGATTTGGTGAACGTCGAGCCTGTCGACACCCGCTGGCTGAGCGTGGAGGAGCCGAAGCTGCCACGATCATCGCGGTAACGGTAGACCGGCTCGGAGAAATAGCTGTTGCGGTTGCTGCTCAGCATGTTGCCGATCAGCAGTCCAGTCAGCAGGTTGCTGAAACCTCCACCGGAACTCATCGCTTCCGAGGCCGGCAATTGGGCCTTGGCCGCGTCCACTTCGGACTGCGTGACCTCGCCCTCGGCGCTCAGTTCGAAACCACCCAGCTTGGGGATGAACTTGCCGGCGGAGTCCTGCTGGCACCAATCGGGGACAAAATCGGCATCGCAATCGGCCTGGTTGTCATACACCGGCGCAATGCGACGATGCTCGGTCATGGCAGTCATGTAGGCGTCAGCACAAATGTCTACCGGCAGCTTTTCATCGACGCATTGCTGCACGGACTGGAAGTTGTACTTCTTTTTCAACTCGTAGGTTTTTTCCGTCGGCCCGCAGCCTGATATCGCCATGGCGACCGACGCGGCCAGCGAAAGCTGAACGTACTTGCTTCGTTTCATCGGGTTCTCCGTGGCGCAATCAGTTCGTGGTAGGCGTCATGCACGCGGCGTTCAACATGCCGACGCTGATGGCCACGGCGGCGATGTAGATACCGGCGGCGATTTCACCGTTCTTGATACGCGCGGAAGCGCCCTTGAGCACCAGGCTGGTGACCAGGAACGCCAGCAACTGGACGACAGCGGCGATCACCGCCCAGACGACGAAGTCCAGCATGCTGATCGAATAGGCAATCACGTTGCTGGCCGGAATGGCGAAACCGATAAGGGCACCGCTCAGGGCGATGGCCGCAGCCACGTTGCCCGAGCGGATCAGTTCGAACTCTTTGTGCGGCGTGACATGGATGTAGATGAACTGGAACAGGGCGAACAGCACGGCGGCGCCGAGGATGTACAAAACGAAGCCGAACACGGCGGCCTTGTTCAGGGAAATGGAGAGCGCTTCAAGCATGGACTTCTTCCTTATTCAAAGAGTGTTCAGGTCAGTGGTGTACAGCGAAATACCCAGCGAAGTGCTCAGGCTGACAGTGCCTTCGGCGTCCTCTTCAACGGAGAACAACAGGAACTCCCGGCGGTCCGTCAGGCCGGTGTCGCGGGCATACAGCATCGAACGGTGCTCGACGCTGTAGGACTCATCCGGATTGCTCACGCGTTCGCTCAACGCCACCAGTTCGGTCTGGCCCGCCTCGGTGCCCCATTCGCGGGTGTACTCGACACCGTTGTGGGTGTAGGTCGGCAGGCCGATCAGGCTTTCAGGGCCGGCCAGCCGGCGCAATTCCGCTTCACTGTTGAGGGTGACGTAGCTGAGGTAGTTGAACAGGATCACCGACTCGACCTGTCCGGCGACGTCGCCGCTGGTGTGCACTTGCAGCCAGTAGTCTTCGTCGTTCATGTAATAGCGCGACAACCAGCTCGACTGTCCGAGGTCGACGACGCCCATGCTCCAGATCTGCTGGGAACCGGGGATGACCACGGTGCTGTTGCCATCGAGCAACAACTTCAGCGTGGCGTCGAACATGACCCCTTTGCCGGATGCCAGGCCCAGCGGCCCACTGATGGGCAGGCTATTGCTGGCGGTCGAGTGCTTGTTCGAGTTCGGGGCCTCAAGCCCCATCAACTGTTTAAACCATCCCATGGGTGATTTCCTTGAGACGCGTGGCGGCGATGTAGAAGAGCTCACCGCCCTCGACGCGCGTGGTGCCGGGCGGGTTGATCGACGGGTGTCGGGCGCCTTTGGCGCGGTAGCCGATGAGTGTAGCGTTGTGCTGTTCTTTCATCCGCGCGTAGAGATCGCCAAATGTGGCTTCAAACGCCTCGGGCAGTTTCATCAGGTATTGAGTGGCGCCTTGGCCCACGCAGAGCAATTCATTGATGACCACTGACGAGCCGGGATCCTGGGAGGCGCGCACCAACATTTCGATGGCCATGCTGGAGGTGCACTCCAGGGTCGGCGCATAGGCGCTGGCAAGGGCGGCGATCTCACTGTCATTGAAGTGGGCGACCACATGCCCGGTTGGGCCCAGTTGATTGACCGCCAGCACGGTGGCCAGGGTCATGTCGTCGGAGTGGGTTCGCACCAGGACGCGCTCGGCGCCGGGTACGCCGGCACGCTGCAACAGTGCCACAGAGGACAGGCTTTCGCCTTTGATGAACGTCGCCTTGCCCGGCATCGGGTTTTCTTCAAGATCGCAATCGCAGATGACGATCAGGTTGTCATTGGAGGTTTCGTCCTGCAGCAGCAATTCGATGACCCGCTCGCTGGAGGCGCCCTCCCAGCCGATGAGAACGGTGTGGCCGACCTTGCCGGTGAAATCGCCTTTGCCCTTCATGCCTTTTCTCCATACATCGATGACGCTGCTGGTGGTTTTGCCGATGGCTGCCGTCAGCAGCGCAATGCCCCCGAGCATGACCCAGGTGGCCACGAAAACTCGTCCCGCCGCTGTCTGAGGCGCGAGATCGCCGTAGCCGACGGTGAGCGTGGTGGTGAGATAGAAGTAGGTAAATGTGGCGGCGGCAATCAAGTGTTGCTCGCCCAACAGCACCAGGCCGATCCAGGCCGTGGCCAGGTGCACGCCCAACGCAATGGCCAGGCCCGCCCAGCCGAAACGATGGAAGAAGGACGAAGCGTACGTGCGCAACAATAGGAAAATCGACATTTCGTCCCTGACTCCGTGGGGCTTTGTTCCTGGAGAGGTAATCGCGCTGATATCTGAGTGATCGCGTGCGGTTACCGGGCAGCATTAAACCTGCTGCGGGGCTTGGATAGAAGTGCTTTGGTGACAATAAATCCGGGTTTTTTCGGGAAAACAGGACTAAGGCACAAAACTTGAAGCCGAACACAAAACCTGTGAACACAAAACCTGTGGCGAGGGGGTTTATCCCCTCGTCACAAAGTCTGTGCCTGGCTTGCGCCCCGCCCGATTACTCAGCCGATTTTTTCTTCAGGCGTTCCAGAATCGCATTGGCGCTGCCTTCGTTCGGCGTGATGCCGGCGTCGCGCAGTTTGCGCTCCAGGTCCGAGCCGGTCGAAGCCTCGGCCAGCTCGTCCTGGGCTTGCAGTTCAGCCGCACGCTGCTGTTGCTTGGCTTGCAGACGGTTCAGCGTACCGACAGCGGTTTCCAGCTTGCCATTGGCGCCGCCGCTGGCGATCGAAGCACTGACCTGGGCCTTCTGCACGCTTTCGCGGGCCTTGGCCATGTCCACTTGCTGGCGCAGGCTCTTGATGCGGCTTTCGGCCTTGGTGATGTCTTTGCGCATGTTGTCCGCATAACCGCCGAATTCGGTCGCGTGCTTTTGCTCAGCGTCCAGTTCGTTGGTCAGGGTCGAAATGGCTTCGGCCACTTCCAGCGCCAGGTCTTCGCGGTTGGCCTGGATCGCGGCCAGGGCCTTGGCTTCCAGGTCCTTGATCTTGGCGTTGTATTCGCCGACGCGATCAGTCGCCAGCTTGTGCTTGGCCATGATGGTAACCAGCTCACGCTTGGCGTTGGCCAGCGCGCTGTCGGCGTCGCGAATTTCCTGGTCGAGGATGCGCAGGGCCTGTTGGTCGACGATCGATTCGCCGACTTCGTTGGCACCGCCACGCAAGGCGGTGAACAATTTGCTCCAGATGGACTGAGTCATTGGATAGTTCCTGTTCGGCGAATTAGATGAAGAAGCGTTCGAAGGCTTCGCTGGCGCGCTGGACGTTGTCGACGAGGGTTTTGACCTCAGTCACGACGTTGGTCAGGCTGGAATCGGAGCTCAATGCACCGAACATGTTGTAGACCACCTGCCCGTTGGGCATGGTCTCGATGCCGATGGACGACAGCGGGAACATTTCCCGGCTGCGCAGCACGGCGTCGTTGAATGCCGCGACGTCGCTGATCGACTCGACGTCCACCAGAACGGTGTCGACGATGATCTGGTCACCCACTACCGCGATGTAAATCGGCAAGCCACCGAAGTCGTTCATTTCCAGCTTGATGCTGGACTCCGAGCCTTGAACGAGGGAAAGGGTGATGTCGTTGGCAACCACTTCGTCCAGGGCCTGGAGGGCGCTGTAGAGGCGATCGATGTTCCAGTTGTTACCTGCGCTCATGTAATTCTCCGACATGAATGAGCCAGCCAGAATCGGTTGGCGTAGCTGTTTCTCCATCTGCTTGAGCAGGCTTCGGTTTTCAGGAAGCACCCAAGTTTCATGTTTCACATACCCGGCGGCACTCAGGCCGGCGCGCATCTGCTTCATGTAGAAGCTCGATGGTTTTTTCGCGGCGGGTTTGGAGCGCTCTCCCTTGCTGCTCGCTGAATCATCATCAGGCCCGCCTGGCGGATCCGATGGAGAGCTGGTTTGCATGGTGCTGACCCCACTGTGAAAAACTCACGCGTGAGAAACACTACAGGTACTTTCTAAACCCCACAATAGCTCACGCGTGAGATTTTTTCGGGGCAACTGATGACCTCTGGTGGGAGCGAGCTTGCTCGCGATAGCGGTGTATCAGGTACGTAGATGCTGAATGTGCCACCGCAATCGCGAGCAAGCTCGCTCCCACAGGATCTTCCCTAGGTTGAAGTATTTCCGATGGCGTCTTACGGGTAACTAAAACTCTTAACCAACATCAACTCCCCCGCCGTCCGCATCGGCACCACGAAGGTTTCCATCTTCTCGCTCGGCGTGCCTTCTTCGGTGATCACGCTGATTTGTGCCGTGGTCAGGGCTTGTTGCGCTTGTTCCTCGCCGTCTTCATCACTGCGATAACCGCCGCCGTAGTAGTTCACATACACCAGGTACTGGCCTTTGATCGGCGCGGGCATGGCGATGATTTCCGGGCCGTAGCCGGTGGTGACGTCGACGTCGAGGGCCGCACCGTTGGGGACGACGCGGTCGCCGTACCAGATGTGCGCGCCGTCCGGGGTGATGAGGTGCAAGTCCAGGTCGGTGCCGTCGCTGTCCCAGGTCAGCAGCACCCGCAGCTTGGCCGGGGTGGCACCGCCGCTGGTGTTGAGAAACTGCGTGCGATGGCGCTGCTGGCCGTCGGGGCTGCGCACTTCGACGCTGTTGCTGCCATTGGGGAACGAAAACGGCCGGTCGAAGCGGCCCTCCGAGTCAAGCTTCAATGGCAGGGTCACGCCGTTGATGATGAGTTTGCCTGGCTCGCTGCCTTCCTTGGGTGCGCCTTTGATCTGGCCGGTGATTCGGGCGGTGCTGGCCTGGCCTGGGGGCGTGTTGACCGACGAAGCCGGGTAGTTGACGGTCTGGCTGAAACTTTCGCCTTCACCGCCCGGCGCACCGCTGCGCCAGCCGCCGATCGGGGTGTCGAGCTTGATGTGGTCGGCGGCCATGGCCGGTGGCAACGCGGTCAAGGCGCAGAGCAACAGCAAGACCTGTGGATAACGGAGTGTCATGGTCTATTCCAGCAAGAGGTGACGGGCGAGCCCTTCGATATAGTTTTCGTCCTGGCCGTTGGGGTGAGCTTCGAAGGCCAGGTGCAAATATTCATGAGTCAGGTCAAGGCGGTCTTGCAGCGACAGCACGCCGCGCACATAGATGCGCTGGCGCTCGCGGTCGACATAAGGTCGGCCGAACGCCACACGGCACACTGCGAAAGCACTGATTTCGTTGTAGCCCACTTCGCTTTCCAGCCGCGAGCGCCAGCCGCGCCGCTGTTTCAGCAACCAGTCCTGGGCAGCCGGCAGTGCTTCGCAGGACGCCACCGGGTTGTCCCAGCGGCTGAGGCTGGCGCGCGGGTAGGCATGCAGCAGAATGGTGTCGTAGCGTTGGCCGGCGTTGGCTTGCTCCACGGCTTGGGCCCAGGACAATTTGTCCGGGCCGGCCTGGTCGGAGTGGTAGGTGACATCGGTGCCGGCCAGCACCAGATCGCTGGTCCAGGCGGCAATGGCGCGGGTTTCGGGCGCCGCCGGGCGCGGGGCGACGCGTTGGCGATGGCTGCTGTCGTCGATGCTCAGGCAGTCGCCGTTGCGTTGAGCGTTTTGCAGCAGGTAGGTGCGGGCCGCCACGGCCAAGGCCTTGGCGGCCTCGACGGGCTCAGCCTTGGCCTCCCGTTGCAGGACCCGGGCGACGTACTCTTCCCGGTCCAGTCGTGCCACCAGCTTGCCGGGCATCAGGAACAGCTCGCCGTCGCTGTGGATATCCAACTGGTTACCGTTGCTGAATTCAACGCGGTAGTCGCCGCGCAGTTGACCCGGCGTGGCTGGCCGGTCGCCCGCCATCACCCGTTGCCAGGGATAACGGGCAAACAGGCCGACTTCCACACAACGCCCGGTTTCCGCCGGCCAGCGCGATGGCAATGCCGTCGCCAAGCCATCGCCATACACCTTCAAGACCTGCTGGCTGGTGCCGCGCCCACCGGCCCACACCGGTGTGCCGTCAGCCAGCCAACCAGCGAAACCGCCCTGGCGCGACGAGGGCCCCTGGTCACCCAGCCAGCTCCAGGTCTTGACCCGCAGGCGGCTGCCCAACTCGCCGACCAGTCGCCCGTCCGCCGCGTTGAGCACCACGTCCAGCAGCACCCGACGGGCCTGGTCCTGGGCCGGCAACGTTGCCAGGGCCTTGAGCAATTGCGCGACAGGCACCTGCTGTTGAGGTTGCAAGGCGGGCAAGTCCGACAGCCACGCCGGCGCCTGGCGGGCTTGCCAGTAGTCGCGCCAGTCCGAGGCCGAAAGCCCGAGCCGCTGCGGTTCGAAGTACAAGCCGCAGGATTTCACCAGGGCCTGATCGCGACCGATGCTCTGCCCGGCATTGCAGCAATAGACCTCTTCCTTCGATTCGCCGCGACACTCGTAAACCGGCTCACGGGCGTTGGTGTCCACCAGCCAGGCGTAGACAAACAGCTTCCACAGGCTGCCCAGCGGCGCCTGCAAGGCATCAGGCAGTGGCTGACGATCCAGCACCTGGGTCTGGCTGACTCGCAGCAACTGACCGTCGAAAGCCAGGCGCAGCGGCTCGTCCTGCGCTGTTGCCAGCGCAGGGATCAAGCACAACAGCCAGCCAACCCACGGCCTGCGCATGTCAGTTGACCGTCACCTGACCGAGCGCCGGTTTCTGTTCCCGCGCCTGATTCTGCGGCGCGTAGACCTGAGTGAAACGCACCGGCGGCAAGCTGAACTGACCCTTCTGGGAGAAACGCACCAAATGCCGCAGGCGCAGTTCGCCACTGAGGGCATCCACCGGCACTGCATAAGCCATCTGGCCCGGCTCGAAGCGCGCTCTTTCCAGGGAAGTCGGTTCGCTGTCGGCCTTGCCCATCAACTGGATGCCCCAGGTGGTGCGCTCCACGTCGGCGCCCGGTGGCAGCGGCACTTCGAGCATGCCGTAGCGCAGCGGCGTCGGCGCCTTGCTGTTGATGATCACTTCATCCAGATAGAGGCTGTCGCTGGACAAGGGCTTGTTGCCCACGGCTTCGAGCTTGAAGGTGAACGCCTCATCGCCCGGCACCAGCCGCGACAGGCGACGGGTGATGGACACCGCCATCGGTGCTACTGGCGCTTGCTGGCTCTGGAAGCTCAGTGCCGCTTGCAGCGGACGCTCCTCGGCACCGGTCAGCGTCAGCATCGTCGGAAGCTGCGCGCCCTGCCATTGCCAATAGGTTTCACCGGTGGCGCCTTGCTTGGCTTTCCAGCCTTCGCCCGGAGCCAGTGCCACAGCCGGCGCGGTCTGCTCGATACTGCCTTGCAGCCAGGTCAGGGCCAAGGCCCGTTCCAGGGTGGACTGTTGCGGCAACACGCGTTCCAGCAAAGCCGTGGCGCGAGCCTGATCGAAGTTCTGCAGCGACAGCACCAGGGCCTCGACGAACGGCTGAGAGCTGAGTTCCAGTTGCTGTTGCGCGGCGTCTGCTTGACGGCTGAAAGCCGCCGGCAATGGCACCTTCGCCTGTTTCGCCAAGGACGCAGTCAGCACCCGGGCACTGGCCAGCCCCAGGGCCGAATCCGGAGCGTTCATCACCAGGCTGTCTTCGCCGCTGTCCAGCACGCTTTCGCTGCTGTCTTCACTGGCCTTCGCCAGGTCGTCCATCAGGCCGCTGAGCAAGGTATTCACCGGCAGTTGCATCTGCTTGGCGAACGACAGGATCAGCGCACGTTGCAGCAGTGGCGTGTCACCGGCCTGCTTGGCGTAGACCTCCAGCACCCGCTGCCAGTGTTCCGGCGGCAGGCTCAGGTCCAGGGCCTTGCTGGCGTGCCAGTCGGCGTAATAGGCGTAGGCGGTGAGGAACGCATCCGGCTCGCCGTCCTGGCCCCACCAGGTGAAGCTCGCCGAAGGCCCGGCCATCTGCACCAGGCGCAAGCGACTGTTTTGCATGATCAGGCGCAAGCGATCGCGGATCTGCGGGTTCGACGCCAGGGCCGGGTAGGCAATGCTCAACGGCAGCAGGCGGCTGGCGGTCTGCTCGACGCCGCCGTAGGGGTAGCTCAGCAGATCATCCAGGGCCGAACGGAACAGCGCTTGCGGGCTGTCATCCAGGCGCAGTCGGATGTCGCTGGCGTCAGCCGGCAGGGTCAGCGGAGTGTCACCGCTGGCCACGTCGAGGCGCTGGCTCTGGGTCACTTGCCAACCGTTGCCGCTGGCGTTCAGGTGTACAGCCAGGGCGTCCTGGGTTTCACCGTTCAACTGCAACTGCACGCTCAAGTCACCGTTGCTCAGTTCCAAGGCCGGCAGCGGTACGTAGTTGATGCCATTTTTCAGCTCTACCACCACGCGCTGTTCAGCACCGGCGTAACGGATCAACAGCTCAGCTTTCAGCGGCTTTTCCGCCTGACTGAAGGCAAACAGGCCCATCTGCGGTTTGTCGCCAGTGCGGAACCGGGTCGGGCCGCTCCACTTCAGGTACAGCGGTTTTTCCGAACCGATGAATTGTTTCTTCTGACCCACCTGGCCGTCATCGGAGATGGCCCGGGCGGTGATGCGCCAACGGGTCAGGGAGTCCGGCATCTTGAAGGTGAAACGAACCTTGCCGCTGGCGTCGGTGACCAGCTCCGGCTGCCAGGCGGCAGTGTCGATGTCTTCACGACGCGGCCGCTCCAGCACCTTGACCCCACGCTCGCTGCGGTTGGCCTTGCCCGGCGCGCCGGGGCTGCCCGGCAGTGCCACGTCGTAGCTGATGAACGACAGGCTGGCGCTGGTGCGCACGTTGTTGCGACGCGGGTGATAGAAGAACTGGTCGATGGTCGGCGCCACTTCCGGTTGCAGGGCGTAGACCATTTCATCGACGACGCTGACGGTCAGGTGCGCGGGGATCGCCTTGCCAGCGAACTGGGTGCTCAGGTCCACGGTCACCGTGTCGCCCGGCCGGTAGGTGGCTTTATCGGTGACGACGGCGACGTCGATCTGCGGCGCAACCACCTTGATGCCGGCGTTCTGGAAGCTGTACTGGCCGCCCTTGGTGTAGAGCACCGAGAAGGTCATGTTTGGCGCGAAGGCGTCCTTCACCGGAATCCGCGCGCGGTATTGGGTGTCACTGAGCTTTTCCATCTTCAGCCAGTCACTGCCCTTGGACAGCAGCGCCGTGGCCTCGACCTTGTCACGCTCAAGCGACAGCAACGCATCGCTGACCGGTTCCGGAAAGGTGATCAGCGCCAGGGCTTCATCACCCATTTTGTATTCGGTTTTATCGAGGACGATCTCTACGGTGCCCGGGACGGCCTTGATGCCTTCGCCGGTCACGGCATGGCCGGCGGCGCCAATGACTCGGCCGTGGTCATCCTTGAGTGTCAGGTTGTAGGTGCCGGGGCGGTCGAAGGTCAGGCTGAAACCCTTGTCCTTGGCCGCAAGCTTGCCTTCGCCGGTGCTCTGGTCTTCCAGCCGTACCCATCCATAACTGCCCGGGGTCACGGCTTTGGCCTGCTCGTTGCCGCCTTCGTTGGCGTAGCTGAACGAAACCTTCTGGCCGACGGCACTGAACCGCTGGGGTGCGCTCAGGCGGAAATTCGCCGCGCCACGGTCGATGAGGATTTCCTTGGTGGTCTTGACCCGATACGCCGCGCCGTCGCTGGCAAACACGGTCAACGTGTAGCGGCTCGGCTTGTCGGCGGCCGGCAGGTCGAGGATGGCGTTGCCCTTGGCATCGGTGGTCACTTCGCTGCTGGTCAGCTCCACCGGGAATTGCCCCAGGTATTGCAGCTCGTTATCCACCATCGACAATTGCTGGGCCCGCAGGCTCAGGCTGACC
Organism: Pseudomonas viciae; assembly: GCF_004786035.1. Lineage (NCBI taxonomy): Bacteria > Pseudomonadati > Pseudomonadota > Gammaproteobacteria > Pseudomonadales > Pseudomonadaceae > Pseudomonas > Pseudomonas viciae. Next base: position 5,946,997 of record NZ_CP035088.1, read on the forward strand.
TTGGCGTTGGCCACCGGCTTGCCGTCCGGGTACAGCAGCACGAGATTGCCCTTGACCGGCTCGCCGGTGCGGTAATCCTGCTTGGCCAGGTTCAGGGCGATTTCGAAGTGCGGCTTGATGTATTCGGCCACGCGAAAGGCGCTGCTGTAGAGCTGGTCCTTGTAGCTGAAGCGCAGCTCATAGCCGCCGGCCACGGCGTTTTCCGGCAGTTGGAAACGGCCTTGGGTACCGGCCTTGGAATCCAGCTTCAGGGCCAGGGTTTGCAGGGCGGTGCCGGTGGCATCCAGCACGCTGACATTGACGTCGGCGGCGCTCGGTTGCACCGAATCACGGGCGTTCTTGAATTCACGGCCGACGATTTTCAGCGACACCCAATCCCCCGGCCGGTACAGCGGCCGGTCGGTGAAGGCATAGAGCTTGGTGTCGTAGATTTCGCTGTCGTAGTAGAAGTTTTCCGAGACGAATACCCCGCCCTCCTCGTCTTCGCCGATGACGAACGAACGCTCCGGGCTGACGTGCTTGAGGCGCAGCAAACCGTCTTCATCGGTGGCACCGCTGCTCATCACGCCCAGGCCGTCGGTCCAGAGCACGTTGACCTTGGGCACCGAACGACCTTCATGCTTGCGTGCGGCCCAGACCAGCAGCTCGTCACCGGCAATCTTGCTCACCGCCACGGTGTTGGAGACGAAGACCATGGTGGTCGCGCGGTACTTGCCGATCAGTGCTTCCACCAGGTACAGGCCCGGCTTCAACTGGCCCAGCGGCACGTAGACGTTGCCCGGCGCGACGCTGATGAAGTCACTGGACGAACCGGCCAGGTTGACGCCCGCAGGCGGCTGGATCGGCTTGGCCTGCCACAGCGGATAACGGAACTGGCTGACCACCGGCAAACCCGGGATCAAGGCGAACTGTGCCGGCGCGTCGTACGGAGTCGGTGCAACCAGGGCGTTGCCGACCTTCAATTCCGGCACTTCTTCAGTGACTTGCTGGCGCGACTCGTAGGAGAACGCCCGCTGCATGACCCGACGGGATTTGCGATACCAGTTGTCCCACAGGTACGCCAGGGTGTTCGACAGGCCTTCGCCCTTGAACTGGCCATCGCTGACTACGCGGTGCAGGTTTTTCTGGCGCTTGAGGAAATCCAGCGGCTTGTCGATGCGATAGACGCGGATATCGGCGCCGCCGTAAGGCTCCATGCGGAACCGACGATAGTCGCGGCCCGGCGCTTCGAGGCGAACCATGGCCTGCTCGTCGCTGGCAAAGCTGCTGTCGGCCAGCAGGAAGAAGCTTTCACCGGACACCGGCGTGTAGCCGCTGGGCTCCACGGTGTCTTCGGCATTCACCAGGGGTGCCAGCAACAGGGCAAACAACAAGGGCAGTTTTGAACACAAGCGCAGCATGCGGGCACCGGTCATTGGGAGAGAAAGTTGAGTCGATAGACGCCGATGAAGTTGGGGTTGGCTGCGTCGGGTATCCATCGGGTGTCCTTCCAGTTCATGAGTTGTTGCAGGCTTGCGGAGCGCATGCCGTTGTCGGTAGGGGTTGTGGTGCCGGTGTGATAGGCGATGTAGCGGCCCATCCAGATCATCAGGTGCTGGTCGTCGCCCTGATCGAAGAACATCAGGTCGCCAGGGCGGGCCTGGGCCACATCGCGGCCCACCAGGCGACTGTTGAACTGGATCAGCTTGATGGCGTTGACGTAGGGCCCGACCTTGCCGCCGCCCTGCTGCCATTGCTGGGCGAGGCGTCGTTGCGCATCGCTCAGGGGCAACTCCGGTGGCAGGTAGCGATTGGACAGGCCATTGCTACGCAGCCATTTGTCATCGTGGACCTTCAGCGCTTCGTTGGCGGCAAAGCGCACCAGCCCGGCACAGTCCTGCTGATACCAGCGCGGGCTCGGGCCTCTGGTCAGTTGTTCCTGGGCAATGCGCACGAACCAGGCACGAAAGACCTGGGACTGCTGCACATCCAGCGCCGGCGTCTCGACGGCAAACGCCTGCCCACCGAGCAGCAACGCCAGCAGCAAGGTCAATCCGGAGGTGCGGATCATTCCGGTCACAGCGCTTTCCATTCCAATGGCAGCCACTGCCAGTGACCGTCCGGCTCGCTGCCCTCAGGCAACGTCAGGGCGTATTTGCCGTAGCCGCCGAGGGTGCGCAGTTTCGGGATCAGGTAGGTTTGCGCGGCGTTGTAGAACACCGGTTCCATGTCCTGGGGCAAGCTGTCGAGGGTTTCGCGCTGCATCAGTTGCGCCATGGCGTCCGGGCCGAAGTAGATCGGCATCAGTACATCCTTGGGCACCACGTCAGCCATGGGCGGGAAGCGTTTGGCGAGGGTGCCGAGGGCCTTGTCCACCAATTTGTCGTCGAGGGAAAACAGCAAGGTTGAACCGTGACGCGCCAGGCTCACGCGCATGAACGCCTTGCCGGTGATCGCATCGGGCTGCTCTGCGTCCTTGGCCAGGTAGGGGCCGAAATTGGAGCTGACCTGACGCTGCCACTGGTGCGTCGAGCCTTCTTGCTTCTCGACCACGGGGAACGCATGTTCGGCGACGTTGTTTTCATAGGCGCCCACCATCGAACCGAACAGCTTGCCCATGTCGGCGTCGAGCTTGCCGTCGTCTTCGTTCAGGCTCGCCACCAGCAGCGGCGTGTACAGCCGCGAATCGGCGTACCAGCACAAGCCTGCCGCGCCGGCCATGTGGTCGATCATGGACTGGGCGGCCTTGTCGTCGGCACCGAGTCTCACCAGCAAGGGTTTCTGTTGCTCGGCGGCCAGGGGCAAAGCGACGCAAGCACTGGCGCCCATGGGCATGGCCTGCCAGATCGGCTTGAAGTCGAAGTCCGGCTGGTTTTCCTGTTCGTCCAGGGCCAGGAAGCTGTGCCAGCCCTTGTCGTCCATGTCGAAACGCAAACCCGCGAAGTTCGGGATGAAACGCTGGTAGCCCATGGCAAGAACGCTGGCGTTGACCGAAAGACGTTGCTTCACTTCCGGCGCCTTGGGCGGCAGGCCGAAGGCTTCGGGGAAGAGTTTTTCACCGGCCAGCAGCGCTTCGAGGGCCTGGGTCGAGACCATGCCGGGCTCATCGACAGGGCCATTAGCGTTGTCGTAAAGCTTGGTCGGATTCGACAGCACGACCATCTTGTCGCCATGGGAGGCGAAGGCCAGGGATTTGCTGGCGTTATAGCTCAGTTGGTAAAGCGCGACCTCATCGCCGCCCACCTTCAGGTCGCCGAGCTTGCTCAACTGGGTGTCGTCCAAGGCGACTTTCGCCAACGGCTCCAGCACCTTCGCCAAGCCGCCGCGGTCCATCACCAACAGGAAGTCCTTGAGCCGCCCGTCGGCGCCCCGCCACAGCGCCACATCGGCCGGCTGGTCGAACAACTGCTCGATCAGGCTGTCCTGCAGCTTGAGGTCATGCTCGTAGATGATCCGGCGCAGACTGCCGATCAGCCCGAGGCGGTCGGCATGGGCCTCGTAATAGAAGACAAAGTCTTCGGTGAGCGTGGCCTTGAGAAACGGCACCGCCAACAGGTCCTTGGGCAACTGGCTCAGGGAATGCGCCTCAAGCAAGCCGTCGGGGCGGCTCACGCCGAGCTTTTCCAGGGCAAGCTCCATGGGTGGCGCCTTGGGCTTGGTGATGAACCAGCCCAACCCGGCAGCGACACCGACCACCAGGCACAGCCCGATCAGCAGCGCCGGCCAACGGCGTACAGGTTTGGCGAGAGGTGTCGGCGTGGTCGGGGAAGCAGTGTTGTCGCTCATATTCACAAGGGCCTGTTCATCCGTGGAGCGGATACTTAGTAGTTGAAAGTCTTGACCAGCAACAGATCGCCAATGGCGCGCAGGGGCACGACAAAGGTTTCGCGTTTTTCATCGACGGTGTTTTCGTTGAGCACCAGGTTGATCTGCGAGGTGATCACCTCCTTCTCGTTACTGGTTTCCTCGAAGTTGTAGCCGCCGCTGCCGTAGTTGCCCCAATAGTTCACGTAGACCAGATAGGTGCCGTGCATAGGCGCGGTCATGGTGAACATTTCCGGGCCGGGGCCATCGACCCCATCCGGGTCGAGGCCGCCGCCGTTGGTCAGCGCCGGCTGGCCGAAAAACGCATGTTGGCCGTCGGGTGTGACGATATGCAGATCGAGTTCGGCCTTGGGATCGTCCCAGCCCAGCACCACGCGGATCTGCGCGGGGGTGCGCAGGTTGTTGGCCTCATAGAACTGCACGCGCTTGAGGGACTGGCCCTCGGAGCTGCGCACCTCGACGCTGTTGGAACCGGCGCCGAACGCATACGGCCGGGCGAAACGCCCTTCGTCGTCGGTATAGAGATTCAATGGATTGCCGTTGACCGCCAGGCTGTGGGGCGGACGGGCCGTGCCCATGGCCTTGAGCCGACCCTCGATCATCGTGCGATTGCGCTGCACGCCACGGTCGATGGGCGGTGTGGGATAGGCGACCCGAGGGTTTTCAGTACGATCGAGCAAGCCGCTGTAGCGCCAGCCGCCCACCGGCTCCGACATCTCAGCCGAAGGCTGCGCCCACGCCAGCGGCGCACCGAGCAACACGATCAATAAAGAAAGAAAACGCACGTATGCCTCCTGCCATGCATGACGCAACCCGGCGCCCTTCCTCGGCGCTGCTTGTCATTATTCGGGTTTCGTCTGAAGGCCCCGTCGCAAGGGGGCCGTAGATGGCGCGAAGAGTATCGATTTGACGGTTTTTTCACAATCGGGGAACGCGCGATTCTGTGTGGGAAATCACGTACTGAGGGGTGCGTGAGCCGAATAGACGATTTATTCGGCTCACCAAATGAGCCGAATATGAAAAACGATCCCAATTGCTCCCGTGTGGCGAGGGAACTTGCTTCCGCTCGACTGCGCCCTGTAGGCGCTGCCGGAGGCTGCGATCTTTTGATCTTTCGCTTGGGACTCAAATGCCTGGAGAAAGATCGCAGCCTCGTTGCACTCGACAGTCCCTACACAGCCCAGCGGGAGCAAGCTCCCTCGCCACAAAAGCAGTGGGTCACGGGCCGCGTTTGCCCTGCCCTGATTTGCCCCAAAACCCCATGTCTGCTAGTGTCGCGCCGGTTTAACAGTCAACCGGAATAGCCGCCATGGCCCGCAAAAAAGCTGCACTGGATTTCGAACAATCTCTGGCCGACCTGCAAACGCTGGTCGAACGGCTGGAGAACGGCGAATTGTCGCTGGAAGACTCGCTGACCGCCTTCGAGCAGGGTATCGGCTTGACTCGCGACTGCCAGGCGGCGCTGGCCCAGGCCGAGCAGAAGGTGCAATTGCTGCTCGAGCGTGACGGTGAACTGACCGAAGAGCCTTTCGACGCGGAACAGCCTGAATGATCGGCGCCTATCAGGCCAGCAGTCAGGCCCGGGTCAATGCTGCACTGGACACTTTGTTCACCGCGCCAAGCCCGGAGCTGGCGCGCCTGTACGAAGCCATGCGCTACAGCGTGATGAACGGCGGCAAGCGCGTGCGCCCACTGCTGGCCTACGCCGCGTGCGAAGCCTTGGGCGGCCAGGCCGAACAGGCCAACGGCGCGGCGTGCGCGGTGGAGCTGATTCACGCTTATTCGCTGGTTCACGATGATTTGCCGGCCATGGACGACGACGACCTGCGTCGCGGCCAGCCCACCACCCACAAGCAATTCGACGAAGCCTGCGCGATCCTCGCCGGCGACGGCTTGCAGAGCCTGGCCTTCAGCGCCCTGCTGGACCCGACCCTGAGCGATTGCCCGGCGCAAATTCGCCTGGACATGGTCAGTGCCCTGGCGCTGGCGGCGGGCCCCGCCGGGATGGTCGGTGGCCAGGCCATCGACCTCGGTTCGGTGGGCCTGAAGCTGAACCAGAGCGCCCTGGAATACATGCACCGGCACAAGACCGGCGCCTTGATCGAGGCCAGCGTCAAACTCGGCGCCCTCGCCAGCGGCCGGGCGACACCCGCACAAATACAAGCCTTGCAAACCTATGCCCGGGCTATTGGCCTGGCATTCCAGGTGCAGGACGACATCCTCGACGTCGAAAGCGATACCCAGACCCTGGGCAAACGCCAGGGCGCCGACATCGCCCGGGATAAACCGACCTACCCGGCCCTGCTCGGCCTCGACGCCGCCAAGGCTTATGCCCTGGAGTTGCGCGACCAGGCCCTGGCCGCGCTGCGACCCTTTGACGCGCCGGCCGAGCCGTTGCGCGACTTGGCGCGCTATATCGTCGAACGACGCAGTTGATACGGGGTCAACCCCTTTAGACTGCGTATCGGCCAAGTTCCGGCCAACGCGTGGGCAGCTTGCGATGCATAAGGTAAACTGCCGCCTCTTTCTATACCTATAACGATTCGCCTGATGCCCACGACGTTTCAAGAGATTCCCCGCAAGCGCCCGACCACGCCCCTGCTGGACCGCGCCAACACGCCGGACGGCCTGCGTCGCCTGGGTGAAGCCGAGCTGGAAACCCTGGCCGATGAGTTGCGCCTAGAACTGCTCTACACGGTCGGCCAGACCGGTGGGCACTTCGGCGCGGGCCTGGGCGTCATCGAGCTGACGATCGCGCTGCATTACGTGTTCGATACTCCAGACGACCGCCTGGTGTGGGACGTCGGGCATCAGGCCTATCCGCACAAGATCCTCACCGGCCGTCGCGAGCGCATGGGCACCCTGCGCCAGAAGGACGGCATCGCGGCCTTCCCACGTCGTTCCGAGAGCGAGTACGACACCTTTGGCGTCGGTCACTCCAGCACGTCCATCAGCGCCGCCCTGGGCATGGCGATTGCCGCCCGCCTGCAAAACAGCGAGCGCAAGGCCATTGCCGTGATCGGCGACGGCGCACTGACCGCGGGCATGGCCTTCGAGGCGTTGAACCACGCGCCGGAAGTCGACGCCAACATGCTGGTGATCCTCAACGACAACGACATGTCGATCTCGCGCAACGTTGGCGGGCTGTCCAACTACCTGGCGAAAATCCTCTCCAGCCGCACTTACGCGAGCATGCGCGAAGGCAGCAAGAAAGTGCTGTCACGCCTGCCCGGCGCCTGGGAAATCGCCCGCCGCACCGAAGAATACGCCAAGGGCATGCTGGTGCCCGGCACGCTGTTCGAAGAATTGGGCTGGAATTACATTGGCCCCATCGACGGCCATGACCTGCCCACGTTGATCGCCACCCTGCGCAACATGCGCGATCTCAAGGGCCCGCAGTTCCTGCACGTGGTCACCAAGAAAGGCAAAGGCTTCGCCCCGGCGGAAGTCGACCCGATCGGCTACCACGCCATCACCAAGCTCGAGCCCCTGGACGCTCCGGCTGCCACGCCAAAAAAGGCCGGTGGACCGAAGTATTCCGGCGTGTTCGGCCAATGGCTGTGCGACATGGCCGCCGCTGACCCGCGCCTGGTGGGCATCACCCCGGCAATGAAGGAAGGCTCGGACCTGGTGGCCTTCAGCGAGCGCTACCCACAGCGCTATTTCGACGTGGCGATTGCCGAGCAGCACGCTGTGACCCTCGCGGCCGGCATGGCCTGCGAAGGCGCAAAACCGGTGGTGGCGATCTATTCGACGTTCCTGCAACGCGCCTATGACCAGTTGATCCATGACGTCGCGGTGCAGAACCTCGACGTGTTGTTCGCCATCGACCGCGCCGGTTTGGTCGGCGAAGACGGCCCGACCCACGCCGGCAGCTTTGACCTGTCGTTCCTGCGCTGCATCCCCGGCATGCTGGTGATGACCCCGAGCGATGAAAACGAGCTGCGCAAAATGCTCACCACCGGCCACCTGTTCAATGGTCCGGCGGCGGTGCGTTATCCCCGCGGCACGGGTCCGAACGCCCCCATCGAAGCCAACCTCGAGCCGATCGAAATCGGCAAGGGCGTGATCCGCCGCCAAGGCAAGCAGACCGCCCTGCTGGTGTTCGGCGTGCAACTGGCCGAGGCCCTGAAAGTCGCCGAGACCCTGGACGCCACCGTGGTGGACATGCGTTTCGTCAAACCCCTGGACGAAGCCCTGGTGCGCGAGATGGCCGGCAGCCACGAACTGCTGGTGACCATCGAGGAGAACGCCATCATGGGCGGCGCCGGTGCGGCGGTCAGCGAATTCCTGGCCCGGGAGAACATCCTCAAGTCGGTGCTGCACCTGGGCCTGCCGGACAGCTACGTCGAACACGCCAAGCCAGCACAGATGCTGGCTGAGTGTGGGTTGGATGAGGTCGGGATCGAAGCGTCGGTGCGCCAGCGGTTGCAGCTGCTGGGCCGCTGATCCAGACAACACCCAACCCTGTGGGAGCGAGCTAGCTCGCGATGGCAGCAGATCAGTCAGTAAATTATTGGCTGACACACCGCTATCGCGAGCAAGCGCGCCCCCACAGGGGGTTCTGTACGAACCAGAAATTTGCGGAACGCCCATGAAACTGCGCCTCACCCTCGCCCTTTCCCTACTCCCCGCCACCCACCTGCTCGCCGACACCTTCGAACGCGACCAAGCCCTGAAGCTGCCCGACATCGTGATCAGCGCCAACCGCCAGGTCGAGGCCCGCAACGACAGCAGCGCGGCCAATACCGTGTTCACCCGCGACGACATCGAGCGCCTGCAACCGGCCAGCGTCACCGACCTGCTCAGCCGCGTGCCGGGGGTGCAGGTGGCGCCGTTGGGCGGTCGCGGCAGCTTGCCGGGAATTTACATTCGCGGCACCAAATCGGCCCAGAGCCTGGTGCTGGTGGACGGCCAGCGTATTGGCAACGCCACCTCCGGCGACAGCAACCTGCAACGCCTGAACATCAACCAGATCGAACGAGTGGAAGTGCTGCGCGGTTCGCGTTCGGTGATCTACGGCGCCGACGCGGTGGGCGGGGTGATCCAGATTTTCACCCGTCGCGCTAGCCAACCAGGCCTGCAACCGCGCCTGCACCTGGGTTTCGGCAGCCACCAGACCTGGGAGCGCAGCCTGAGCCTGTCCGGTGGCGACGAGCAGACGCGCTTCAACCTCGGCGCCAGCCTGGACGAAAGCGCCGGGGCCAATCGAACCCAGGAGTCCTACGCCAGTGACCGGGACAACGATGCCAACCGCAACCAGTCCGTCAGCTTGAGCGCAAGTCATGCCATCAACGATGACCTGGAGGTTGGCCTGAACCTGCTGGATAACCGTGGCAAGAGCGAATACGACAACCCGTTCGGCCGCTTCGACCCGAGCACGTTCGAATCACTGCCCCAGCAGCCCTACAGCGACTTTGCGGTGAGCAGTTTCAGCACTTATGTAGACGGCCGGATCAACGATACCTGGAAATCCCGTCTCGAACTGGGCCACAGCGAAAACCGCGAGAAGACCTTCGACAAGCTCAGCGATGTCCGCGAAGTGTTCAACACCTACCGCGACTCGCTGACCTGGCAGAACGATGTGAAACTGGACGAGCGCAACAGCCTGATCGTCGGCGGCGACTGGTACCAGGATCGGGTCAACAGCAGCACACCGTTCGACGAAGGCAGCCGCTGGAACCGCGCAGCGTTTATCCAGCACCGCTTCCAGGCCGAAACGTTCTCCACCGAACTGGGCCTGCGCCGCGACCAGAACCAGCAATTCGGCGGCCAGAACAGTTGGAGCGGCACCCTCACCCTGCCGGTGAACGCCGACAACGACCTGCTGCTGACCTACAGCGAAAGCTTTCGCGCCCCCACCTTCAACGACCTGTACTACCCGGACTTCAGCAACCCGGACCTGAAACCCGAAACCGCCAAAAGCTACGAACTGCAATGGCGCAGCCAATTGAGCGACAACGCCCGCCTGGAGACCTCGCTGTACCGCACGGACCTGGAAGACGCGATCATTTTTGGCAGCCACTCACGTCCGCAGAACGTCGCCTCGGCGCGGATCAACGGTTTTGAGATGGCCCTCATGCAGGATATGTTCGGCTGGCAGAGCAACCTGGGCCTGGCCATCATCGACCCGCGTGACCGTGACAGCGGCCACACCCTGGCCCGCCGCGCGCGCCGGACCGTGAGCATGGACCTGGACCGGCAATTCGACCGCCTTGGCCTGGGCGCCACCTGGCAAGCAGTGAGCGGCAGCTACGACGATGAAAACAACCGCAATGCCCTGGGCGGCTATGCCCTGCTCGGGTTGCGCGGCAGTTGGGCGCTGACCCGCGAGGTGAAGCTAGAAATGAAGGTGGATAACCTGCTGGACAAGGGGTACAGCCGGGCGCTGTATAGCCATGATGGTCAGCAGTATGGGTATCGGGAAGAGGGGCGGAGCTGGGTGTTTGGGGTGACTTGGACACCGGATATCTGATGCAGGATGTGTGATGTTTGAGCGGGCCTCTTCGCGAGCAAGCCCGCTTCCACAGTAGGAATGCGTACCCTGTGGGAGCGGGCTTGCTCGCGAAGGGCGCACCGCGGTCTACCTGTCCGGCGCAATCAACCCACACAACCCAGCCGTCGCCTCGATCATCTGCCCACTGGGCCGCTCCAGCCCCTTGTCACGCACTAACAACAACCGGCCCTGCGCCACTGCCGGCAACTGCGGCCAGGCTTTCCAGGCGTCGAGCTGGGCCTGCTCGGTGGCGAGGATGACCTGCGGATTGCGCTGCAACACTGACTCCACGCTCACCTGCGGCGCCGGCAGACTCAGGTCGGCAAAGACGTTCCGCGCCCCGCACACCGCCAGCGCATCGCTGATGATCTGCCCGCCACCGACGGTGTACAACGGCCGGTCCCAGACCTGATAGAACACCGGCAACGGCGTGTCACGCCGGTAACGCTGGCGCAGCTCTTCCAGACGCACGCGCAACTGCGCCGCTCGCTGCACGCCTCGCGCCGGGCGACCGAGTTGTGCGGCGATGTCTTCGATTTGGCTGATGAGTGGGTCGAGGCCATGGGGCTCGGCGACGTAGGTGGGGATGTTCAAGCCCTTGAGCTGTTCGCGCTGGGCCGGCCCAACACTGCCGGGCCAGAGCAGCAGCAGATCAGGCCGCAGGCTGAGCAAGCGCTCCATGTCCAGTTGCCCGTAACGGCCTACCGAGGGCAGCTCTTTGAGCCCCTGCGGACGATCACCGGCATCCAGCACGCCCACCAGCAGGTCGGCGGAGTCCAGCTCAACAACAATTTCCGTAAGCGACGGCGCCAGACTGACGACCCGCGGGGCCGCCGTCGTCGAGGCGCTGAGGGCCAGCAGCAGGACCGCCAGCCAGCGGTTCATCAGCCGAGCTGACGCGGGATGCGATACAGGTAGAACAACACCGTGGAGGATAAGGCCAGCAACATCAGCGGCACCGCCTCCAGGCCCACGAACACCCCCAGGGCGCCGATCCAGGCCGGCAGCCCGGCGACCAGGAACGCCACACGACGGCGGGCCGCCAGGGCGATCCAGGCCTGGGGCTCTTCCGGGGTGTCGAGGGCGTTCTGGGTGGCGATCAAGGCGTGTTTATAAGGCCCGAAGAATCGCAGGCTGACAAACATCGACGCCACGCCCGCGATAAACAGCGGCATCGCCAGCACCGGCAGAATCGCTTCGCCCTGGCCAAACACCGCGTTGATCACGAACAGCGGCACCAAGGCCAGCGCCAGGTACTGCCACCAACTGACGGCCAGTCGCCGCCGAACCTGGCCACGCGTCACGCCCGGTCAACCTCGCCCTGGTGCTCGTTGCCCATCATGTGGTCGAGCTTGCTGGCCTTGGTCGCCAGATAGAGTTTGTTATGCGGATTATGGCCGGTGTGCAGCGGCACCCGCTCAGCAACCACGATACCCATGTCGGTCAGCGCCTTGACCTTGCGTGGGTTGTTGGTCATCAGCCGCAGGGACTTGATACCCAGGTGTTCGAGCATCGGCAAGCAAATGCTGTAGTCACGCAGGTCGGCGGCAAAGCCCAGGCGTTCGTTGGCTTCCACGGTATCGGCGCCGCCATCTTGCAGTTCGTAGGCGCGGATCTTGTTCAACAAGCCAATCCCACGCCCTTCCTGGCGCAGGTACAGCAACACACCACGGCCTTCGCGGGCGATGGCTTGCAGCGCGGCCTCAAGTTGCGAACCGCAATCGCAGCGTTGGCTGAACAGGGCGTCGCCCGTCAGGCATTCGGAGTGCAGGCGGCCGAGTACCGGGCTACCGTCGGCGAAATCACCCAGGCTCAGCACGACGTGCTCGCGACCGGTGGCTTCATCGAGAAAACCATGCATGGTGAATTGCGCAAAAGGCGTTGGCAGCTTGGAAGCGGCAACAAAAACGACAGGCACCGGTGTGCTCCTGATCTAGTACTGGAGTTTCGCAGAGGCGGGCATTGTAACAGCACGTCCCGACAGACGCTTAGGCTGAATTGTCGGCTATAACCATCGAAAAGTTTGATTACGGCTTCGGTGGCTTGCCATGCTCGTCGAAGGGATAGGGTTGCTTCCAGCGTTCGAAAATCGGTTTGAGCTGGCCAGTTTTCACCAGTACCTCCATGCGCCGGTCAAACAGATCAAGTAGCGCCTTTCCATTTGCAGTGTTGGCAAAGCCCAGGTACAGCGGCAAATTGATCAGCGGCGAGAGTTTGAACTGCTTGGGATTATCGGCCTTGGCCAGTAGCTCTTCGATTTCCATCGACGCATCGATGTAATAATCCGCACGCTCATGGATCAGCATCGGCAAGATACCCACCGAACGATGGACTTCATTGAAACGGCGAATGTTGGGCAGGTAGTTGTTGTATTCGTATCCGCGCATCCATACCAGGCGGTAATTGCCAATCGTCGCCAGCGTCGGCGTCGGTTTGGAGGTCAGTCCCAAGGCATAGATGTGATCGACGTCGTAGTGCCACTCGGGGTAAAGCACGCCTTCGGACTCATCCCGATAGGCACCGACCTGCACGTCGACTTCGCCGCGCTGCACCAATCCGATCGAACGGGTGTACGGCACGCTGCGGATCTCCAGCTTGACGCCTTCGGGTTCGAACACCTCACGCAAGATGTCCCAGCCCATGCCCTCGCCATTGGCCTGGGTGTAATCGGCCCACTCCTCACTGGCCGCGCGGACCTTGCCCGGCAGCTGCGCCGGGTCGGCCGCCCGTACGCCGAGACAGGCCCCTAGACACAGCAACAGCAGTAGTGCACGGCTTACGCCCATTCCTGGCTCCCTCAGGTGAAACACCACACTAATCCTTGCATTGCCAACCAGGCAAAGACCCCGGCCAATACATCGTCGAGCATGATCCCGACGCCTCCATGCACGTGCCGATCGATCCAGCGAATCGGCCACGGCTTGAGAATATCGAAGAAGCGGAACACCAGGAAACCCGCCAACAGCCAGTACCAGCCTTCTGGCACCAGCCACAGGGTGATCCACATGCCGACCATTTCGTCCCAGACGATACCTTCATGATCGTGCACCCGCAGGTCATCCGCCACTTTGCCGCACAGCCAGAAGCCGAACAGCATGGTGATGCCCAGCATCAGCCAATAGCCCCAATCCGGCAACATCTGCCACAACGGTATAAAGGGTAGCGCAACCAGCGAGCCCCATGTGCCCGGTGCTTTAGGCAAAGTACCCGAACCGAAGCCAAATGCCAGGAAATGCCAGGGATTACGCCAGACCGAGGGCGGAACGAATTCTGCCGGGACCTGGTTGGGATGATCTGTCACGGTGTCTCCCGAAAATGTTGATAGCCCCGGATTTGCGGGGTGATGTCGCGTCCTTCACTGTCGAGCAGCGTGACGCCTTGCCCGGTCATGACGGAGCCGATCACGTGGACAGGCCAGCCGTCGGCCTGCAACGTCGCCAGTCGAGTCGGTGGCACGGTGAATAACAACACATAATCGTCGCCACCACTCAGGGCGGCGTGTGCGGCACCCGACGGGCCGAGGAACGTTACTAGAGCGTTGGACAGCGGCAGTCGGTCCCGTTCAACGTGTAATGCCACGCCAGACGCCAGAGCGATATGCCCGCAATCGGCCAGTAGCCCATCGGAAATGTCCATCGCCGCACTGGCCTTGCCCCGCAATGCCAGGCCCAAGTCGATCTGCGGCTGGGGTGACCAGTAGTGGGCCAGCAGTGGCTCGGCGACCGCAGGTTCGGCGTCGCGCTGGCCGAGCACCAGCGGCAATGCGCCGGCGGCATTGCCTAGCTCGCCGCCAACACACAGCAAATCGCCAGGCTGCGCGCCGCCTCGGGTCAGGGCCTGGCCGGATGGCACACTTGCGAACACGGTCATGGTCAGGCTCAGTGGGCCACGGGTGGTATCCCCTCCCACCAGTGCTACACCGCAAGCCTGGGCCATCTGATTCAAACCACGGGCATAGGCTTGCAGCCAATCGGCGGTCACCGTCGGCAAGGTCAGGGCAAGGGTAAATGCAACAGGGGTGGCGCCCATGGCAGCCAAGTCACTGACCGCCACGGCCAGCGAGCGCTGGCCGAGCAGGAACGGGTCGCACGGGTCTGGAAAATGCACACCGGCCACGAGGGTGTCGGTGGACACCGCCAGCTGTTCCCCGGGAGGAACGGCCAGCAAGGCGCAGTCGTCGCCGATCCCCAGCACAACGCCCTCGCCGCCTTGGGCGCAAGGCGCGGCGGCGAAGTAATTACGGATCAGCTCAAACTCACCCATGGGATTTCAAGCGCAATCAGCGCTTGAACGCCTTCACTTCAGCTTCACGCAGACGCGGGGCCAGCTTGTCGAGCACGCCGTTGACGAACTTGTGGCCATCGGTGGAACCGAAGACTTTCGCCAGCTCGATCCCTTCGTTGATCACCACGCGGTACGGCACGTCGGCGCGCTGCATCAGTTCCCAGGTAGACAGGCGCAACACCGCCAGTTCAACCGGGTCCAGCTCTTCGATGGTCAGGTCCAGGCAAGGGGCCAGGGCGATGTCGATCTCGGTCTTGTGGGCCGGCACGCCGTGGAGGATCTCGCGGAAATACGCGCCATCGACATCGCTGAAATCGTTGTCGACCCGAAACTGCGCTTCGATCTCGTTCAGCGATTGCTTGGCCATGTGCCATTGATACAGCGCTTGGGTCGCGAGCTGGCGGGCTTCGCGACGCTTGACGCTTTTCGAAGGCTTGCCGGCATCGGCAGGCTTGGGATCGCGCGGGTTGAAACGATCGCTTTCGTCGCTAATCACTTGGCCTCCAACTGCGCCAGCAGGCTGACCATTTCCAGGGCGGACAGGGCAGCTTCGGCGCCTTTGTTACCGGCCTTGGTGCCGGAACGTTCGATGGCTTGCTCGATGGAATCAACGGTCAGCACGCCGAAGGCGACCGGAACGCCGAACTCCATGGACACCTGGGCCAGGCCCTTGGTGCATTCGCCGGCCACGTATTCGAAGTGCGGAGTACCGCCACGAATGACCGCGCCCAGGGCGATGATCGCCGCATACTCGCCCTTTTGAGCGACTTTCTGCGCAACCAGTGGAATTTCGAAGGCGCCAGGCGCACGGATGATGGTGATGTCGCTTTCGCTCACGCCATGGCGAACCAGGGCATCGACCGCACCGCCGACCAGGCTCTCAACCACGAAGCTGTTGAAACGGCCCACTACCAGAGCGTAGCGGCCTTGAGGGGCGATGAAGGTACCTTCGATGGTCTTCAGGGTCATTCGTCAGATCTCTTAAAGAGCCAGAGCGCGTTCAATACGCGCTCCTTAGTGATATTAGCCACGAATACAGGGCCGGAAAATCCCGGGTGATTATTCGGAGGGCACGTATTCTACAACTTCCAGATCGAAACCGGATATCGCATTAAATTTCATCGGTGCGCTCATCAGGCGCATTTTACGCACGCCCAGGTCGCGAAGGATCTGCGAACCGGCACCGACGATGCTGTAGGTGGTCGGTTTTTTCACCACGGCCTGATCGCCGGTTTCGCGGATGTGCGCCAGCAGCACGTCGCCGTCGAGCGGGTGACCGAGCAGCAGCACCACGCCGCTGCCAGCCGCGGCCACCGCGACCATGGCGGCCCGCAGGCTCCAGCGGCCGGGCTGCTTGACCATCAACAGGTCGCGCAGCGGGTCCATGTTGTGTACGCGCACCAGGGTCGGTTCCTCGGCGCACACGGTGCCCAGGGTCAGCGCCATGTGCACGTCGCCTTCCACCGAGTCGCGGTAGGTCACCAGGTTGAACTGGCCCAATTCGCTGTCCAGCGGCTGCTCGGCAATCCGCTGAACGGTACGTTCGTGGATCATCCGGTAGTGAATCAGGTCGGCGATGGTGCCGATCTTGATGTTGTGTTCGGCGGCGAACGTTTCCAGTTCCGCGCGACGGGACATGGTGCCGTCGTCGTTCATCACCTCGCAGATCACCCCACTGGGTTCGAAACCGGCCATGCGCGCCAGGTCGCACGCCGCTTCGGTGTGGCCGGCACGGGCCAGGGTGCCACCGGCCTGGGCCATCAACGGGAAGATGTGGCCGGGGCTGACAATGTCTTCGGCCTTGGCGTCTTTCGCCGCGGCGGCTTGCACGGTGCGCGCACGGTCAGCGGCGGAGATACCGGTGGTCACGCCCTCGGCAGCCTCGATGGACACGGTGAACTTGGTGCCGAAACCGGAGCCGTTGCGCGGCGCCATCAGCGGCAGCTTCAGCAGCTCGCAGCGCTCGCGGGTCATCGGCATGCAGATCAGGCCACGGGCGTGCTTGGCCATGAAGTTGATGTGTTCGGCCTTGCAGCACTCGGCGGCCATGATCAGGTCGCCTTCGTTCTCGCGGTCTTCGTCATCCATAAGGATGACCATCTTGCCTTGGCGGATGTCTTCAACCAGTTCTTCGATGCTATTGAGCGCCACGCGGCACCCCCTTGGGTCAGGATTTGAGGTAGCCGTTGGCGGCCAGAAAGCTTTCAGTGATGTTACCCGGCTTTTGTGGGGAGCCAGGCTCTGCGGCCTTGTCTCCCATAAGCAGGCGCTCCAGGTAACGGGCCAGCAAGTCGACTTCCAGGTTGACCCGGCGACCCGGCCGATACGAGGCCATGATGGTTTCGCTCAGGGTGTGCGGGATGATGGTCAGCAGGAATTCGGCGCCATCCACCGCATTGACCGTCAGGCTGGTGCCGTCGACGGTGATCGAGCCTTTATGGGCGATGTACTTGGCCAGTTCCTTCGGCGCACGGATGCGAAACTCCACGGCCCGGGCGTTATCGCTGCGCGAGACCACTTCGCCGACGCCGTCGACATGGCCGCTGACCAGGTGTCCGCCCAGGCGAGTGGTGGGGGTCAGGGCTTTTTCCAGGTTGACCGGGCTGCCGCTCTTGAGATCGTTCATGGCGGTGCAGTCGAGGGTTTCGCGGCTGACGTCGGCCAGGAAACCGTTGCCCGGCAGCTCCACCGCGGTCAGGCACACGCCGTTGACCGCAATGCTGTCGCCCAGTTTGACGTCGCTCAGGTCGAGCTTGCCGGTTTCGACATAAACCCGCACATCGCCGCCCTTGGGGGTGAGTGCGCGGATGCTGCCGATGGATTCGATGATGCCGGTAAACATGGAGTCCTCCTCGAGAACAGGCCGCCGCTTAGCGAAAGCCGGGAATTATACGCTCGCCGGCGAAACGGGGACGGCGATGACTCGCCAGTCATCGCCCACGGCGCGGATTTCGGTAATTTTCAGCGCTGGGGCATCTTTCATCTGCGCCAGCGGCCAATCCAGCAACGGTCGCGCCGTAGAACCGAGAAACTTGCCGGCGATGAAAATCTGGAATTCGTCCACCAGACCTTGCCGGGCAAATGCCCCCGCCAGGCGCGGACCGGCCTCCACCAACACCTCGTTGACGCCACGGCCCGCCAGCTCCACCAGCAGGCGACGCAGATCGACCTGGCCGTCATCGCCCGCCACAATCATGCATTCAGGGCCGTTGGCGTACTGTTCTTCCACCGCCATGCAGGTAGCGACCAACGCCGGGCCGGCCTTGAAGAACGCTGCATCCAGCGGCACCCGCAGGCGCCCGTCCACCAGCACCCGCAGCGGTGGACGGCTCATGACCAGCGCGGTCTGCTCCGGGTCCAGCCCGAGTTCATCGGCGCGCACGGTCAGCCGGGCGTTGTCCGCCAGCACCGTATCGGCGCCGGTCAGCACCACGCTGGCCTGGGCCCGCAGGCGTTGCACCGCCGAGCGTGCGGCCGGGCCGGTGATCCATTGGCTTTCGCCACTTTCCATGGCGGTGCGACCATCCAGGCTCATGGCGAGCTTGACCCGCACGAACGGCAGGCCGTGTTCCATGCGCTTGAGGAAGCCCTGGTTGAGCTGGCGCGCCTCGCCTTCCAGCACGCCGCTTTCAGTGGCGATGCCAGCCTGGGCCAGCCGTTGCAGACCCCGACCGGCAACTTCCGGGTTCGGGTCCTGCATTGCCGCCACCACCCGCGCCACGCCGGCGTTGACCAGCGCGTCGGCACACGGCGGCGTGCGCCCGTGATGGCTGCAGGGCTCGAGGGTCACGTAGGCCGTGGCGCCCCGGGCCTGTTCACCGGCGGCGCGCAGGGCATGGACTTCGGCATGGGGTTCGCCGGCGCGGATGTGCCAGCCTTCGCCGACAATCTGTCCGTCACGCACGATCACGCAACCGACCCGGGGATTGGGGTGGGTGGTGTAGTGACCGCGCCGCGCCAATTCCAGGGCACGGGCCATGTAGTGGGCGTCGAGGACGGCCTGCTGCGCCGAAACGGTCATTCTTTCACCGGTTCGCGGGCCAGGCGGTCGATTTCTTCGCGGAATTCGTTCAAGTCCTGGAAGCGCCGGTACACCGAGGCGAAACGGATGTA
The DNA here is from genome assembly GCF_004786035.1 of Pseudomonas viciae. Taxonomy (NCBI): domain Bacteria; kingdom Pseudomonadati; phylum Pseudomonadota; class Gammaproteobacteria; order Pseudomonadales; family Pseudomonadaceae; genus Pseudomonas; species Pseudomonas viciae. The sequence goes on from NZ_CP035088.1 coordinate 5,965,694, forward strand.
GGCGACTTCATCGAGCTTCTGCAGCTCGGCCATCACCAGCTCACCGACCACCAGGGATTTGACCTCACGCTCGCCGGTCGCCCGCAGCTTGTGCTTGATGTGCACCAGCGCCGCTTCCAGGCGCTCGACACTCACCGGGCGTTTTTCCAGGGCGCGCTGCATGCCGGCGCGCAGTTTGTCTTCGTCGAACGGCTGGCGGCTGCCGTCGGTTTTGATCAGGCGCGGCAACACCAGTTCAGCGGTCTCGAACGTGGTGAAACGCTCGCCGCAGGCCAGGCATTCGCGGCGGCGGCGGACCTGTTCGCCCTCGGCGACCAGTCGCGAGTCGATGACCTTGGTGTCGTTGGCACCGCAGAAGGGACAGTGCATGGTGGCAGGCAACAAAAAAAGGGAGGGCCATGGTAGCGCATCCCACTGGCAAGACAAGCCATAGGGTTTACGGTATACAGACGGGCATACCGTCAGATCCATGGAATTCACCTTGCTGGAGCCACACATGCCGTTACGATCACTCGTTTTGCTCAGTCTTTTCAGCCTGCTGATGGCGTGCAGCAGTGACGCTCCCAAGCCCGCCGCCCCCGCACCGGCCTCGGCGCCGAAACAGGCCCAGGAAAAAGCCCGCCAGGCCGCCGAACTGGGGCCACTGCCGGCGTACCAGCGGGAATTGAGCGGCACCTTGCAAGGCGTACCGGTTGGGGCCGAGGTCGAATTGGCGCTGCTGGTGATCGATGACAAGGACCGCCCGCAGCAACTGCTCGCCAGTTCCAGCCTGATCGGCACCAACCAGGTCCTGCCCTTCCGCCTGCGTTTCAACCCCGATGCCTTCCCGGTCGGCGCCCGGGTAGAGCTGCGCGGTCGTGCCAGCCAGTCCGGCCAGTTGATCCTGCACCTGCCGGAACAACGTATCAGCCAACCGACCACCCAGGCGTTGGGCGCCCTGCAATTCGTCAAAGCGCCATGAATGCACCGCAAGACCTGCAACACGCGTTGGCCGAGTTGCTGGGCGACGCGCGCCTGGTGGCCTGTCCGCTGCCCGACACCGAGCTGAAACTATGGCTGATCGACGGCGACAACATGGACCGCGCCTTCAGCCCGGAAGAAACCCGGCGCATCCTCCACGAACCGCCTTACTGGAGCTTCTGCTGGGCCAGCGGCCTGGCGATGGCCCGCTACCTGGCCGAACGGCCGCAATGGGTCGAGGGTAAGCGGGTGCTGGATTTCGGTGCCGGCTCGGGTGTCGCTGGCATTGCAGCGGTCAAGGCCGGCGCGCTGGAAGTGGTGGCTTGCGACCTCGATCCGCTGGCGATTGCCGCATGCCGGGCCAATGCCTTGCTCAATGACGTGGCGCTGAGCTATTCGACGGATTTTTTCGCCGAGGCCGATCGCTTCGACCTGATCCTGGTCGCCGATGTGCTCTACGACCGCGCCAACCTGCCGCTGCTCGACCACTTCCTCAGCCGCGGCCGCGAGGCCCTGGTGGCCGATTCCCGAGTGCGGGATTTCCAGCATCCGCTGTACCGGCGCATCGAAATGCTGGAAGCCATGACGTTGCCGGACTTGGCTGAGCCTGAAGAGTTTCGGCATGTGAGCCTGTACCACGCGCGGCGCGACTAGATAAAAGCTTCGCGAGCAAGCCCGCTCCCACAGTCGATCTCCAGTGGATACAAAATGCATGTTCACCGCAGACCCCATGTGGGAGCGGGCTTGCTCGCGAAGGCGTCCCATCAGACACCACAAGACGAAAGCCCCCCCGCTTTCAGCCACCCCCACCAAGCCGTATAGTTGCCCCATTCAAGCGCTCTACGAGATCCCCCATGACCCAGGACACGCCCTACATTTTCGACGCCACCACCGCCGATTTCGACCAATCGGTGATCGCCAACTCTTTCCACAAACCGGTGCTGGTGGATTTCTGGGCCGAGTGGTGCGCGCCATGCAAGGCGCTGATGCCGATGCTGCAAACCATTGCCGAGAGTTATCAGGGCGAACTGCTGCTGGCCAAGGTCAACTGCGACATTGAGCAGGACATCGTCGCCCGCTTCGGCATCCGCAGCCTGCCCACCGTGGTGCTGTTCAAGGACGGCCAGCCGGTTGACGGTTTCGCCGGGGCCCAGCCGGAATCGGCGGTGCGCACGATGCTCGAGCCCCATGTGCAAATGCCGCCACCGGCCGCGGCCGACCCGTTCGAACAGGCCCAGGCGCTGTTCGATGACGGTCGTTTCGCCGACGCCGAAGCCGTGCTCACGGTGTTGCTGGGCGAAGACAATACCAACGCCAAGGCCCTGATCCTGTACGCCCGCTGCCTGACCGAACGCGGCGAACTGGGCGAAGCGCAAACCGTGCTCGACGCGGTGAAAAGCGACGAGCACAAGGCCGCGCTCGCTGGAGCCAAGGCGCAGATCCAGTTCCTCGGCCTGGCCAAAAACCTGCCGGATGCCGCCGATCTCAAGGCCCGCCTGGCGAAAGACCCGCAGGACGATGAAGCGGTGTATCAACTGGCGATCCAGCAACTGGCCCGCCAGCAGTACGAAGCGGCCCTCGACGCACTGCTCAAGCTGTTCGTGCGTAACCGCAGCTACAGCGAAGGCCTGCCCCACAAGACCTTGCTGCAGGTGTTCGAACTGCTGGGCAACGATCATCCGCTGGTGACGACCTATCGCCGCAAGCTGTTCGCCGCGCTGTATTAAGCCTCGGGCCCGACCCAGCTATAGAGCGGCGTGTCGCCGCCGCTCAACACCTTGACCTCGGCGCTATGGCGCAAGCGCACCAACAACCGCTTGCCCGCCGAGGCGCTGCCGGTGAGGCCTTCGAGCTGCTCCAGCAAATCCGGGCCGCTCAACTGCCCGGCCTTGCGCAGCAGTTCCTTGGCGATCTGCCACGGGGCATCGTCCTGATTCGCCGGTTTGGCCACCGGTGCCGCCACGCCCTCGGACTTGGCCACTTGTAACTGCGCGCCGAGCTGCGCCCAGTCGCCTTCATCCATTTCGATCGACAAGTCCACCGGCCAATCGCCGACGGTTCCGCGTATCCGCAACATTACTGTGCTCCTGAAGATTTCATGTCCCCATGCTCCCATGGGCCTTGCGCGACGCCAAGCAGACGGTCAAACTCTGCGCACTTTCGTTATAAGATTACATAACACAACTCGTACTTTCTGGAGACTCGTCATGCGTCGTCTGCTTCTTGCCCTGCCGTTCGCCCTGCTGCCATTGGCTGTCGCTCATGCGGCGGTCGAACACGATCATGACCACGAGCACGGCAGCCTCGGCGCCCACGAACACGGGGTTGGCCGATTGAACGCTGCGTTGGACGGCCAGACCCTGGAGCTGGAACTGGAAAGCCCGGCGATGAACCTGGTGGGCTTCGAACACGCCGCCACCAGCGATGCCGACAAAGCCAAGGTCGCCGCCGTACGGGCACAGTTGGACAAGCCGCTGGCACTGTTCAACTTGCCGGCCGCGGCCCAATGCACCGTGGCCCAGCAGGAACTGGAAAGCCCGTTGTTCGGCGACGAACCGGACCACGAAGACCATGATGAAGATGCCGACGGTGACGAACACCACGAGCACAGTGAGATCCACGCCCACTACCAGTTCACTTGCGCCGCCCCAGGTGCGCTGAAGAACCTGGACCTGGCAACACTGTTCAAAACCTTCCCGGCCACCCAGAAAATTCAGGTACAACTGATCAGCCCGAGCGGCCAGCAGGGCGTGGAAGTGACGGCCAAGGTGCCTACCCTGAAGTTCTGACTCACCGCAAAACCCATGTAGGGGCGAGCCTGGTGGGAGCAAAGCTTGCTCGCGATAGCGGTCCGACTGTCGACATCCAAGCTGAATGTTACGGCCTCATCGCCAGCAAGCTGTGCTCCCACAGATATCCCACAGGTGCTCCATTACCTTGAAGCGGCAAACATGACCCAAGCACTCATCGAACTCTCCGACCTGGGCTTCAGCTGGCCCGGGCATCCGCCGTTGCTGGATATCCCGGCGTTTCGCCTGGAAGCCGGCGAGACGTTGTTCCTCAAAGGCCCGAGCGGCAGTGGCAAAACCACGCTGCTGGGGCTGCTGGGCGGTGTGCAGACGCCGGACCGGGGCAGCATTCGCCTGCTCGGCCAGGAACTCACCGAACTGGGCGCTGGCAGCCGCGACCGCTTTCGCGTGGACCACACTGGCTACATCTTCCAGCAATTCAACCTGCTGCCGTTTCTCTCGGTGCGCGAAAACGTCGAACTGCCCTGCCACTTTTCCAAGCTGCGTGCGCAACGGGCCATCCAGCGCCACGGCAGCGTCGACCAAGCTGCCGCCACGCTGCTGGCTCATCTGGGGCTGACCGATCCAAACCTGCTGGAACGCCGCGCCGACTCGTTGTCCATCGGCCAGCAGCAACGGGTCGCCGCAGCCCGGGCGTTGATCGGTCAACCGGAACTGGTGATCGCCGACGAACCAACCTCGGCCCTGGACTACGACGCGCGGGAAAACTTCCTGCGGCTGTTGTTCGCTGAATGCCGCGAGGCCGGGTCGAGCCTGTTGTTTGTCAGCCATGACCAGAGCCTGGCGCCGCTGTTTGACCGTAACCTCTCGCTGGCCGATCTCAATCGCGCCGCCACGCCACTCGAGGTCTGAGATGTATTTGTTCCGTCTAGCCATGGCCAGCCTGGCGAACCGCCGCTTCACCGCGATCCTCACCGCTTTCGCCATCGCCCTTTCGGTGTGCCTGCTACTGGCGGTGGAGCGGGTGCGCACCGAGGCCCGGGCGAGTTTCGCCAGCACCATCAGCGGCACCGATTTGATCGTCGGCGCCCGCTCAGGTTCGGTAAACCTGCTGCTGTATTCAGTGTTTCGCATCGGCAATGCCACCAACAACATACGTTGGGACAGCTTCGAACACTTCGCCAGCAACCCGAAAGTGAAGTGGGCGATCCCGATGTCCCTCGGCGATTCCCATCGCGGCTACCGGGTGATGGGCACCACCGAAGCCTACTTCGAGCACTACCAGTACGGCCGCCAACAACACCTGGAGCTGGCCGATGGCCGGGCCTTCGCCACCGACCCTTTCGAAGTGGTGCTCGGTGCAGAAGTGGCCGAGGCGTTGCACTACAAGCTCGGTGACAAACTGGTGCTGGCCCACGGCGTGGCAGTGGTCAGCCTGGTCAAGCATGACGACAAGCCCTTTACCGTGGTCGGTATTCTCAAGCGCACCGGCACGCCGGTAGACCGCACGCTGCACATCAGCCTCGGTGGCATGGAAGCGATCCACATCGACTGGAAAAACGGCGTGCAGGCCCAGGGCAACGGTCGCATCAGTGCCGATCAGGCGCGCAACATGGACCTCACGCCCCAGGCGATCACCGCGTTCATGCTCGGCCTCAACAGCAAGATTTCTACGTTTGCCTTGCAGCGCGAAATCAATGAGTTCCGCGGTGAACCGTTGCTGGCGATCCTGCCCGGCGTGGCGCTGCAGGAGTTGTGGAGCCTGATGGGCACGGCGGAAAAAGCCTTGTTCGTGATTTCATTGTTCGTGGTACTCACGGGGTTGATCGGCATGCTCACGGCGATCCTCACCAGCCTCAACGAACGCCGCCGGGAAATGGCGATCCTGCGTTCGGTGGGCGCGCGGCCGTGGCACATCGCGACGCTGCTGGTGCTCGAAGCCTTCGCCCTGGCGCTGGCCGGGGTCGTCTCCGGGCTGGCCTTGCTGTACATCGGCATCGCCGCCGCCCAGGGTTACGTGCAGTCGGCCTATGGCTTGTACCTGCCGCTGGGCTGGCCAAGCGAATATGAATGGACGCTGATGGCTGGCATCCTGGTCGCCGCCCTGTTGATGGGCAGCGTGCCGGCCTGGCGCGCCTATCGCCAATCGTTGGCCGATGGCCTGTCGATCCGTTTATGAGGACCTTGAAGATGCCCCGCGCCCTGCTTGCGCTGTTGATGTTGGTCGCCCTGCCGCTGTGGGCGGCCGAACCAAGGGACCTGGCCTGGTCGGAAATGATCCCGCCGGACGCGCCGCCGGAAGTGCCAAACATGACCCCACTGCACGACCTGTCGAAGATGAGCGATGCCCTGGCCGCCGAATCCGCCCCGGCGGCCAAGCAGGATTTGCCCAACGCCCCGGTGGTCAAGGCCCTCGACGGCCAGCAGATCCGGCTGCCGGGCTACATCGTGCCGCTGGAAGTCAGCGAGGAAGGCCGTACCACGGACTTTCTACTGGTGCCGTACTTCGGCGCCTGCATCCACGTGCCGCCACCGCCGTCGAATCAGATCGTGCATGTGAAAAGCGAGGTTGGGGTCAAGCTCGACGAGTTGTACCAGCCGTACTGGGTCGAAGGCCCGATGCAGGTCAAGCCGTCCACCAGTGAACTGGCCGATGCCGGGTATCAGATGGAGGCGCAGAAGATTTATGTGTATGAGCTGCCGGAGTGAATCCCGGGGTTATGTATCGCCTTTGAAATAGCTTTCGCGAGCAAGCCCGCTCCCACAGTTGACCGAGTTCCGTCAGAAGGAATGCGGTCGAATGTGGGAGCGGGCTTGCTCGCGAAGGGGGCCTCAAGGTTGCTCATCGCATTTTCATTGAGCTGAGTCAAAAGCCGCCTACATACGCCTTCGTACCATAGGACATCAATTTTGAAATGTCCTCTGGAGCCCCCATGCACAAGTCCTTGCTCAGCGCTTCCCTCGTTGCCCTCGCGCTCTCTACTCCGCTCGCCCAGGCCCATACGGCCGGCGACATCATCGTTCGCGCCGGCGCCATCACCGTCAATCCAGAAGCCGACAGTTCCAGCGTCAAGGTCGACCGTGGTCCGCTGGCCGGCACTGATCTGGGCGGCAAGGCGACCATGAGCAGCGACACGCAATTGGGCCTGAACTTCGCCTACATGATCACCAATAACCTGGGTATCGAATTGTTGGCGGCCTCGCCGTTCGAGCATGACGTGAAAATCAAAGGCACCGCCCTGGGCGCGGCCAATAACAAGCTCGGCACCCTCAAGCACCTGCCGCCGACCTTGAGCCTGGTCTACTACCCGCTCGATGCCAAATCCACCTTCCAGCCTTATGTCGGCGCCGGCATCAACTACACCTGGATCTACGACGAGCACGTCGGCAGCGAAGCCAGTGCCAACGGTTTCAGCAACTTCCGGGCGAGCAACAGCTGGGGCATGGCGTGGCAAGTGGGCGCCGACTACATGCTGACCGACAACGTCATGATCAACGGCCAGATTCGCTACATCGACATCGACACCACCGCTTATGTGGACAACAACGCCGTGGCCGGCGGGACTCGCGCCAAAGTGAATGTCGATGTGGATCCGTGGATCTACATGGTGGGGTTGGGTTACAAGTTTTAAGTGAAGACGCTGTAGGACTCACGAAAAAGGCGCCCCGAAAGGCGCCTTTTTTGTGGCTGGTGGAAACTCAGCGCCCCAACAACCGCGCCAGCCCCACGCTCATCGGCGTTTGCGTTGGAAAGCTGAAACGCTCCAACAGCCGACTGTTGTTGGCCCGCGAATGGCGGATGTCGCCGGAACGCGCCGGGCCGTAGCTGATCGGCGGCAGGTCACCCACCACCGCAGCCAAGGCCTGGAGCATCTGCTTGAGGGTCGTGGCCTGGTTCCAACCGATATTCACCGCGCCTACTTCCACCTCGGGTTTCTCGATGGCCTGCACCAGCAGGTCAACCAGGTCTTCGACGTAGACAAAATCCCGGGTCTGCTCGCCGTCGCCGAACACAGTGATCGGCAGGCCTTTCTGCACCCGTTCGCTGAAGATGCTGATGACCCCGGAATACGGCGAGGACGGATCCTGGCGTGGACCGTAGATGTTGAAGAAGCGGAATACCACCGGCTCCAACGCGTGCTGGCGGCGATAGAAGTCCAGGTAGAACTCGCTGGCCAGTTTGTCCGAGGCATACGGCGTGAGCGGGGCCTTGGGCGTTTCTTCGTCGATGGACTCGCCTTCGCCGTTGTTGCCGTAGACCGCTGCGCTGGAAGCGAACAACACCCGTTTTACCCCGGACTGTCGCATGGCTTCGCAGACATTCAGGGTGCCGATGAAATTGCTCTGGTGCGTGCGCACCGGGTCGTCCACCGACGCTTGCACCGAGGCCACCGCCGCCAGGTGCGCCACGGCGCTGCAACCGGCCATGGCCCGGGCCACCAGCGCGGCATCGGCGACATCGCCTTCGATCAGTTCGACAGCGGGGTTGTCCAGCGGCAGGTTGCTGCGCTTGCCGGTGGACAGGTCATCGAGGATGCGCACCGTGTGTCCCTTGGCGAGCAAAGCGTCGGTCAGGTGCGAGCCAATGAAACCGGCGCCGCCGGTGATTAAAACAGGGCCTTCAGCCATGACGATAAAACCTATCCAGTAAGCCCGGGAGTGCCGCGCGCCAGGCGCGGGGCTTGATCCCGAAAGTGTGCAGAATTTTCTTGCAGGCCAGTACCGCGTGTTGCGGTTCTTCGGCGGCGTCCGGCCGTGCGGCGTGAGCCTGGGCCGTGGGCGCTTCAATCGCCAGCGGATGCAGGGCGCGGGCTTCGGTAAGGATCGCCTGGCCCAGCGCCAGTGGCGTGGTCGCCTCATGCCCGGCGTAATGATAGGTGCCCCACAGCGGCGCCGCGCAATCGAGTTGCTTGAGCACCGAGATGATCACCCGTGCGGCGTCGTCCACCGGCGTCGGATTACCGCGTCGGTCGTCGGCCAGCAGCAACTCTTCAGGCTGCTCGGCCCGGGCCAGGAAACGGCCGAGGATACCGTCGGCGCTGTCGTCCAGCAGCCAGCCGAAACGCAGCAACACATGCTGCGGACAGGTGGCACGCACGCTTTGCTCGATCCGCCACAACGCCTGGCCACGCAGGCCCAGGGGCACGGGTTCGTCCTTTTCGCTGTAGGCGGTGGCGCGGGAGCCGTCGAACACCCGATAGCTGGACGGTTGCAGCAAGACGATGTTGTGGTGCTGGCACAACTCGGCCAGACGCTCGACAGCGCGCTCCTGATTGGCCAGGCGCTGCTCGCTGACGACCTCGGCCTGGAACCAGTCGAAGTAGTACGCCAGGTTGATCAAGGCGTCCGGCCGGGTGTCGTCGAGCAACTGAGTCAGGCTCGCGGCATCCCAACCGTCTTCGGGGGGGCGGGGGGCAAGAAAACCGATGTCTTCTTCTGCACCGAGGCGAATCAGCGCCTGCCCGAGGGCATTCCCGCCGCCCAGTAACATAAGGCGCATTCGCATAAAGTCAGCAGGCCCAGTCTGTTGGCACAAGAATTTGGTCGACAACGCCCGCAGGCGTTGTCGGAATCGTTGCATTTTGCGGGTTTAGTGCGCAACCGTCATCCGTAAAGTGCAGATCCGGCATTTGTACTGTTCTTTAGGGCCCGTTCGCGAGCAAGCCCGCTCCCACATGAGAATGCCTTCCAAATGTGGGAGCGGGCTTGCTCGCGAAGGGGCCCTGCCAGGCGATGCATAGCTCAGAGGTACTTGCATCTTCCCCCTCCCACCCGCATAACTGCCCCCATGAATCTGCCCCTTGCAGCCGACCACGCCATGGCAGGCTTTCACCCCGCCGTTCGCGCCTGGTTCAGCCAGACATTCCCGGCGGTCACGGCCGCCCAGGCCCAGGCGTGGCCGTTGATCGGCCAACGCCGCTCGACCCTGGTGGCGGCACCCACCGGTTCGGGCAAGACCCTGACTGCGTTTCTCGCCGTGCTCGATGACCTGGTGCATCGCGGCCTGGAACAGGGCGGCCTGCCGGACCAGACCCTGGTGGTCTACGTCTCGCCGCTCAAGGCCTTGAGCAACGACATCCAGATCAACCTGCAAAACCCGCTGGCCGGCATCACCGAACAGCTGCGACAAATGGACCTGCCGCCCCTGCACATCACCACCGCCGTGCGCACCGGCGACACGCCACAGAAAGAACGCACGGCGATGCGCAAGAGCGCGCCGCACATCCTGGTGACCACGCCTGAGTCGCTCTACGTGCTGCTCGGTTCCGATTCCGGGCGGCAGATGCTCGCCAGCACCCGCACGGTGATCGTCGACGAAATCCACGCCATCGCCGCCAGCAAGCGCGGCAGTCACTTGGCCTTGAGCCTGGAACGCCTGCAAGCCCTGTGCGCCGAACCGCTGATGCGCATCGGCCTGTCCGCCACGCAAAAACCCATCGAAGCCGTGTCGCGCTTCCTCGTGGGCCAGGGACGCACCTGTGCAATCGTCGACATCGGCCACGCTCGCCCGCGCGACCTGGACATCGAGGTGCCGCCGGTGCCGCTTTCGGCGGTGATGGCCAACGACGTGTGGGAATTGGTCTACAACCGCCTCGCCGAGCTGGCCCGGGAACACCGCACCACGCTGGTGTTCGTCAACACCCGGCGCCTGGCCGAGCGCCTGAGCCGGCACCTGAGCGAGCGTTTGGGCAAGGACGCGGTGGCGGCCCATCATGGCAGCCTGGCGAAAGAGTTTCGCCTCGACGCCGAACAACGCCTCAAGCGCGGCGAATTGCAGGTATTGATCGCCACCGCGTCCCTGGAGCTGGGCATCGACATTGGCGACGTCGACCTGGTGTGCCAGATCGCCTCGCCCCGTTCGATCTCGGCGTTCCTGCAAAGAGTGGGTCGCTCCGGGCACCAGGTCGGCGGCACGCCCAAGGGCCGTTTGTTCGCCACTACCCGCGATGATTTGCTCGAGTGCGCCGCCCTGCTCGATTGCGTGCGTCGGGGCGAACTCGACACCTTGCACATCCCTATCGCCCCACTGGATGTGCTGGCCCAGCAGATCGTCGCCGAGGTCAGTTGCCAGGAATGGCAGGAACAGGCGCTACTGGACACCTTCCGCCGAGCCTCCCCCTACGCCGAACTGGACGACGGCCACTATCAGGCGTTACTGCGAATGCTCGCTGAAGGCTTCAATGGCCGCCAGGGCGTGCGCAGTGCCTACCTGCACCGGGACGCCGTCACCCGTACCCTGCGCGGGCGCCGGGGCAGCAAGCTGACCGCCGTGACCAGCGGCGGCACCATCCCGGACAACGCCGACTACAGCGTGCTGCTCGAACCCCAAGGGCTGAACATCGGCAGCGTCAACGAAGACTTCGCGGTGGAGAGCATTGCCGGCGACGTGTTCCAGCTGGGCAATACCTCCTACCGCATCATTCGCGTCGAGACCGGCCGCGTGCGGGTCGAGGACGCCCAGGGCCAGCCGCCGACCATCCCGTTCTGGCTCGGCGAAGCCCCCGGGCGCAGCGCCGAATTGTCCCTGGCCGTGGCCCGCCTGCAAGCCCAGCTGGACGATTTGCTCGGCGCCACGCCGGGCAATCTGCAACCAGCCCTCGACTGGCTCACCGGCACCTTGCAACTGAACCTGGCCAGCGCCGAACAGCTGGTGGATTACCTGGCCCCGGCCCGCCTGACCTTCGGCGCCCTGCCGTCCCAGGACACCTTGCTGATGGAGCGGTTTTTCGACGAGTCCGGCGGCACGCAACTGATCATCCACACGCCGTTTGGCAGCCGTATCAACCGCGCCTGGGGCCTGGCCTTGCGCAAGCGCTTCTGCCGCACGTTCAATTTCGAATTGCAGGCCGCCGCCAGCGAAGACGCCATCGTGCTGTCGCTGTCCACCAGCCACAGCTTCGAGTTGGACGAGGTCTGGCGTTACCCCAACAGCCACAGCGCCGAGCAGATCCTCGTCCAGGCAGTGCTGGATGCGCCGTTGTTCGGCGTGCGCTGGCGCTGGAATGCCGGCGTGGCCCTGGCCTTGCCGCGTTACAGCGGCGGGCGCAAAGTCGCCCCGCAAATCCAGCGGATGAAAAGCGAAGACCTGATCGCCAGTGTGTTCCCGGACCAGATCGCCTGCCTGGAGAACCTCGCCGGCGAGCGCGAGATCCCCGATCACCCGCTGGTGGAACAGACCCTCGACGATTGCCTGCACGAAGCCATGGACAGCGAAGGCTGGCTGACGCTGTTGCGGCGCATGGAAGCCGGCGAGGTTCGCCTGATCAGCCGCGACCTGCCGGCGCCCTCGCCCCTGGCCGCGGAAATTCTCAGCGCCCGCCCCTACACCTTTCTCGACGATGCACCGCTGGAAGAACGGCGGACCCAGGCGGTGATCAACCGGCGCTGGAGCGACCCACAAGCCACCAACGACCTGGGCGCGCTGGACGCCGAGGCCATCCAGTCGGTGCGAGACGAAGCCTGGCCGACGCCCGCCAACCTCGATGAAATGCACGAAGCACTGATGAGCCTGGCCTGCATCGCCGACAGCGAAGCCGACACCCATCCGTCATGGCGGGGCTGGTTGCAGAGCTTGGCCGATGGCGGTCGCGCCAGTCATGTGCAGATCAGCAGCGAACGTGGCCTGTGGGTGGCGCTGGAGCGATTGACCTGCCTGCAAGCGATTTATCCACAGGCCCGATGGCAGCCGCCACTGACGCCCTTGGCCGGTTTTGATGAGGCCTGGGCCAGCGACGAGGCCGTGGTGGAAGTGCTTCGCGCCCGGCTCAGCGCCTTCGGCCCGCTGCCGTTGCCGGCCATCGCCTACCCGCTGGGGTTGTCGACCCCGCAAGTCACCCAGGCCCTGGCGCACCTGGAGCGGCAAGGCTACGTGTTGCGCGGCCGATTCACGCCGGGCACCGCGCAAGAGGAATGGTGCGAGCGGCATTTACTGGCGCGCATCCATCGCTACACGGTCAAGCGCCTGCGCCGGGAAATCGAGCCGGTGATGCTGCAGGACTTCATGCGATTTCTGTTCGACTGGCAGCATCTGTCGCCGTCCACCCAAGGCCGCGGTAGCGCCGTACTGCCATCGATCATCAACCAGTTCGAGGGCTACCCGGCTGCTGCCTCGGCTTGGGACAGTGACCTGCTGCCGGCGCGGATAAAAGACTACACGCCGAGCTGGCTTGATGAGTTGTGCCGCAGCGGCAAGCTGGTGTGGACGCGCCTGAGCGCCCGCCAGAAAGCCTCTGCAAGTGCACTGCGCAGCACGCCGATTGTGTTGCTGCCGCGCAGCCAGGTGGCGCTGTGGAGCAGCCTGGCCGAGCAAACGCCCCCCGGCGAGCTGTCGCTCAAGACGCAAAAAGTCCATCAGGCCCTCAGCGAACACGGCGCGCTGTTTTTTGACGAGTTGCTGCACGAAGCCCACCTGTTGCGCAGCGAACTGGAAATCGCCTTGCAGGAACTGGTGGGCGCCGGGTTGGTGAACGCCGACAGTTTTGCCGGCCTGCGCGCGCTGATCACCCCGGCCAGCAAACGCCAGGCCCGCAGCAGTCGGCGCGGACGCGGTGCGTTTGTCGGAGGCATGGACGACGCCGGGCGCTGGGCCTTGTTGCGCCGCAGTTCTCCCGCGCCCGTGGAGAGCAACCGCCCCACGCCCACAGCACCCGAGACCCTGGAACACATCGCCATGACCCTGCTGCGTCGTTACGGCGTGGTGTTCTGGCGCTTGCTGGAGCGGGAGGCCGATTGGTTGCCGAGTTGGCGCGAGTTGCTGCGCACCTTTCATCGGTTGGAGGCGCGGGGCGACATTCGCGGTGGGCGTTTCGTCAGCGGCCTGGCGGGCGAACAGTTCGCCCTGCCCGAAGCCATCCCGCTGTTGCGCGAAGTGCGCCGCCGCCCCAGCGACGGCAGCCTGGTCGCGGTCTGCGGCGTCGACCCGCTGAACCTGGCCGGTACTTTGCTGCCAGGGGCGAAAGTGCCGGCGCTGGCGAGTAATCGGCTGGTGTATCGCGATGGATTGCCGGTTGCGGCGCAGATTGCCGGCAAGCAGCATTTGTGGGTGGAGTTGGATGGACAGGGGATGGCAGAGGTGAGGAACAAGCTCATCCAGAAAGGTTGAAGGTGTCTGGGCTTGCTCGCGAAGGGGCCATAAGCCTCTCGACTAAACTCAGTAGCTACTGAGATTGACCAGGCGCCTCCTCCCCCTCTTCTTTCGCCTCCTCCACCAACCGCCGCGGCATCACCACCTGCTGTGGATAAGTCTGCGCAAAATGCACCGTCGGGTCGTTATCCACAAGCTTCTTCAGGTGCTGGTTGAACGCCCGGCTCACCGCATATTGCCCACCGGACACCGTACGAAACTGCGCCGTGAGCACCACGCCGTTGAGGTCCATCTTGTCCACGCCGAACACATCCAGCGGCCCTTGCAGGTTGAACTTGAGGAACGGGTCTTCGGCGATCGCGCGCCCGGCCTCGCGAATCAACTCGATGGCCTGGTCGACATCGGTGTCGTAAGTGAATTGCACAGAGAAAAACGCAAAGGCGAATTGCCGGGATTGGTTGGTCACGGCCTTGATCTGGCCGAACGGCACCGAATGCACGAAACCCTTGCCATCGCGCAGGCGCAGGGTACGGATGGTCAGGCCTTCGACGGTGCCGGCGTGGCCGGAACTGAGCACCACCCAGTCGCCGATCGACAGCGTGTCCTCGATGATGATGAACAGCCCGGTGATCACGTCCTGCACCAGTTGCTGCGAACCAAAACCGATCGCCAGCCCCACCACCCCGGCACCGGCCAGCAACGGTGCGACGTTGATGCCCAGGTTGGCCATGGTGGTGATTGCGCAAATCACCACCAGAATGATTTTCGCCGCGTTGCGCAGCAGCGGCAGGATGGTCTTGATCCGGGTGCTCGGCTGGCGAGCCCCGCGCTTGTTCAAAGGGGGTTTCAAGGCTTCCTGGATCGCCGTGTCGAGCACCACCCACATCAGCCAGGTCACCAGGAAAATCAGGCCGATGCGGCTCAAGGAATCGCTGATCGCCCGGCCCACGGCATTGCGCGAGGCGAATTCGAACAGCGAAATCCCCCAGATGCGCCCGAGGATCTCAATGAACGCCACCGCCATGACGATCCGCAACAACGCATGCAATAGGCTCAGCAAACGGCCCTTGTACGCGCTGTTGCGCTGGATAACCTCGACCTTGGGCGACTTGAAGACGTGCTGGAACACCGTGCAGAGAAACACCATCGCGATCAACAGGATGGTCGTAAATATCGCGCAACGCAGGGCCTTCTGGTTGTCCTCGCCAACGCCGATCAGGCTCACCGCCGAGACCAACACCATCAACAGGATCGGCCAATACCAGAGCCCGGAAAAAATCCGCAGGGACTCTTGCAGGGCCGGTTGTTTCAAACGTTGGGCCAACGGTCGGTTGCGGATCAGGTGCGCCACCGGCCGGCGCATGCGAATCACCAGCCAGGCAAAGATCATCGAGGCGAACAAACCGGTGAACACCGCGATGCTGCTGGTGATGTTGCCGCCCAGTTGCCGAGCGATCTGCGGGCTGGTCAGGGCATCGCTGAGGGCCGCGAGAAAGCCGATCATGAACAGCGGCCGGGGGCTGAACCGCCGGATCATCGCCACCGCCCGGCGTTTGTGGCCGGCGTTGAACATCACGATGACGCACAGCAACACCGAGGTGGAGAAAATACCGCTGCTGGTGGCGTAGGCGAAACACAGCGCCAGGGCACGCCCGACCGAGACTTGCAGAAAGTGGCTGACGTACAGGGTCAGCGGCAGACAGACCAGCGCCGGCACGGTGTAGGGCAGCAGATAGCCGAGCAAGCCCCGCAGGCGCTGGCGGGTGCGCAGCCAGCGGCCCTTGCCCAGGCGTCGCACCAGCATGCGCGCGCCTGCCCAGATCAACGCAAAAGTCCCCAGCCAGACGCCGGAAAGCAACAGGAAATCTCCCGCCACCCGCCAGGACGAGCGGGACGTCTGGTCCACCAGCCGGTCCACCTCATCCGCAGCCCGATCCGCCCGCAGGCGCCAGGCGTCCACCAGGCTCTGGTTGAGGTCGAGTTTTTCCTGGACGTCATCGATGCTCGAACTGATCGCCCCCAGCAAGCCGCCCTGGACCAGCGGTGCGGGTTCGGCGGGCGGTTCGTCGGGCTTGGAGGTGCCGGGGACAGCGGCGGTCCCATAGGCGCTGGTGCCGGTCATCGCCAGCAAAAACAGCAGCAATACAGTGCTCAATCGAGACAAAACGCGAGGCTCCTTCACACGGGATCGGTAAAGAACTGATCAATTACGGGCGGGCAAGTTCGCTCCAAAGGTCAATACAACACCTGTGGCGAGGGGATTTATCCCCTCGCCACAGTCACCTCACACATTTCCACCGCTGGTAAGCCCATCGAAACTTTCCGGGCCGCGCAACAGTCATCACAAGACACAGGCGGTACGAGGTCATTGGCACGGGAGGGACACATGACGGCGATCCACATTGGCATTTCCGGTTGGCGTTACACGCCTTGGCGGGGGGATTTCTACCCCAAGGGGCTGACCCAGAAGCGGGAATTGCAATTCGCCTCGCGCGCGGTCAACAGCATCGAAATCAATGGATCGTTCTACGCCCTGCAACGCCCCGAACGGTATGCCCAGTGGTACGCCGAGACGCCGCCTGGCTTTGTATTCAGCGTCAAGGCCCCGCGCTTCATCACCCACATCAAGCGCCTGCGGGATGTCCACAAGCCGTTGGCCAACTTCTTCGCCTCCGGGGTGCTGGAACTCAAGGAGAAACTCGGCGCGATCCTCTGGCAGTTTCCCCCCAGTTTCAAATTCGACCCCGAGCTGTTCGAAGACTTCCTCAAGCAACTGCCCCACGACACCGAAGGCGCCGCCGCCCTGGCCCGGGAGCACGAACCGCGCCTGGACGGCCACGCCAGCACCAGGACCGATAAAAAGCGCCCGCTGCGTCACGCCGTGGAGATTCGTCACGAGAGCTTCGTCGACCCGCGGTTCATCACCTTGCTCAAGCGCTACGATGTCGCCCTGGTGATCGCCGACACCGCCGGCAAATGGCCCTATCGCGAAGACGTCACCAGCGATTTCGTCTACTTGCGCCTGCACGGCGCCGAGGAGTTGTACGCCAGCGGTTACACCGACGCGGCGCTGCAACGCTGGGGCGAGCGGATCGAGGCCTGGAGCCACGGCAAGCAGCCCAGCGACGCCCACCTGATCGCCCCGAAAAAGAAGCCTCGGGCGCGCAAGAGCCGGGAAGTGTTCTGCTATTTCGACAACGACATCAAAGTCCGCGCGCCCTATGACGCACGGCACTTGCTGGAGCACTTCGACCTGGACAAAGACCTCGCTACCGCACCCGGTGTGCGCCCGGCCGAGGGAGTATTGCCATGAGCACTCCACAATCCCCCGACGCGACCCGCGACCCGACCCAGCACCTGGCCCAAGACCTTGACCGGGTCAGCCGCTTCACCGTCCTGACGGTCAACACCCACAAAGGGTTCACGGCGCTGAACCGCCGCTTCATCCTGCCGGAACTGCGCGAAGCGGTGCGTAGCGTGTCCGCCGATGTGGTGTTTTTGCAGGAAGTGCATGGCACTCACGAACACCACCCTCAGCGCTACAGCAACTGGCCAAGCATGCCGCAATACGAATTCCTCGCCGACAGCCTCTGGCCGCAGTTCGCCTACGGGCGTAACGCGGTCTATCCGGCGGGCGACCATGGCAATGCGCTGTTGTCGAAATTCCAGATCATCCGCCACGACAACATCGACATGTCCATCAGCGGCCACGAAAGCCGCGGCATGCTCCACAGCGTGCTGCGCTTGCCGGGCGCCGACAGCCCGCAAATCCACGCCATTTGCGTCCACCTGGGGCTACGCGAGGGACATCGGATCGAGCAATTGCAGCTGCTTTGCCAGCGCTTGAAGGAACTGCCGCCCGAGGCGCCAGTGATCGTCGCCGGGGACTTCAACGACTGGCGCGGCAAGGCCAGTGAGCTGCTCGAGCCCTGCGGCTTGCGGGAAGTGTTCGCCGAGCGGTTGGGCAAACCGGCCCGCAGTTTTCCGGCGCGCCTGCCCATCCTGCGCCTGGACCGCATCTACGTGCGCAACCTCAAGGCCCATCACCCCAAGGTGTTGAGCGTACGTCCCTGGTCGCACCTTTCCGACCATGCACCACTGTCGGTGGAGATCGAATTATGAACACGACGGTGAACAAGGAGACGGTGCAGCAAATTGAAGTTCCACCCACCGAGCGCAACCCGGCACCGGCCGATATCGAATACAGCTGGCACGGCAACAACCGCGTCACGCTCCTGGAAAACGGCGAGGAGTATTTCCCCCGGGTGTTCGAGGCCATTCGCCGGGCCGAGAGCGAAATCCTCCTGGAGACCTTCATTCTGTTCGAGGACAAGGTCGGGATCGAACTGCGGGACCTGCTGGTGGACGCCGCCCACCGTGGCGTGCGCATCAGCGTCAGCCTCGACGGCTTCGGCTGCGGTGAGCTGACCACTGAATTCCTCGCATCGTTGAGTGATGCCGGGGTGCGGCTGCAGATGTTCGATCCCGCCCCCCGGCTCCTGGGGATCCGCACCAACTGGTTCCGCCGCCTGCACCGCAAGATCGTGGTGGTGGACGGGGTCATCGCGTTTATCGGCGGGATCAACTTTTCCGCTGACCACCTGGGGGATTTCGGCCCCGAGGCCAAGCAGGATTACTCGGTGGAGGTCAAAGGCCCGGCGGTGGTGGATATCCATCACTTCGCGCTGGTGCAGAGCGGCCGCCCTTCGCGGGCCAAATACTGGTGGCAACGGCGGCGCAGTCGGCGCAATGAGCTGGCCTTCAACGACCATGACGGCCAGGTGCGCCTGGTCTATCGCGATAACCACGAACATCAGACCGACATCGAAGAGGTCTACCTGCAAGTGCTGCGCAGCGCCCAGCGCCGTGTAGTGATCGCCAACGCCTATTTCTTCCCCGGCTACCGGTTGCTGCGCGAAATTCGTAATGCGGCGCGCCGTGGCGTGGAGGTGCGACTGATCCTGCAGGGTCAGCCGGACATGATGATCGCCAAGCTCGCCGCGCGAATGCTCTACAACTACCTGCTCAAGGACGGCGTGGTGATCTACGAATATTGCGAACGGCCGCTGCACGGCAAAGTCGCGCTGGTGGATGAGGACTGGAGCACCGTCGGTTCGAGCAATCTCGACCCGCTGAGCCTGTCCCTGAACCTGGAAGCCAACGTGCTGATCCGCGATCGGGCGTTCAACCGCGAACTGTTCCAGCGCCTCGATCATTTGAGCCGCAATCATTGCACGGTCATGCCCGAAAACCACGCCCCTCGGGGCCGGCTGTGGCGCATGACCGTCGGTTTCATGGTGTTCCACTTCCTGCGCCACTTCCCGGCCTGGGCCGGCTGGCTGCCGGCCCATAAACCGCGCCTGAAACCTTTTTCGCCGCCGACGGCGGTTCGGAGCGAACCCCATGAACCACTCTGACGCGCAGACCGCACCCCATGACGCCCACGCCCACGAGCAGGGTAAACCCAAGTCACGCTGGAGCCGCTGGAAAAGACCGCTGACCCTGGCTTTCTTCCTGCTGCTGATCGTGCTGTTCACGACCCTGGCCCGGCGCATCGATTGGTCGGAAGTGTTCGCGACCCTGGCGGACTTCAAGGTACGCACGTTGATCATCGCAGTCGCATTGACCATCACCAGTTTCATCACTTACGCCTGCTTCGACCTGATTGGCCGCACCTACATCCGTCAGAAACTCAGCTGGCGGCAAATCCTGCCGGTGGGGGTGATCAGTTACGCCTTCAACCTCAACCTCAGTGCCTGGGTCGGCGGCATCGCCATGCGCTACCGGCTGTATTCGCGGCTGGGGGTCAGCACCGGCAACATCGCCAAGATCCTCGGCTTGAGCCTGGCCACCAACTGGTTCGGCTACATGACCCTGGCCGGCGTGGTGTTCAGCAGCGGTCTGGTGACGATGCCGCCGGGCTGGAAACTCAGCAGTAATGCGCTGCAAGGCGTGGGTGTGCTGTTGCTGTTCGTCAGTGCGGGTTATCTGCTGGCCTGTCAGTTTTCCAAGCGCCGGGCCTGGACCATTCGGGGTATGGAAATCAACCTGCCGTCGCTGCGCATGGCCGTGTTGCAACTGGCGCTGGGGGCATTGAACTGGTCGCTGATGGCGGCGGTGATTTTCACTTTGCTGCCCAGCAAACTGGATTATCCGATGGTGCTCGGGGTGTTGCTGATCAGCAGCATTGCCGGGGTCATCACCCACATTCCGGCGGGCCTTGGGGTGTTGGAGGCGGTGTTCATTGCGCTGCTGCAGCACGAGGTGTCGCGGGGCAGCCTGCTGGCGGGGTTGATCGCCTACCGGGCGATCTACTTCATTTTGCCGTTGCTGATCACGGTGATGATGTACCTGGTGATCGAAGCGAAGGCCAAGGCGTTGCGGGTCAAGCCTGGGCTTAAATAACGGGGAGGTAGTGGCCCATCGCGAGCAAGCTCGCTCCCACAGGGATTTATTGCGGCCGGAATATCATGTTCACAACAGATCCAATGTGGGAGCGAGCTTGCTCGCGATGAGGCCCTCACCCACACCACACAATCACCGCTCCTGAATAATGCTCAACCGCTCACCCACCACCATCTCCGTGATCCAGCCCACCAGGATCGAGGTGTAGGCCTGTTGTGACACTGGGTCGCTCAGGGCATGGTCCGCGCCGTCGATGATCCGGTGGGTCAGCGAGTGGGTCTGCTGGCACGCCGCTCGGTAGCTCATGATGGTGGCATGGGGCACGTGGTCGTCGGTCTCCGATTCCACCAGCAACACATCACCGGTGAACTGAGAGCAGGCATGCAAGGCGCGATTGGTGTCGGCATGCACCAGGGTGCTGCGGTAATCGAGCAAGTCGCTTTTGTCCAGGTCGCGCTTGGGCGTGTGCCATTGCTCATCGCGGTACAGCGCCGGCACCCGCAAGGCCAGCCAACGCACCGGTCGCAGCGATGTCAGGATCGAGGCCAGGTAACCGCCATAGCTGGTGCCCACCACGGCAATCGCCGACGTGTCCAGGGCCGGGTGGGCAAGCAGCCGGTCGTAAGCCGTCAGCAGATCCCGCAGGTTGTCTTCCCGACTCACCCGCGATAGCGGAATGCCCGTCCCGCCGGTATGCCCGCGCAAGTCGAAGGTCAGGCACACGCAGCCCAGGCCGGCAATGCCTTTGGCCCGCTCCAGGTCACGCTCCTGACTGCCGCCCCAACCGTGCACGAACAATACGCCGGGCACCTTCGACTTGGGGCTCAGGAAGGTCCCGTTCATGTGTTCATCGTCGATCTCGATCTGTATGGTTTCGCTTCTAGCCGTCATAGGAATGAACCGTTACGTATTTAAGAAGGAAGTCCCCATTGTGCGCCGCGCCGCGATAGACCTCTTTGGCGCCGGGGGGCAGCGGTTGGTCGGTGTAGGTTTCCACCGAGGACACGCGCACCGCGCTGGTCGACGGGGCCTCGACGAACACCTGCAACGCCGCAAGCTCGGCACTGCTGGCCCCACCCATGCGCCACGACTGCTCCAGCACACCGCCACGGGGCTGGCCGGCGGCATCCAGGCCCTGGGCAATGTCGTAATTGCGCCGCGAGGCGAAGAAGCCGGGGTAAGCCTGGTGGGCGGCGTCATCAAACACTTGGGCCAGGCGTACCGCTTCACGGACATCGTCGGCCAGCTCAAGCCTGAGCAATTCGATATAGCCGCCCTGCACCACCAACAGATCCGAGCCGCCGTAGACCTCCAAGCCCTCGCTGTCCTGGGTCAGGTGTTGCACGCCGCAATAGCTGAGGACTTTGCCGCTGATGAAGCTCTGGCCGACGCTTTGGGTCTGGACCTCACTGAGGTTTTGCTCCAGCACCACCCCATCACGAAAAAGCGTCTGGGCGTCAGGCGCGGCGGCAACTTCATCGAACTGCGCAAGGCTCTTGATCACTCGTTGATCGCGTCCAGCGCAAGCATGGATCGGCTTGAGGCGGATCGGCCCGGTGTAAAGCAAATGCTCCGCGGCCGGGCGCGCGTCCTTGAGCGCAAAGACACTCACGCCATCGAGCACCGCGCCTCGGGTGAGCTTGGCAAACAGCGGCGACCAACCCTCGGGGGCCACGGCATCCTTATTCAGCAGACCGTGGGCGATCGCCTTGGTGCAAATAAAATCATGCTCGACGTAACCGCCCCACAGGTCCTCGGGCCCCTTGACACCCAGGCGCAACGCGGCCTCGGCGCCGATCAGGGTTTGCGTAGGCACCCAATACAGATCAAGCCCGGCATGTTGCTGTTCATCATAACTGCCGCCGTACGCCAGCCCGAGGATCTGCGCCAGCCAGCGGGCCAGCGCACGATTGGTTTCCACTTCATGGAGCGGCGCGTGGGGGTTGACCGAGTGGGCCACTACGGTTTTGTTGCGATTGACTGGCGTCATGCGTTGCCCTTTACCTGTGCTCGATGGCTGTGGGTTAAGGGGTGCAGAGATCAGGCCAACGATGGAAGCCGCCAGGACGGTCAAGCAAACGGGGGAATCGCGAGGAGTTGATAGCAACGCGCCTGTTTCATTCTGCACGACCTGCGGTTGATATCCGGCAAATTGCACGATACTCGCACCGTCTCCTGTGGCGAGGAGGTTTATCCCCTCGCCACAAAAGCACTCACTGCGGCCTTGAAACACCCGGCGGACTCACCCCAAACCTCGCCCGATAATCACTCGGCGCCAGCCCGGTAATCTTCTTGAACGTCGCCCGAAACGCACTCGGATCCTGATAACCCACGGTCCAGGCGATGTGGTCGATGGTGCCATTGGTGAACTCCAGCATTTCCCGGGCCTTGCCGACTCGCAGGTGCTGGCAGTATTCGGTGGGTTTTAGCCCGGTGGCGGCGCGGAAGCGGCGCAGGAAGGTGCGCTCTTCCAACCCAGCCCGTTCGGCCATCGCGCCAAGGGAAACGTCCACCGCACCGCTGCTTTGAAGCCAATGCTGGACCTTGAGAATCGCCGCGTCGCCATGCCCGAGAATCGGCGCGAAGTTACTGCCGCATTGGCTGGCGCTGTCGCTGTGCTCGATCACCAAAAATTGCGCCGTGCGCGTGGCAATGCTCGGCCCGAGAAGGCGGTCCACCAGACGCAGCCCCAGCTCCGACCAGGCCATCAACCCGGCCGTGGTGATCAGGTCGCCGTCGTCGACGATGGGTTTGTCGGCGTTGAGTTTGATCTTCGGGTAACGCGCCGCGAAGGACTTGGCCGAGGTCCAGTGGGTGGTGGCGCTGCGCCCATCGAGCAGGCCACTTTCGGCCAGCAGAATCGAGCCTACGCAAACCCCACCCAACACCGTGCCACCGGCATGCTGCGCACGCAGCCAATCCATCAATCCTTGGGAGGCCTGCTCCTCATCGAAACCGGCGAGGGATGGCGGAATCAGCAACGCAACCAGTTTGCCCGCCGGGCCGGCTTCGCTGTCGAACACCCGCAACGGCGCTTCGTCATTTTCCGTTTGCCAGTGACTGACCCGCAGCCGTGGCAACTGCGCACTGCCATGCTCGGCCGCAATTCGCTGCGCCACGGCAAACAGATCGGTCAACCCATGCACCGCCGCCAATTGCGCGCCGGGATAGATGAGCACCCCGAGCTCGGCGACTGCCCTTTGCTGCGTCATTGTCAGTTTTCCCTCGCCTATTGTCGTTGTGGCCAATCCTCGAACCTGCGGCAAAAGCCAATACTGGCGCCATACCCAACCTGATCAAGGAAACCCTCATGCCCAAGCAAGCGCTCATCGTAGTCGATATCCAGAACGACTACTTCCTCCAAGGGAAATGGCCACTGGTCGGTGCCGACGCCGCCGCCGACAATGCCGCAAAGTTGATCGAAGCCTTTCGCCAGGCCGGGGATCAAGTGGTGTTCATCCGCCATGAGTTCACCTCCGACGACGCGCCGTTCTTCACCCCAGGCTCCGAAGGCGCGCAACTGCACCCCAAAGTGCTCAACCGCGACGACGAGCCGGTGGTGCTCAAGCACTTCGTCAATTCGTTTCGAGAGACCGAACTGCAAGCCCTTCTCGACCACCACGGCATCGAGCAACTGGTGGTGGTCGGCAGCATGAGCCACATGTGCGTCGATGGCGTCACCCGGGCTGCGGCGGATTTGGGCTATGACGTCACAGTGATCCACGATGCCTGTGCCACCCTCGACCTGGAATTCAACGGCGTCGTGGTCCCGGCCGCCCAAGTACATGCGGCCTTCATGGCGGCGCTGGGGTTTGCTTATGCGAGTGTGGTGAGCACTGAGCAATTCCTGGCAGCCAACCGCTGAGGTGCAATCCAGCCCCCAATGGCGGGCAAAGAGAACCGCGCTTCGAGCACCGCAGCGCGGTTTTTTATTTGCTTGCGACTGCTGACTGCTACTAGTCGCCGTTGAGCCATAACGATAAGAATGGCCGGTCAGTTCCCAAGAGCCTGCCGCATGAAACGCAAACGCCCGCCGCGCCTGGTCGACTCGCCCTTCCCGACCGACACCGCCGCCTCAGCGTCATGGCATCCGCCCACTTGGGATTGCTCAAGCGACGTACCCAGGCCGGGATACCTGGGCACCATGCTGTACGCCGTGGCGGTATTGCTGGCCTTGCCGGTCTACGGACTGGCAGTCCTATCGATGAAGCTGTTTCATGTCGGACAAAGCCTGTCGCCCATTCATACAAGAGTGATCGAAGATCCCCTGTTTTTAACGCTCATGTTCATCAGCACATTCGTGGCCGTCTGCATCCTCAAATGGCTCGCCTGTGCGCCTGAAGTGCTCGGTTTCTGCTTTGACGAGCGCCAGCAACGCCTCACCTTCACCCAGCGCCGCCGTGCCCGACAAAGCACCGAAGAATGCGTGCCGTACAGCGACATCCATTCCATCCGGCCTTACATAACGACCGCTTCCGCCAATGTTTGTCACTTTGAGGTGTGCTTCGCCGGGGCCAATGGCAAGCCGATCGCACTGCGGTTTGGGGATGTAACCGTGCGGGACATGGCGTTCCATGCCGCGTGGTTGAGACAGTCGATTGGCGAGAGGATGCAGGAGGTATTGGATCTGGATTTGTGAGCCGAGGCAGGGAAACTCGTATGCACGGTTCTTAGGAGAGATGAAAGCCTCCGATGCCCCTTGAACCTGCCCTCCCGGACTGGGAGGGCAAGACTTCTCAGGGGATCAATGAAGTTCATGCTCCGCAATGTCGGCCAACGTTAAAGCGCAGTCGCTATGGCCGTTGATTCTCAGGGTTCTCGCATCCGTTCCCTTCAAGGACACCTCGAGCTGCTCCCACGCCGGACAAAAAACCCCTGTTTTAGAGATCTTCAAATCAATGAAGTCCAGGCCATATTCAATGGTCCATCTGATCAC
Organism: Pseudomonas viciae; assembly: GCF_004786035.1. Lineage (NCBI taxonomy): Bacteria > Pseudomonadati > Pseudomonadota > Gammaproteobacteria > Pseudomonadales > Pseudomonadaceae > Pseudomonas > Pseudomonas viciae. Next base: position 5,990,829 of record NZ_CP035088.1, read on the forward strand.
CAGGCTATTGCCGTTCTTCCAGCCATGACTGATGCCGTCATCTTCAAATAACACGCCGCTGGAGGTGCCTGAAGGTGCAGGAAAAATCACCAGCTCGCGACGCCGATCAAGCGAGGGATCATTAAGCTTGTGGCACTCACCGGTCGCTATCGCAGCGCCCCCTCGTACCAACAATGGCAAACGTTCCAAAGGCGCATCCAGAGAAACGTATTGGCCGCCTTCGTACCAGCCACCGGTATGCCAGTCGCACCATCCTGTCGCGTTCAGGGGCAGCCACACCTCGCGCTCGCGTGCGCCTTCCTCTACCACGCTGGCGACGAGAACGTCTCGGCCCAGAAGGAACTCGTCGTTTTCCTCGAACGTTTGAAAGTCGTGCTCGTGGTCAAGAAACGTGGGTCGCAAAATGGGCTCATCTTCGTGACTGGCTTGCCACAGCAAGGTATAGAAATAAGGCATCAACCTGTATCTGAGCGCAATAGCGTCACGGACCGCATCGGTGACCGTTGGATGCATCCATGGCTCATTGACGGTGCCATCGTCGTTCCAGGAGTGAATGGTGAAGCGCGGGTGCATCACACCATTCTGGACCCAACGGACAAACAGTTCGGGGTCCGGTTTATTACCGGAGAACCCACCCACGTCATGCCCCACGTTGTACAACCCCGACAGGCTCATGCCCAGGCCCATGCGGGTGTTGTAGCGGAGTGTTTTCCAGTTGGTTCGGTTATCACCGCTCCAGGTCTGAACATAGCGCTGCATGCCGGCGCAACCTGAGCGTGAGATGAGGTAGGGCCGCTCTGACGGTGAGAAGCGCTGTTGTGCCTCTAAAGACGCTCTCATCATCAGCAATGCCATGACGGGCCGGATATGTTTGATGGCTATCTCGCGCCCGAAGCCTTGGCAGCGCGCCTCGCCATCCCACACTTCGAATTCATTGTTATCGTTCCACGTAGATTCAATGCCCAGTTCCAAAAGCTGTGACCTGACATTTGATTGCCACCAACTGACAGTGTCCGGGTTGGTGAAGTCCAGATGAGAGCCCTCATCGTCCCAGAAGACCGACCGCTCTGGCCTGTCGTGTTCAGAGTCGGTAATGAACATCTTTTGATTGGCCACCTCGGCGTAGCGCGGGTGGTCCTGCAGCAGACAAGGCTTTATGTTGGCAATCAGTCTGACGCCGGCATCACGGTAGGCCTGGGCAAGCGCCTTGGGGTCCGGGACTTTTTCATGGTTCCAGTTGAACACATAGCGTTTTTCGCGAATGGAGGTGTACCCGGATGACAGTTGAAAAGAGTCACAGGGAATATCGTGCCGACGGCACAGATCAAGAAACTCCAGCAACTGTTCCTGGGCATTTTCGGCATCGGTGTAACGCATGGTTGAGCCGCTGTAGCCCAGGCTCCATTTAGGTAGAAACAAGGTGCGTCCGGTCAGGCGAACGAAAGCCTTTGTCACATCCAGTATGCGCGGGCCTGCCAGTACCCAGTAGTCGAGGTCGCCGGCCTCCGCTTTGTACCGACGATAGGGCCGGTGATAATTATCCAGCTCGTTACCCAGATCAAACAGGCTGGTGTTCAGGTTGTCATAAAACATCCCAAAGCTGGCGTGTTCCTGGTGCGTGATGACAAAAGGAATGTGCTTGTACAGCGGGTCGGTGCTCGCAGCGTCATATCCCATTGCATCCAAGTTACGCATTTCAAAACGCCGGCCGGTGCGGTTCAAGTCGCCGGTTTTTTCGCCGAGCCCGTAGTAGCGATGTTCGGGCGCGCGAAGCTGGTAGTGCTCCAGGCCTTCACCATGAGCGTCAAGCGAATAGGCACCGGTGGGCCGATCCGAGACCAACGGCTTCCAGCGCTGGCCATCATGGTATTCCCACTGTAACCACAGCGGCTGATTCACAGTGATGCGGAGTTTTTTGGTGGTGAGCACCAACCGGTCCTGAAACGCTTCGACCCGGTACGCGGGCAAAGAGAAATCCGCTACCGACTCGCGGGACCGGCCCTCCCAGGCGACGTCCTCCCGGGGTGCAATGCTCCAGGTCCGATCCAGTGCCAACGCCCCTGCACGCAGAAGCAGAACACGCGCCAAACCGTCTTCAAGAATATAGATTCGGAATAGATGTCGGCCCTCAACCAGCAGCTCGATATAACCTTTTTCCTGGGCCTGTAACGTCCAGACTTTAAGTGATTTCATTGTGCACGCACCGCTTTAGGTTTGGACGCTCTGTCTGCGATAAACAAGATCATGAAAAACGCACCTATAAAATCAAAGAGCCCCATTGCAATGAACAATGGGTTGAATCCTATTTTGTCCACGCTGACACCGATGATCAGCGAGAAAATAAAGCTGGCAATCCAGGCACAGGAGCCTCGCATTCCGTTAACCGTCGCCAACTCATCCCGATCAAACGTTTCGACGACCAGCGCACTTAACATGCAAGAAATAATCTGGTGGCCAAAACCGCCGACTGAAATAAGCGCAATCGCAACATAGGGGTCTTGCACCTGAGTCATCACGGCCAACGAAAACATCAGGAACGCGCCGGTGATTGAACTGGCGACTATCGAGTTCACCCGGGTGCATTTGAAAAAACGATGGTAAGCGCGTGACAGATAACCGCTGGCGATACTGCCCAAGTCCGCGGCCAGAAACGGAACCCAGGCAAACAGTACGATTTGCTTAAGGTCCATTCCTCTTTCATTGGCCAGATACAGCGGCACCCAAAAACTCATGACCGCCCATGCCGGTTCTGCCATGAAGGCGGGAAGCGCGATACCGTAAAACCGCTTGTCCCGGCCAATCTTTTTCAACGCTTTAAAAAAGGGCATTTGCTGGCCGATTTTTTCGCCGTCTTGTTGGATATGCTTCAACTCATTGGGCGATAAGCGCGGGTGGATATTGGGGGCGTGGTAGAGCCATGCCCAGACGGCGGCCCAGACCAGGCCGATCCCCCCGGAGATTAGAAATGCGCCCTGCCAGCCCAGAGATACATGAGCCAGATAGATGATGGGAGGGGCGAGCATGGCCCCCAAGGAAAAGCCAACCCCTGCCCAACCTGCGGCGATAGGTCGTTCTTTTTTTGGAAACCAGTCCCCTATCGCCTTGGCATTGGCTGGTGTAGCCGCAGCCTCCGAAGCGCCCATAAAAAAACGCAAAATCGCCAGATGCACCCAACTCGCGGCCCCGGCATGCAGAAGGCACATCACCGACCATATGACGGCGCATACCACAAAGCCGAGCTTGAGCCCGATCGCATCGATCAGCCATCCGCAGATGGGTTGGAAAACGGTATAGGCAAGTTGGAAAGAAGCGACCACCCACGAGTATTGTTCAGTGGACATGTTGAACGTGGTTTTTAGTTCCGGCGCCAATATGCCTAATGAATTGCGGGTTATGTAGTTTACGGTGACGCCGAGCAAAAACAGGGAAAGCATCCACCAACGCAGATGTGGGATGAATGTTCGCTTGGCCGAAAGTCGAGCATTGCGTTCGATATCGATAGTCATCAATTCTTCGCCTGTCGCCGGATTTTCCGGCGTTTTGTTTTTATTTGAGGCTTGACGCTATGGCAACGGCTCATGACTCGTACAGAAGTAAGCGTGTATAAACTTACATTCTCTTTCACCCTGGCTCGGCAAAGACCCAAGGACGCTAGGCTTGCTGGCCCTTTTCTGCTATGAAAGCTTTTACATAAATTGTCTCAATGGATAAGCCGCGGTGGGGAAATTACACATTGCTGAAATCGCGGCACAGACTGGCCTGTCCATAGCGACGGTGTCCCGGGTGCTTGCAGGCAAATCAAATACCCGCCCGGCGACGAGAGAAAAAGTGCTGGCGGCGGCTCGTCAGAGGGGCGTGATGGAAGACCTCGCCCATGGTCGTTTCCTGCTCAACGGGCTGACCCTCTTCGCGCCCTCGCGGGCCTTCAACGTACGCTCCGATATCTTCTACTACAAAGTTATCCAGGGCATCACGCAGGCGGTCGCGCAGCATGATGTTCGAGTCCGCTACTGTGAGCTCGAAGAGGTCGATAGCGACGCATTATTGTTTTTGGAAAAGATGAATCAGAAGGACACCGATGCGGCGATCCTGATTGGTATTGATGATCCGCACATACACCAACTTGCGGCCGACCTCAGCAAGCCGACGGTGTTGATCAACTGCATCGATCGCAGCATGCGCCTGCCCTCGATATCACCCGACCACTTTTTAATCGGTCATTATTCGATGAATTATCTATTTCAGATGGGCCATCGAAATGTACTGACCCTCCAGTGTCTCAGGCGGTACACGATGGACCTTCGAATACGTGGAATTCGTGACGCATGGAAGGAGCAAAATCTCGAGTTTGTCGAAGCGAAACACCTAATAATTTCCGAAGGTTTCGGCAGTGCTGAATCTGAAGCGCAGGTGGCGGCCTTCATGGAAAACTGCGCACCCGAAGACCGACCGACTGCCATCCTGGCCGGGGGCGACTTTATGGCAGCCGGGGCAGTTAAAGCGCTCCAGAATGCTGGCCTGAGGGTTCCTCACGATGTTTCAGTGATGAGCATGGACGGGTTCAACCTGGCGGACATCAACGATTTACCGCTCACGACGCTTCACGTGCCCCGCGATGAATTGGGTGCAGAAGCGATAAGGGTATTAAGACAGCAGCTTTTCGAACCGCGATCTCCTCGTGGCAATCTTCTGCTCGGTGGACAACTCATCACCGGCAGCTCAGTGCGACGCATCAAGCACAGCGCCAAGCAAACGCCGGTCTATCAGAAGATTATTTATGACTGATTTTACACTGCCAAAAACGCGGAACCCCCGCATGGCGGGGGTTCCTTAGTCAAACTTTATAAAAAGTCTGAGTAGACTCAGAACGGAATATCGTCATCAAAGCTGTCGAAATCCGGAGCCGGTTGCGGCGCGGCTTGTTGCGGGGCCGGGCGCTCGCGTTGTGGCTGTGGCGCCGACTGTGGACGAGGCGCCTGCTGACGCGGGGCCGGAGCCGACTGCTGGTAGTTGTTGCCACCTTGCTGTTGGTCGCCCTGTGGACGACCGCCCAGCAGTTGCATGGTGCCTTGCATGTCGACCACGATTTCAGTGGTGTAACGCTTGATACCGTCTTTTTCCCACTCGCGGGTCTGCAGCTTGCCTTCGATGTACACCTGCGAACCCTTGCGCAGGTATTCGCCGGCGATCTCCGCCACTTTGCCGAACATGGACACGCGGTGCCATTCGGTCTTCTCGACCTTCTGGCCGGTCTGCTTGTCGGTCCACTGCTCGCTGGTCGCCAGACTCAGGTTGGTCACGGCGTTGCCGTTGGGCAGGTAGCGAACCTCAGGATCCTGGCCGCAAGTACCGACCAATATGACTTTGTTAACCCCACGGGCCATAACGTTCTCCTAGGCTTCGCACGTGGTCGGGGCCGGGTTGTTCACCAGGCGCTCGAGCGTCGCGCGATCCAATAATTCGGTGTCGAGTTTGATATACACGGCCGCCTCGTCGGCGACCACCACTGCATCGGTTACTCCAACGACGGCCTTCAGACGCTCGGTCAGGCCAGCCTCACGAATCGCCTCGGGCGATAAGGGCAAGCGCAGGCTCGTCACATAGGGAGGTTCGCGCATGGTAACAGCAAAAAGCAGCCAAAGTGCAGCCAGCGCGGCGCAACCCAGGAACACAACCGACAAACCGCCATGCTGGAACAGCCAGCCGCCGAGGATCCCGCCCAACGCCGAACCCAGGAACTGGCTGGTGGAGTAAACCCCCATCGCCGTACCTTTGCCGCCCGCCGGTGAAACCTTGCTGATCAGCGACGGCAGCGATGCCTCCAGCAGATTGAACGCGGTGAAAAACACCACCGTGCCGATCACCAGGGCCCGCAAGCTATCGCCGAACTGCCAGAAGAATAGCTCAGTGAGCATCAGCGTCATGACGGCGCCGAGCAAAACTCGTTTCATTTTGCGTCGCTTCTCGCCATAGATGATGAACGGGATCATGGCGAAGAACGAAATCAGCAGCGCGGTCAGGTACACCCACCAGTGCTGCTCCTTGGGCAGGCCGGCTTTTTCCACCAGCGCCAGGGGCAAGGCCACGAAACTGGACATGAGCATGGCGTGGAGCACGAAAATTCCCAGGTCCAGGCGCAGCAGATCCGGGTGCTTGAGCGTTGGGATCAGCGCCTGGCGGGCCACCCCGGATTCGCGGTGCTGCAACGGCCCGGTGGAGTGCGGCACCATGAACGCCACGATCAGGATGCCCACCAGCGCCATGGCCCCGGTGGCCAGGAACAGCCCCGACAAGCCAAAGGCACGGGTCAGCAAGGGACCTACGACCATGGCGACAGCGAACGACAGACCGATTGTCATGCCGATCATGGCCATGGCCTTGGTCCGGTGCTGTTCGCGGGTCAAGTCCGACAGCAGCGCCATGACAGCGGCGGAAATAGCCCCGGCACCTTGCAGGATTCGTCCGGCGATCACCCCCCAGATCGAATCGGCATTGGCCGCCAGCACACTGCCCAGGGCGAAGACGATCAACCCCAGGTAGATCACCGGACGCCGGCCGATGCGGTCGGAAATGACCCCGAACGGGATCTGGAAAATCGCCTGGGTCAGGCCGTAAGCGCCAATCGCCAACCCGATGAGGGCCGGGGTCGCGCCCGCCAGGTCCATGCCATAGGTCGCCAACACCGGCAACACCATGAACATGCCCAGCATACGGAAGGCGAACACCAGGGCAAGGCCGCTTGCCGCGCGGGTCTCACCGCTACTCATGTGTTCGCTGTGGGGATCTTGCATGGAAAAACCTCATGTGAACCGGCGGCGATTCTACCAGTCCCATCGATTGAGAGGGTATATGGCGACCGTTTGCCGCGCAGTCTTCATGTATGGCTGCAAACTCACTTTCAATAGTGTGCATCCATCCAGTATTTGCCCGTATACTCCTACGTTTTCGACGCCCGCCGAGCGAGGCCACTTTGGACAAGATCCTGATTCGTGGGGCCCGTACCCACAACCTGAAGAACATCGACCTGACCCTGCCACGGGACAAACTGATCGTCATCACCGGCCTGTCCGGATCCGGCAAATCATCCCTGGCCTTCGACACCCTGTACGCCGAAGGCCAGCGACGCTATGTCGAATCGCTGTCGGCCTATGCCCGGCAGTTCCTGTCGATGATGGAAAAACCCGACGTCGACACCATCGAAGGCTTGTCGCCGGCGATCTCCATCGAACAGAAGTCGACCTCCCATAACCCACGGTCGACAGTCGGCACCATCACCGAGATCTACGACTACCTGCGCCTGCTGTATGCGCGAGTGGGCATCCCCCGCTGCCCCGACCACGACATTCCCCTGGAAGCCCAGACCGTCAGCCAGATGGTCGACCTGGTGCTGGCGCAACCGGAAGGCAGCAAGCTGATGCTGCTGGCGCCGGTGATTCGCGAGCGCAAGGGCGAGCACCTGATGGTCTTCGAGGAACTGCGCGCCCAGGGCTTCGTGCGGGCCCGGGTCAACGGCAAGCTGTGCGAGCTGGACGAACTGCCGAAGCTGGATAAACAGAAGAAGCATTCGATCGACGTGGTGGTCGACCGCTTCAAGGTTCGCGCCGACCTGCAACAGCGCCTGGCCGAATCCTTCGAGACGGCGCTGAAGCTGGCCGATGGCATCGCCCTGGTGGCGCCGATGGACGACGAACCCGGCGAAGAGATCATCTTCTCCGCGCGCTTCGCCTGCCCGATCTGCGGTCATGCCATCAGCGAACTGGAACCCAAGCTGTTTTCCTTCAACAACCCAGCCGGCGCCTGCCCGACCTGCGATGGCCTGGGGGTCAAGCAGTTCTTCGACACCAAACGCCTGGTCAACGGCGAACTGACCTTGGCCGAAGGCGCGATCCGCGGCTGGGACAGGCGCAACGTCTATTACTTCCAGATGCTTGGGTCGCTGGCGGCCCACTACAAGTTCAGCCTGGACGAGCCGTTCAACGAACTGCCCGCCGACCAGCAGAAATTCATCCTGCATGGCAGCGGCTCGCAGAATGTCGACTTCAAATACCTGAACGACCGCGGCGATATCGTCAAACGCTCCCACCCGTTCGAAGGCATCGTGCCGAACCTGGAGCGGCGCTACCGCGAGACCGAGTCGGCGAGCGTGCGCGAAGAGCTGGCCAAGTTCCTCAGCACCCAGCCCTGCCCCGATTGCCGTGGCACCCGCTTGCGTCGCGAAGCGCGGCATGTGTGGGTTGGCGAAAAGACCTTGCCGGCGGTGACCAACCTGCCGATCGGCGATGCCACCGATTACTTCGGCGGCTTGAAACTCACTGGTCGTCGTGGAGAAATCGCCGACAAGATCCTCAAGGAAATCCGCGAGCGCCTGCAGTTCCTGGTAAACGTCGGCCTGGATTACCTGACCCTCGATCGCAGCGCAGACACCTTGTCCGGCGGTGAAGCCCAGCGTATCCGCCTGGCCAGCCAGATCGGTGCTGGCCTGGTCGGGGTGATGTACATCCTCGACGAGCCGTCGATTGGCCTGCACCAGCGGGACAATGATCGACTGCTCGGCACCCTGAAGCACCTGCGGGACATCGGCAATACTGTGATCGTGGTCGAGCACGATGAAGACGCCATTCGCCTGGCCGATTACGTGGTGGACATCGGCCCGGGCGCAGGGGTGCATGGCGGGCATATCGTTGCCCAGGGCACTGCTGCCGAGGTCATGGCGCATCCCGATTCCCTGACCGGTAAATACCTGTCGGGCCGGGTGAAGATCAAGGTGCCGGCCAAGCGCACACCGCGCAACAAGAAGCTGTCGCTGACCCTCAAGGGCGCCCGTGGCAACAACTTGCGCAACGTTGACCTGGAAATCCCGATTGGCCTGCTGACCTGCGTCACCGGCGTGTCCGGCTCCGGCAAATCGACGCTGATCAACAACACCCTGTTCCCCCTCAGCGCCACGGCCCTCAACGGCGCCACCACCCTGGAAGCTGCCGCCCACGACAGCATCAAGGGCCTGGAGCACCTGGATAAGGTCGTCGATATCGACCAGAGCCCGATCGGTCGTACACCGCGCTCCAACCCGGCGACCTACACCGGGCTGTTCACACCGATCCGCGAACTGTTCGCCGGCGTGCCGGAATCGCGCTCCCGGGGCTACGGCCCTGGTCGCTTCTCGTTCAACGTCAAGGGCGGGCGCTGCGAAGCCTGCCAGGGCGATGGCCTGATCAAGGTGGAGATGCACTTCCTGCCGGACATCTACGTGCCGTGCGACGTGTGCAAGAGCAAGCGCTACAACCGCGAAACCCTGGAGATCAAGTACAAGGGCAAGAACATCCACGAAACCCTCGAGATGACCATCGAGGAAGCCCGGGTGTTCTTCGACGCGGTGCCGGCACTGGCGCGCAAGCTCCAGACGCTGATGGATGTCGGCCTGTCGTACATCAAGCTGGGGCAGTCGGCAACGACCTTATCCGGCGGCGAGGCCCAGCGGGTCAAGTTGTCCCGTGAACTGTCCAAGCGCGACACCGGCAAGACCCTGTACATCCTCGACGAGCCGACCACTGGCCTGCACTTCGCCGATATCCAGCAATTGCTCGACGTGCTGCATCGCCTGCGCGACCACGGCAACACCGTGGTGGTGATCGAACACAACCTGGATGTGATCAAGACCGCTGACTGGCTGGTGGACCTGGGGCCGGAAGGCGGCTCCAAGGGCGGTCAGATCATCGCGGTAGGCACACCGGAGCAAGTGGCCGAGATGAAGCAGTCATACACCGGCTACTACCTCAAGCCGTTGCTGGAGCGTGATCGGGACTGATTCCTCCCCGAACACGAAAAAGCCCCTGTCATCTCATCAATGACAGGGGCTTTTTGTTTTTCTGTGGGAGCGTCAGAACTGCGACTGCAGGTAGTTCTCCAACCCGATCAACTTGATCAAGCCCAACTGCTTCTCCAGCCAGTAGGTATGGTCTTCTTCGGTATCGTTGAGCTGAATGCGCAGGATCTCGCGAGTCACGTAGTCGTTGTGCTGCTCGCAGAGTTCAATGCCTTTGCACAGCGCAGCGCGGACTTTGTATTCCAGGCGCAGGTCGGCGGCGAGCATGTCAGGCACGGTGGCGCCGATGTCCAGGTCATCCGGACGCATGCGCGGTGTGCCTTCAAGCATCAGGATCCGGCGCATTAGCGCATCGGCGTGCTGCGTCTCTTCTTCCATCTCATGGTTGATACGTTCGTAGAGCTCGGTAAAACCCCAATCCTCGTACATCCGCGAGTGGATGAAATATTGATCACGGGCTGCCAGTTCGCCTGTCAGCAGCGTGTTGAGGTAATCGATTACGTCTGGGTGACCTTGCATCGCCCTACATCTCCACAAGCTTTGAAAGGCTCTAGTTTGAACCAAGCTGACTGCAAGGTCACGGGGACATCGCAATAAAAGCGAAGAAAATCCGAGAAAACCAGGCTAAATAACGCAAAAACCGCCCTAATGAGGGCGGTTCTGCTTCTCGTTTAGACTTAGTTAAGCTGTACGCCCAATGCCTTTGCGATACCTTCCCCATAAGCGACGTCCGCCTTGAAGAAATGCTGCAGTTGACGGTCAACGACATCCGCCGATACACCGCCCATCGCACCGGCGATGTTGCTGATCAGCAGGGCTTTCTGCTCATCGCTCATCAAGCGGAACAGCGCACCGGCGTGGCTGTAGTAGTCGGTGTCTTCACGATGATCGTAACGATCCGCTGCACCACTGAGGGCCAATGCCGGTTCCGCATAACGTGGAGCCTGCTTCGGCGCTTCCACGAAGCTATTGGGCTCGTAGTTCGGTGCTGCGCCACCATTGCTGCCGAATGCCATGGCGCCGTCGCGCTGGTAGCTGTTAACCGGGCTGCGCGGGGCATTCACCGGCAATTGCTGGTGGTTGGTGCCAACACGGTAGCGGTGCGCATCAGCGTAGGCGAATACACGGCCTTGCAGCATGCGGTCGGGCGAGAGACCAACACCCGGTACCATGTTGCTCGGCCCGAACGCCGCCTGCTCGACTTCGGCAAAGTAGTTCAGCGGATTACGGTTGAGTTCGAGTTCACCCACTTCGATCAACGGAAACTCTTTCTGCGACCAGGTCTTGGTCACATCGAACGGATTCTCGTAATGGGCCGCGGCCTGAGCCTCGGTCATGATCTGGATGCAGACGCTCCATTTCGGGAACTCACCGCGCTCGATCGCATTGAACAGGTCACGCTGGGCGTAGTCCGGATCGGTACCCGCCAGGCGTGCGGCTTCGGCCGGCGCAAGGTTCTTGATCCCTTGCTTGGTTTTGTAGTGCCACTTCACCCAGTGACGCTCACCCTGCGCACTGAGCAGGCTATAGGTATGGCTGCCGAAGCCGTGCATGTGACGGTAGCCGTCAGGAATGCCACGATCAGAGAACAGAATAGTGATCTGGTGCAGCGCCTCAGGCGAGTGCGACCAGAAATCCCACATCATCTGGGCGCTTTTCAGGTTGCTTTGCGGCAGACGTTTCTGAGTGTGGATGAAATCCGGGAATTTCAACGGATCGCGAATGAAGAACACCGGCGTGTTGTTGCCAACGATGTCCCAGTTTCCTTCCTCGGTGTAGAACTTCAGGGCAAAACCACGTGGATCGCGTTCGGTGTCGGCCGAACCACGCTCACCACCCACGGTGGAAAACCGCAGGAAGGTTGGGGTTTGTTTGCCAACAGACTCGAACAGCTTGGCGCTGGTGTATTGAGTGATGTCCCGGGTGACGGTGAATGTGCCATAGGCGCCCGAACCCTTGGCGTGCACGCGACGCTCGGGGATGTTCTCGCGATTGAAGTGAGCAAGCTTCTCGATCAGGTGGAAATCATCGAGCAGCAACGGGCCACGCGGGCCGGCGGAGCGAGAATTCTGGTTATCGGCGACAGGAGCGCCGCTGGCGGTCGTAAGCGTTTTGGTCTGGCTCATGCTCAATCTTCCTAGGTCGGTCTTCAAACTGCCGGCTAATCGGCTGGAAAGGAGTATTGATCAACAATCATGACGTCTACAAATTCATTAAATTGCGGACATCCATAGAAAATAACTACCAATACCTCCAACACCCATAGTGCCGCCCCTCTCCCGTGGAAGCTTGTACGAATAGACTTTTCTTACGCCCACAAAAAACCGGGCACTAGGCCCGGTTCTTCGTTACAGACTGTCGTCTTACTCGGCGCTTACAGCTTCGCCGGCAGTAGCACGATCAACCAACTCGACGTACGCCATAGGCGCGTTGTCGCCAGCGCGGAAACCGCACTTGAGGATGCGCAGGTAGCCACCCTCACGGGTAGCGTAACGCTTGCCCAGGTCGTTGAAGAGCTTACCAACGATAGCTTTCGAGCGAGTACGGTCGAAAGCCAGACGGCGGTTAGCCAGGCTATCTGTCTTGGCCAAAGTGATCAGCGGCTCAGCAACGCGGCGCAGTTCTTTGGCTTTCGGCAGTGTAGTTTTGATCAGCTCGTGCTCGAACAGCGACACCGCCATGTTTTGGAACATGGCCTTGCGGTGCGAGCTGGTGCGGCTCAGGTGACGACCACTTTTACGATGACGCATGGTTCATTCCTTACCAAACACAACGTTCGGTGATTACGACGATCAGGCAGTCGCCTTGTCGTCCTTCTTAAGACTTGCAGGCGGCCAGTTGTCGAGGCGCATGCCGAGGGACAGACCGCGGGAGGCCAGAACGTCCTTGATTTCAGTCAAGGATTTCTTGCCAAGGTTCGGAGTCTTCAACAGCTCTACTTCGGTACGCTGAATCAGGTCGCCGATGTAGTAGATGTTTTCCGCCTTAAGGCAGTTAGCCGAACGTACAGTCAGTTCCAGATCGTCAACCGGGCGAAGCAGGATCGGATCGATCTCGTCTTCCTGCTCGACAACCACTGGCTCACTGTCACCTTTGAGGTCGACGAACGCAGCCAACTGCTGTTGCAGGATGGTTGCAGCGCGGCGAATAGCCTCTTCAGGATCCAGGGTACCGTTGGTTTCCAGATCAATAACCAGCTTGTCCAGGTTGGTACGCTGTTCGACACGGGCGTTTTCCACCACGTATGCGATACGGCGAACCGGGCTGAACGAAGAGTCAAGCTGCAAGCGACCGATGCTGCGGCTTTCGTCTTCATCGCTCTGACGCGAGTCTGCCGGTTCATAACCACGACCACGAGCTACGGTGAGCTTCATGTTCAGGGCGCCGTTAGACGCCAGGTTAGCGATTACGTGATCGGGGTTAACGATCTCGACATCATGATCCAGCTGAATATCGGCAGCGGTAACCACCCCCGAACCCTTCTTCGACAAGGTCAGCGTAACTTCGTCACGACCGTGCAGCTTGATAGCCAGACCTTTAAGGTTCAACAGGATTTCAATTACGTCTTCCTGTACGCCTTCGATGGCGCTGTACTCATGGAGCACACCGTCAATCTCGGCCTCGAC